>JBPOIK010000020.1:0-47886 GCA_052034525.1 Planctomycetota bacterium
ATGCGGACCATGTTGATCTGCCCTTTGCGCGTCAATGGATGAAGCAGGCCCCGCACAATGATCACCAGGATGACGATGGCTATGCCGTAATTCGGAATCGCCCGGTAGAGCCCGTCCAGCAGCCATACCATCAGATTCGTCAGCCAGCCGAAAGCGCACGACCCATACTGGACGCCGAGAATGTCGACGAATCCGCGCCGGGCGTAGTCCTCGTTGCCGGGGCGAAGGAATGATTTCTTGTCGTTCGGCCCCACGTAACAGGCCAGTCTCGACTCCCACGTGCCGCCCGACGGCACCGAAGCCCGCAGAATCAGGCGCGTCGTCACGCCCGTGTGCGACGAATTGCCGCGATTCAGATCCAGGGTGTCCGCCTGCACGACGCAGTCGGGTCGCTCGTCGTCCCCCGGGCCCAGGGGAACGGTCAGAAACGTGAAGTATTTGTTCCCGGCGCCGTGCCACCAGAAGTGATCTCCGGAGTCTCGCTTGTATTCGGTCAACGCCTTCTCGTTGGCTGCGATCGTGCTGCAGGCGATCCCGTTCACCTTGGGAACATTCGTTCCGGTGGAAGGGCTCATGGAGGTGTACACGTACCGGTCGTCCGCCCGGCTGTACTCCTGCCGGATGCCCACCGGCCCTCGCTGTGCGAGCCGGACATCCAGGGTTTCGTCTGTCAGGTTCTCCAGGGAGAGCCTCACGGCCAGGTCGTGTCGACCGGACTCTCTGGCCTGGGGCTGCAGCACGTATTGGCGCGTCATCCGCAGGAGAGGGCGGTCCTGTTCGTCCGCGATATCCAGCGTGAACCGGACAGTCTGTTCCTCCTGAGTCTCCGACCGCGACATCCGCCAGACGGCATGTTCCAGAGGGATCGTCTGCTGGTTAACGGTAATCGTCTCCAGCGCCAGCGAAACGTGTTCCTCGCCATCCAACCCCTTCTCCGGCTGGAGAAGCCGGTATCGTTTGTCGGTGCCGTATTCCGCGGCATAGTCTGTCAGACTGGCCGTACGGATCCCGGCGCCGCGTGGCGAAAGCTCCAAATGCATCCGGTACGGACTTCGGGGCACATCCGTCGGCGCGCCCAGCTCTGCCGGCCCGGAGTCGTCCGCCGACACGGCATGCAGCCCGTGCGCGGTCGTGGGCGACGAGGTGGCGCCAAAGGTCACCGGGCCGGTGGTGGGGGTGACTGGGGCCGCTTCTCCATTCGCCAGGCGGTCGGGCATTGCCTCCGCCGGCGGACCGGGCGGAATCCGGGGCAGGAGATACCGCTGGGAGACCGTGATGAAAAGCAGGAACGCGGCGGTTGCCCACAGGAAGGCCTGGATGAAGGAACGACGATCCACAGTCAAACCGACTCCTTCACGATCGTTGATCCGCGATCGCGGGTGATGATCGATTCTTTTTTCGCGTACGGCATATATGCCCCTGCTGTTGCGCGGCGCCGCCCGCCCACGGGGGCCGCGCTATCGGCCATCCAGGAGTCGGGTGCCGAGAAAATCGTCGAGCTCCGGAATGGCCAGGATCTTCCGGACCGTCTTCTCCACGTCGTATTCGACACGCACGAACTCGATGATCGCGTGCACGTCGTTGGTCGCGGTCGCCGGGTTGTCGGAGGGCAGATGAACCACGACGTAGCTTGCGCGGGTGTCTCGGTCGCGAGGCTGCCCCACGCTGCCCACGTTGATGATCGCTTTCTCTTCTGAGGTCAGCTCGTAATGGTCTGCCTCTGCCAGGTCGCCTGGAGCGTCAAAATACGGGTCGTCCAGAAACACCCCCGGAACGTGCGTATGCCCGACGATACACGCCCGATGATTCGCGGCCAGTCGGTCGAAATTCGCCAGAATCTTGTTGGGGTTCGTGTACATGTCTTCGGAGAAGAGGTACTCGTTGACCGGTCGACGGGGCGAGGCGTGCACCAGCAGCAGCCCGTGTGACTCCATCCTCTCCGGCATGTTCCCCAGCATTTCCCATCGCCGATTGCGCAACGCCTTTCGGTCTTCGTCTTCCAGAACCTGCCGCGTCCAATAGGCCGCCCGCTCGGCGCTGACGTTGAAGTTCAACGGCTCAAAGAACACCGCGATGTCATGATTCCCGCAGACGGACTTGACATCCCGCTCGATCAGGGCATCGAGGCACTCCAGGGGGTTGGGCCCATAGCCCACAATATCGCCGCAGCACTGAATCTCCCGAATACCCCGGCGGTCAATGTCCGCCAGGACCGCCGTTAACGCTTCGATGTTGCTGTGAATGTCCGAAATAACGGCAAACATGCGGCAATCGATCTCACGTGAGCCTTGGGTCCCGCCGGGGCACGCCCCCTTTTCCATGCCCCGGTTCGGAGCCGGAGGGTCCGGGATCGGGTGATGCTACTGGCGAGACGGACCCCCGTCAACGCGACTTGCCCGGCCCGGCCGGCGGGCGGATTCAGGAGTCGGCAAGGCGGTCCATAATGGCCGGCAGCGCCTGGCCGGACGGGGCGGGAACGGCCACATCCGCCTCGGAAGTCAATGGCGTGGCCTGTGGATTGATCTCCACGACCGTGGCGCCGGCCGCCCGGGCGATGCTTGCCAGCGAGGCGGCGGGATAAACCAGGGAGCTGGTCCCAATCACCAGCATCAGGGTGCATGTCATGGCCGCCCGTTCGGCCTGCATCCACAGATCCGCCGGCAACGACTCGCCGAACCAGACTACGCCGGGACGAGCCAGGGCGCCGCAGAAGCTGCAGCGGGGAATGGTCTGGAGGTCGTGGTCCGTCCCGCGTGCCTCGCGTTCGCAACGAGTGCAGCGGTCGATCCAGATGTCGCCATGAATGGCCAGGACGCGCCGGCTGCCGGCCTGGACATGCAGACCGTCCACGTTCTGTGTGATCAGGGTGAATCCCGGCTTCCGCTGCTCCAGACGGGCGAGCGCGTAGTGCCCGGGATTGGGTTGGCAGGCCAGCAGAAGGCGGCGCCGCCAGAGATAGAACCGCCAGACCTCCTCCGGGTCGGCCGCGAACGCCTCGGGTGTGGCCAGCGATTCGGGACGTCTGCCTTCCCACAGGCCGCCCGCTCCGCGAAACGTCGGCACGCCGCTTTCCGCCGCGACGCCGGCCCCGGTGAGACAGGCGATCTGCTCTGCGTCGCGCAGCAGTCCTCCGACCTGATCCAGGAGAGGAAGAAGGGAGTCGTTTACAGCCATGCGTGTGTCTCGAGCGTGCCGCGGCGGATTTCGCGTCCGACCGTGCCGAACCCGTCTGCGCCGCTTGCGGGAGGATTATTACGCAACCCGACGATCGTGAACAGGCGCTCGATTCCCGAATTTCGCCGGGCCGAAAAACCTCTCGGAAGGCGAGTTCAACCGGAGTCTTCCCGAGAATGCGATGACGTAGATAGTGATTTCCTCCGTGGTATAATCGCCCGGCGTGGCGGTCGGAGCATTCTGGAGGCCCCGTGATGTCGCATTCGCAACCGCCTTTCGATCCTCGTGCTATCACTCGTCCTGATTCGGCGCTAATGACGTACTACGTTCTCGTTTCGCTGCTGACTACCGTTGCTTTTCCCATCGTGGTCATCGTGCTCTGGTGCAAATACCACACGCTGCAGTACCGCTTCGACGACAAAGGCGTCTCGATGTCCTGGGGCATCCTCTTTCGCCACGAAATCTACCTGACGTATCGCCGCATTCAGGACATCCATGTGACCCGCAATATTCTGCATCGTTGGCTTGGTCTGGCCACCATCTCCGTGCAGACCGCCTCCGGGTCGGCCGGCGCGGAGATGACGATTGAGGGCATCCTGCAGGCCGAAGCCCTGCGCGACTATCTCTACGCACAGATGCGCGGGGCCAGAGACGCGGCGGAATCGGAGCCACATGCCCACCCGACTGACGAGGGCGGCGAGGTTCTGCAGGTTCTTTGTGAAATCCGCGACGAAGTGCGCTGGCTGGCCCGACAGCGGAGAAGCGAGACATGAGCGGCCGAACGGAACGCACCTCGCGGTGGATGTACCAGGGCGTCTGGCGCGTGCTCGTCGATTGGTTCCGTGTGCCGAAGGAGCCGCCTTGGCTGCCGGTCGGACCGGATGACGCCGTTGAGACATTCCAGCCGGCTCCGGGCTTCCTGCGTTACCTCAAGTTCTGGTTCTGGCTGGGCCTGTTGCCTCTGGATGTGGCCATCTTCATCGGCTGGATCATACTGACGGTTTTCGTACCCTGGCTGGGCGCCGTGCTGTTTCCCGTCGCGCTCATCCTGGCCGTTGTGCCGGACATCATCGTGTACGTGGCACTGCATCTTCGCTACGACACCACCTGGTATGTCATGACCCGGCGCAGTCTTCGTATTCGACGCGGCGTCTGGGTCATCCGGGAGGTCACCATCACCTTCGAAAATGTCCAGAACATCCGCGTCTCGCAGGGCCCGGTGCAGCGGCACTTCGGCATCGCGGACGTGGTCGTGGAGACGGCTGGCGCCGGTAGCAACCCCCGGCAGCAGGGCTTCCAGATCACCAACGAGGGACTCATCGAAGGTATCCACGATCCGGAACACCTGCGCGGCCTGATTATGGCCCGACTTCGCCAATCCAGAGCCGTCGGCCTGGGTGACGAAGAGGTCGAATCCCACCCTGCTCACACCTGGACACCCCGGCACGTGGCCGTTCTCCGCGAAATCCGCGATGCCCTCGCGGCAATCCCATCCTGAATCCTGGCTGCTTGTCCGCCGCCTACGGATTTTTCTGTCATTTCTCGCCCCGGTCCGGGTCTAATAGGGTGGTCATGACCGGGACCCTGGCCATCGCGGATGGAAAACGGGTGGATGCCACGGCTAGCGAGGAGACGAGGCTTTGGTCGGCCTGTGCCGACGGAGATGCGGCTGCTTTCGCTCGGCTCGTGACGGACCATCAGGACCACGTCGCTCGACTGGCCTACCGGTTGCTGGGCTGGTCGGGTGAGATCGAAGACGTTGTTCAGGACGTGTTCCTGGCTGTCTGGACCCATCGGGCCCGTTTCCGAGGGGAGTGCCGGCTTTCCACCTGGCTGGCCGTTCTCACTGTGAGTCAGTGTCGCAAACGGCACCGCCTAAGGTGGTTACGGCTTTTTCGACAACCAACGTCTGAGGCCGAATCGGACTCCAGCGAGGATTGTCACGATGAGGACGCAACCGCAGCGGTACGTGACGCCGTCCGCAGGCTGCCGACCGCATACCGCGAAGTCGTCGTCCTGCGGTATCTGGAGGAATTGCCGGTGGATCGTGTGGCGGAAATCCTGGGTCTGCGACCCAACACGGTGACTGTTCGCCTGATGCGGGCCCGGCGGCGGCTGAAGGAGAAACTGGGCTGCGCGGGTGTGAACGAGGGTGCGATATGAGTGATCCGCTTGTCAAGCTGATTCGAGACGCGGACGCGGCGGCTCGTCCCTCCCGGCCACTGGCCGATGGCTTGGCGGACCAGGTTCGCCGAAGGGCGTTGCGGCGCACCCGGACTCGGGCAACGGGGGTCGCGGCAAGTGTGCTGCTTCTGATGGGGCTGGGTGGATGGTGGTTATTGAGCACTGCACCGGGCAACACCCATGTGGCGTCCTCCGGCGAGTCGAATCCCCCGGCGGTGACGCCGACGGCAGCCGATCCTGCGGAACTCCGCGCGGAGATCGACCGCCTGGAGTCGGAGATCCGGACGCGGGAGGCGGCGGTGGATGCTCTGCTTGTCTGCGAGAAGAACCGGACGCGGCTGGCCGTGCTTCAGCGGGAGTTGGATCGGCCGGACCCGTTGGAGGAGCTGCGCGACCAGATCGCCGGCGTGGCGGACATGGCGTTGGAGTCTGCGGAGCGACGTTGCGGCAGCAGGGCGGTGAGCACCGCCTGCGCGGCCAGATACAAGCGAATTGTGGATCTGTTCCCGCAAACCCCTGCTGCCGACACCGCTCGGCAGCGACTGAATGAAATCGAAACTTCCACGGGAGGTGTCTCATGAAAATGCGTATGATTGCAGTCGTGGCGTTTCTTGTGACTGTTTGGCCGACGTTTGCCCAACCGAAGGCGCCCGGTATCGCGCTACCACTGGCGAAACCAGGACTTGCTCCGACGTCGTGCGTCGTCCGGATCGTGTGCGACACCTCGGCTCTCACTCTGAGCGAAGAGGCGGCGCAGGAGTTGTTCAACGTTGCGCTGGAGGGAATGTATCCGGATTTCAGGGAGGGGGACTCGCCGTTTGATCCGATCGAGGGGCGGGCAGCCGTTACGTTGTACCGGCTCGAGGGTTCCGGCAGGTTGTACCGGGGCCGAGGTTTGAGCGGCCCACCTTCGATCGGTGGGCCGCTGGTAGTCGGACCGGAGTCCCGCCCGCTTCTCGCGAGTAGCACCCTGACCTGCGTACTGAAGTTTGCATGCGAGAAGGATCAATGTGAGCCGGTCCGCCAGGGCTTCTGGGAAGCGCTCTGCGGGCGGGTGGATGCCATGCTGAAGGAGACATCGCAACTGGAGTGGCAGCGGCGCGAACACGGACTGGAGGTTGCGGAGCAACAACTGACTGAGATCAGTGGCCGCCTTCAGCAACTCGCGGACCTGGAGCAGACGCTTCGAACCCGGGCGGGCGTGGAGGATCTTGGGCTGGACCGAGTATTGCAGAGGCAAAGCTCGCTGCGCGAACGTCTGGCAGACATGGAGCGAGACCTCAAACGTGCCGAGGCGCAGGAGAATGCCATCCTCCAGCAGATCGCCCGTGTGAACGAACAGGCCCAGGGCGACCCCGACCCCGTCGCGGAGGAGATGGAGAAGATCGTCGCCGCGCGTCAGGCAAAGGTGGATCAGGCGCGCTCCCCGGCCCAGGCTTTTCGCGCCTCCGGCACGGACCTTTCTCAAGCGGAAGCGGAGTTGGCCGAAGCCCGTGTACGCCTGCTCCAGCAGCGAACGGAGCGACGGGCACAGGCCGGCGGGCAGATGGTCGGAAAACTCCGCGAACGCCTGGCGGAGGTGGCCATTCGCGCCGAGGAAATCCGGGGGGAATCGGAATTCCTGCGGCAGGAATTGGAGGGGATGGAGTCACGCAACGTCACCGCCATCGCCGCCGAGTACGAACGGCAGATCGGCTCCCTACCGGAGAACCTGCGCGAGCGGATGCACGTGCTCCAGCAGCAGGTGGACGCTTTGCGAACGGAACTGGCCGCACGCCAGACGCCCAGTGTCACGATCCTGGGCGGCTTATGATTGTTGACCGGCCGGATGGAAGCTCAACTGCGCACCGCGATGACCTGTCCGGTGGCATAGGCGAACTCTGGCTGGGCCACGGCGAAGATCGTATCGGCGAGCTGCTCCGGCTGAAGCACGCGATGGGCCGGCAGATCGGGGAAAACGCTTCGAAGCATCCGGGTCTCCGCGGAACCGGGGGCAACCGCGAACACACGGATGCCGGCCTTGCGACCTTCGCCCGCCAAGCCCAGCGTGAACGTGTTCACCCATGCCTTGGTCGCTCCATACGTGCCAAGGCCGGGAAACGGGTCGAACGCGGAGAGGGAAGACAAATTGACGATCGTGCCGCCGCCCTGGGCTTCCATGATAGGCCAGACACAGCGGCTGGTGTGAAAAACCGCCGAAATGTTGACGGCCACCATGGCCTCGAAGGCCACAGGGGCCATCGTGGCCGCCGTTCCCTTCGTCACTGCGCCCGCATTGTTCACCAGCACGTCTATTCGGCCGAACTCGCGTTGGACGGAGCCGATGAGCCGTTCGATCTCCTCCGAGCGGCCCAGATCGACCGTTATAGCCGTGCACAGGCCGCCGTCCGCCCGGATCCGATCGCGAGTCTCCTCGATCTCCGCGGTTGTGCGGGCGACGGCCACCACCTGGTCGCCGGCCACTGCAAAGCGCCGGCACGTGGCCCGGCCGATGCCCCGACCGCCGCCGGTCACGATGATCACACGCGCACTCACGGGCTTTCACTTCCAGTCGGTGACGACCAGCCGTCCGATCGGTGGTGCTGGAATGGCCCTGTTCACGTGACCAGGACCAGAGGCACAAATATGGCTCCAAACGAGGCCAGCAGAGCCCCGATCGCCACCAGAACCGCTATGACGATTCCCATGCCTGATCCTCCTTATCCGCAGCGGGTACGGTCGGGTTTCTCACGGCGAACAGCCAAGGCTCGCCGGACGGGGAGGGCCCCGGTCACCTCAAAAGAAAAGCCCGCCGAAGCGGGCTTTCAAAATAATGCGGCAATCACCTAATCTCGCCTTTCGACTACCCTCGGCCGTACAGGCTTCACTACCGTGTTCGGAATGGGGACGGGTGTTTCCCTGCACGCAATGTCACCGCACAGGATAGAATAACCGGGCGCTACGGCGTGTCAAGTGGGCTGCCGACAAAATCTCGCCCAGAGCCGCCAGGCAGCTAGGGGACGCCGTTGCCGTTGTCGGGCAAGGGTCTGGGTACCAGGCGGAACTCGACCGGATCCGGTGAACCCACCAACTCCACCCCAGACGGAAGGCTGAATCGGGGCACCGCGTCCTGAAACTTGCCCACTTGGTCGGCCGGCGGCGTGGTCAACGTGATGATCCCGAACACCTTGGTCTGCCCGGAAGCAATCCGATCAATCGCCTCGGCCGGACCGCGAACCGTAATGGGCTGGGTAAGAAGAGTGAACGGATCCCGCTGCTCTATAAAGGAACGATTTAATACGGTCGCACTCCCTTGAAAATTGATTGGAACGGCCGGGATGGTCGTTTCCTTACGCCGTTGGGCGAGTTGGGCAACGAGGCGGACCTCCGGAGGCTCGATTCGGACGTTCGCCCCGGCCACGCGATGCTCAAGCATCACATCGCGAGAGAAGAGTGTGCCGACAGGGAACTTCGCGAGATGGCGGTTGATGTTCAGGGCGACATAGCGTTGATCCGGCGGGATGCCGGGAATGTCCGGCGGCAGCCCTCGGAGGGCTAATTCGGAGATCGTCACACGAACCTGCGTTGGCTCCACGGTGGGGTCGATCTCAAAGTCAAATGACTCCGTTTCGCGAAGTCGGACCTCCATTTCCACCGTGACCATGTTGTCCACGAGAATGTCGAGCATTTCCGGGATGACGGACTCGATCGACATGTCATCGAAGGGGCCCTGAAGCTTACGCAACTCCTCGAACATGTTCAGAGTGTACCGCCCGGTCTTGCGCTCGGTAACCGGCAGGTCCACGCCGAGGGAGCCGCCGGCCGCTTTTTTGGCGATGATGCGGCGAGGGCCACTGACGCGTACTCGAAAGGAGGCAGTCCGGTCGTCCGGCGTCCGGACCGACATACCCGGTGGACCGGCGGAGGTGAAACGAACATGCACGAGCAATTCGTCCGATTCACGCAGCAACTGATCCGCGAACACCCAGATCAGAGCGGTCAGCCCCACAGTCATCGCGATGAGCTTGATCTGGGCCATCTCAAATGCCTGCCTTCGCTCGGGACGGCGTTGCGCCGGATGCGCCGGCGCTGTCTTCTCGGTTGCCGGAAGCGGGGGGGGCGACCGAAGCACGCGGAACCGCCGGTTTGCCCCGTCGCAGGAAACGTGAACGGACTCGGCGTCCCGGTCCGCCCGTGAGGCCCTCGAGGAGAATCTGACGGAGCGTGTCGGGCGTCAGGGAACGGCGCAGGCGGCCATGCTCGGCCACTGAGATGGTTCCCGTTTCCTCGCTGACCACAACCACCAGAGCGTCCGACTCATGGCTGATACCCACCGCGGCGCGATGACGACTGCCCAGCGAGCGGTCGACATCGTCGCAGTCTGCCAGCGGAAACTGGCAGCCGGCCGCCACGATCCGGTTGCCCCGGATAAGCACACCCATGTCGTGCAGCACGGACCCGGGCCAGAAGATCGAGCCAAGCAGTTCGAGACTGACCCGCGCGTCCAAAGCCACACCGGTTTCGGCGACGCCGGCCATGCCCACGCTCCGCTCCACCGCAATCAGGGCGCCGACCTTTTTTTTGGAGAGGCTCGCGGCGGCGTGCACAATGGGTTCGACAACCTGGGCTGCCTCCTCAGCCCAGCTTCGTGACCACCAAGCCGCTCCAATCAGCAACAGGCCGCGGCGCAACTCCGTCTGGAAGACAATAAGCGTGATGAGGAACACAGCTCCGAGAAAGTAGGGGTACAGGTAGTTGATGCGGTCAAGCTCGAGCTTGGCCGCCACGAGTCGGACTACCAGGAAGCTTACGACCACGATCAGGCCGATAGCCCGCAGAAGACGGGCGCCGCGTGTGCCCTGGAGGAATCGAAGTGTGAAGTACACGACGATTCCGATGAGGAACATCTCGAGGGTGAACCGAAAGAGATCGTATAGCTGGATATCGGACAGGCGCGTTCCCAGTCGTCCCACGCGATCCGCGAGCGTTGATTGTGCGATCAGCCAATCCGGCATCGCGATGGCCCAGCCCTTCTTCTGGCGGAAATCGTAAGACGGCGCCCCGGCGTTCCGTCGCCTACGCAGGGAGTATAGTTTGCCGCTGTCCGGTTACCAAGAGCGCAATTCAGGACGCGCACGAACCGGCGTGAGTCCCGAGGCTCCGGAGAACTGGATCGGTCCGACGCGGACGCTCGGTCGGCCGGCCGTGAAGGGGCCCGGTCAGGCGTGGGGATTCAACGTGTCGCCGAATCGCGTGGATTGAGGCGATGGAATCCGCTGCATGGATGTGAAGCTTGCGTCGGGTCCGGGGCGAGGGATAGTGGGGTCGCCTAAGGAGGTGACGGTTTCGGGCAGAAGGTCGCCCCGGCTCCCGCGGGTCGGTGACGTACCGTGTGGGCAACAAGTTGTCACTTTCGGGGCGCTGTTTGCTTGACTTTTTTGAGTTATCGGGTATGAAATAGATTGCAGAAGACAATATGGAGTGTGTGGCAGACGCGCGTATTCCGTCTGGTTCCGTCATTCGTATTTTTCATCATCCCGTACTTTCCTTCCAGGCGTCTGCTCCACAAGCGATGACTGAGTCCATGGCGTTCCGGACGCTGTGCGGCTGCTTGGCCTATAGCATCCGGTCGTCGGGGGTCAGGACGCTCATCGCTCCAAACCGCGTGGATCCTCTGAAACGCTGGACAAGGCTCCGGTCATCGTCCTTGTCAGTACCATACGTGTTTCGTGAGGAAGACGGAGTCTTTCAAGGGAGATCGTGTCTGTGGAGCCAACGCCTTGGCTGGAGCCTTGTTCTCAGCGTTGAACTGACAAGGAATCAGGAAGGCCCCCGCCTGGGAAGGGAGGAGAGTGCCTGCGGGGTGGAGACGAGAGAAGGGATTGCCCGCTCCTCCGAGCGCGGGGACATGACTGCTTTCGTCCGAGGGGCTGATGATTGGGAAGACACGGCAATGGCACCCTCGTTCGGAGTGGCGGGAAGAACCGGACGTTCGACAGCTTCCTCGGATTTGAAAATCAGGGGGCCAGACCGCAGAATCAGCCCCTGACCTCGGTGACCAAGCGGACCGCCGTGGTCGGGGGTTGCTTCATTGGCCAAAACCGTACCGGCATGGTTGCGTGCTCTGGGGCGTGAGTCATTTCCCGCCAGCGTGGAGATCGCGGGCCATTCCTACGCCTTCGTACGCGGATTCAAGCACGACTTTTTCGCCGCCACCGGGCTTTACGAAGGCCCCGATGGACAGATTGTTGTGAAGATCGGGCGTCGTGTCTCCCTTTTTGGCCTGCCCACGGCGTGGATCGGCCGTTTTCTGGCCGGGCGCGAGGCGGCCATGTTCCGCCTTGTGGCTGGGCTGGAGGCCGTCCCGCGGTTCGTGGGCATGTGGGGCAGGGGGGCTACAGCCCATGAGTTTGTGCCTGGGCACGTGCTTCGTAAGGGAGAGCCGGTTCCGGACGATTTCTTCTGTCGGCTCCGGGAGGCCGTCTGTGCCATGCACACCCTGCATATGGCATACGTGGATCTCGAAAAGTGTGAAAACGTGCTGGTTGGGCATGATGGCCGGCCATATCTTTTCGATTTCCAGATAGCCTTTCACCTGCCACGCTGGGCACGCTGGTTTCCCCCGGCTCGCTGGTTGCTGCGGCGTTTCCAACAGGGGGACCTGTACCATCTGACCAAGCTTCAGCGGCGCATCCGGCCGGATCAGTTGAGTCCAGAGGCTCTGGCCCGCTCGTACCGCCGGCCTTTCTACGTTCATGTGCATCGCTGGTTGACCCGGCCGTTTCAGGCCATTCGCCGTCGCGTGCTGCGCCGGTTGGATCCGGTCCGAGCCTCCGGAAAGCGCGTGGAGCGTGGGCGGATCGAGGAGTAGCGGCTGTGGAAGCGCCGGGGATATGGACGACTATTTCCAGGTCGACCCGATCTCACGGGAGAGGGTCTCAGTCGCGGACGAAGCGTGTTCCAGCTCGCCCGTGGATGGCGTCCACCACCGTCGGATACGACGTAATCACCGTCTCAACGTTCGGCTTAGACGACTCGGTCAGGAATTGGATGGCAGCCTCCACCTTGGGCCCCATGGAGCCCCTGGGGAATTCCCCCGCTTCCAGACGCTTGCGGGCCTGTTCCACCGTCAGCCGGGGGATGGGTCGTTGGTCAGGGGTGCCGAACCCGTCGTAAACGCAGTCCTGATCGGTGATGATAACGAGCCGATCGGCCTGCACCCCCACGGCCAGCAGGGCCGCTGCCAGATCCTTGTCAATCACCGCTTCAACGCCTTCGTAACCCCAGCCCTCGCGCCAGACAATCGGAATGCCTCCTCCGCCGCAGACGACGAGAATCTCGCCTTTGTCATACAGGTCTCGGATGGGTTGGAGAGGCTTGATGGCGATGGGGCGCGGCGAGGGCACAACACGCCGGAAGCCCTTGCCCGGCACTTCTATCATCTGCCACCCGTCCCGTTCGATGTGTTGGCTGGCGGTTTCGGGCGAACAGAACGAGCCGATCGGCTTTGTGGGGTTCGCGAAAGCCGGATCATTCCGATCCACCTGTACCGTGGTCACCAGGGCGATGGCGTGACGATCGATTCGGCGGCGAAGCAGCTCGTTTGTCACGCACTGGCAGATCATGTACCCCATGCTTGCCTGCGAGTCGGCCACGCAGAGGCCCAGGTCCATGGGGTAGACTTCGTGCCGGGAGAGTTCCACTCTTCGCAGAATGCTACCCACCTGGGGGCCATTTCCGTGGGTGATAAGCAGGCGATGGCCCTCCTCCAACAGATCGCACAGCGGAACAGAGGTTTCGCGCGTACGGGCAAACTGCTCTGCCACACTGCCGGGTCCAGTCGGATCGGACAGGGCGTTGCCCCCGAGAGCCACGACGATTCGCAGGCTTTCTTTCATTGCAGGTTCCCCTTACCTCCGGCCTGCCACCTGGAAGCACATCCGGGTGCCATCCTGACGGTTGAGTTTCCAGCATTGGCGAGCAGGTCCAGCTCAGGTCGACAGACCGTGCAGCATATCCGGTCGGCGGCAAGAGGCTCAAGATGCGGGTTTGTTCTCATGTGCATCTGCGACGCGGAACCAGTAGAGCCTGATAAGGTGGCGAAGATAGCGGATTTGCTCCCGGGCGGTCAGCTTGCTGGTTCCGGCTGCCCGATCGGCGAAAGAAATAGGCACCTCCAGACAGCGACAGCTCCGAGTCTTGACGATCAGTTCCAGGGCGATTTTGTATCCGATGGGGTTCAGCGGGGCAGCTTTTTCAAGGCTGGCGCGTGGCAAGCAGAAAAAACCGGACATTGGATCCCGGACTGCTGTGAGGGGGCGGGCCAGCCACGTCGCAATACGGCTGTTCAGGTGGCGGAAGAACGACCAGTCCTGGTCGATCTGCCCCCCGCAGACGTAGCGGGAGCCCAGAACGAAATCGGCACGGCCCTCGCGAATGGGAGAAACCAGGTCGGGGATCGCCTCCGGCGGGTGGGAGAGGTCGGCATCCATCACCACCAGAATGGGTCCCCGAGCTTCCTGGAAGCCGCGAAGGACGGCGGAACTGAGCCCGCGTTCGTTCGTTCGGACGATTATGCGTATCGCGAACGCCGCCGCGAGTGCCTCCACGATCTCAATACTGCCGTCCGCCGAATTGTCGTCCACGATAATGAGTTCCGCCTCCAGATTGGCAGCCCGTGTGGCCGCGAAAACCCGTTCCGTGAGGGATCGCAGGTTGGGGGCCTCACAATAGGCCGGCACGACAATGGACACATCCGGCGCGGCGGAAAGCATCCGCGGATCATATCGCGGGTATAAGCACTGACAAGTGCCGACCGCGCACGCAATTGACACGGTAGAGCGTCGCCATTACAAGGTCGCGGCGGGGTGGGTGTGTTGCGCGAGGCGGGTTTTCCGTAATCACGATGCTGGGCCTGATCGCACGCTGCGGCGAAAAAGCTGTTGCTTCGTTTGCCTCTTTCGGGCGGTTCTGGGTTTTCACCGGAACCATGGTCGAACGGGCCGTCGTGGGGCTGCCTCGATACCGCACCTGGCAGCGGGTCATGCCGCAGTTCTACGAGGTGGGGAATCGGACGCTGCCGGTCGTCCTGATCACGGGCGTCTTCGTGGGGCTGGTACTGGCCGTCCAGGCGTATGATCAATTGGCGGCAGCCGGTTTCCAGGAGCAGATGGGGATGCTCCTGAACCTGACCCTGGTCAAGGAGCTGGGGCCGGTTCTGGCCGGCGTGATGCTGGCCGGTCGGGTCGGCGGGGCCCTGACCGCCGAACTGGGCACGATGAATGTGACCGAACAACTGGATGCCTACCGGGTCATGGGGGCAGACCCGGTCCGGTACCTGGTGGTTCCGCGGTTCCTGGCCTGCCTGTTGCTGACCCCTCTGCTGACCTTTTTTTGCGATCTGGCGGGTTCACTGGCAGGCTGGTTCATTGCGGTGGTGGTGAAGGATGTCCCATCGGGCCCGTACTGGTACTGGACGGCCGAGGCCATCGAGACCTGGGACGTGGGGGTGGGTCTGGTCAAGAGTCTGCTGTTCGGCGGCAGTATCGGGACCATCGCCTGTTACAAAGGATTCTATTGCAAGCCCGGAGCAGAGGGCGTGGGTAAGGCCTGCACTGATTCGTTCGTTGCGAATTTTATCGTGATCCTCGTGATCGACTTCTTTGTGGCGACCTTTGCGCAGGGTGTCTACAAGAGCCTGTACGGTTTCAAGGCGTTGATCTGACGTGTGTTCGCTATGAGTGCGGGGGTGTCGCAGGATTCTGGAAGGGCCGTCGATGGCGCGCCCGTGATAGAGTTTGCCAACGTGCATAAGGCGTTCGGGGCGTTGCGCGTGTTGCGCGGTGTGAACCGGGCCCTGGGGGCCGGGGAAACGACCGTGGTGATCGGCGAGTCCGGCGTGGGCAAGAGCGTGATTCTCAAGCACATGGTGGGGCTGCTGCGGCCGGATCACGGCGAGGTACGGTTCCGCGGAGAACGGGTGAACCGGATGAATGCCTCGCAGCTTGACGCATTGCGGAAGCGGTTCGGCTTCCTGTTTCAACTGGGAGCCCTGTTTGATTCGCTGACGGTGGCGGAGAACATCGCTTTTCCGGTGAGGGAGCACACGCGGCGCTCCCCGGCGGATATCGCGCGAATTGTGTCGGAGAAACTGCGGATGGTGGGGTTGGACGGGATTCAGGGCAAGCGTCCGGCGGAGCTTTCCGGGGGACAGAAGAAACGCGTCGCTCTGGCCCGTGCGATCGCTCTGGACCCGGAAGTCGTGCTCTACGACGAGCCCACAACCGGGCTTGATCCCGTGCGGGCGGACGTGATCAACGAGCTGATTCTCAAGCTCAAGCGGGAGCTGGGCGTCACAGGCATCGTGGTGACCCACGACATGGCGAGTGCTCGCAAGGTGGGGGATCGGATCGTCATGCTGCACGACGGACGATTCATTTTCGACGGCTCGCCGGAAGAGCTGGTGACTTCCCGGGACGAACGGGTTCGCCGATTTGTGGAGGGGCGGGCCTCCGCAGAGGATCTGCGCAGCCTGCGCTACGGAGGCTGATCATGAGTGAATTCAGGCGGAATCTGCTGGTCGGGTTTTTCATGCTGGCGGGCCTGGGGACCGCCGCCACGTTGATGGTTCTGTTTGGAGAGCATCCGACGTGGCTGGGTGGAGCGGAGTATGAACTGTCCGTTCGGGTGAACCAGCTTTCCGGCGTGCAGGAGGGCACGCCGATCCATATGAACGGCGTGGAAGTGGGGCGGGTGGGACGCATCGAGTTCGTAAATGCCCGTAAGCCCTACGAGGGCGTCAAGATTGTCGCGCTGATCCGGAACAAGTATGAGATTCCCAAAGGCACCCGTGCGGTAATCCTGAGTTCTCCCATCGGGATCGGCCGCACGCGGATCGAACTGGTGGTGCCCTCGGGCGAATTGACCATGCTTCCGCGGGAAGGCGCCGGCATTCAGGGAGAAATGGGCAATCCGCTGGCCGACATTCTACCGCCCACGCTCATGCCGACTCTGGAGCGCACCGGGCTGGAAATCGGGAATCTCGCGGCCGAACTGCAACCGGTTGCCGCCGACCTGCACAATCTACTGGAAAAACGCACGGTCGCCGAGGTGGATGCCGCGGCCGAGGCCGCCCGGCACGTCACGGCCACCCTTTACACGCTGGTGCAGCGGTTTGACGAGACCGTGCGGCATTGGAACGCCGTGTTGGGCGATCCGCAGTTCAAAGCGGGCGTGAAGCAGTCTGTGGAGAATATCCGTGACATGACGGCCGACGGCAAACAGACCTTTGCGGATCTGCGGGAAACCGCGGCGACGCTGAAGTCGGACGTGCGTCAGATTTCAAACGAATTGGAGCTGGCCGTGCAGGACGCGCGGAGTCAGATCAACCGACTGGGTCCGGTGCTGGACGGCACGGCGGAACTCACGGGCAATCTGAACCGGGTGGCGGTGCAGATGGTCGACGGCGAAGGGACGCTCGGCCTGCTGCTGCGGGACGCGCGGCTGTACGAGGCAATGCGGGTGTCGCTGGAACGGCTGACAGACCTGATCGACTGCCTGCGCCGGCTGGCCGCCAAGTTCGAACGGCAGGGCTACGTGGAGTTTAAATATCATTCCGTCGTCGGCCCGATACGGAGCACCGATCCGATCCCGGAGGAATGATGGGGCATACGCTCGGGTCTCCGTTTCGGGCGGCCGGTGCCGCTCGGGTGTCCGGCAGGCGTCGCGGGCCAAGGCCGCTTCAAGCTCCGCCATTCGAATTGCGGGGCAGGTTCAGAAACGGATGGGGGCTGCCCGACGGCAAGTCTCGACAGATTGAACCGTCTACCACCGGATAGAACCGGTCGCGGAACTGCTGTTCGCTGAGCTTCGCGTACTCGGCCATCTTTTTGACGAGCTCGGGTGATTCGAAGTCTCTTCTGTTCAGGCGGATCATGTATGCCCGGGCGACGCGGTACGAATCTGACGAGATGTCGACCTGGCGGATACGGGTCCGATTGGTCTGGGAATCCACCATCTCCTCAAAAAACATCGGCTTGAGATGCCCGCCCTGGAGCGTCACCATCACACCCAGCGGGTAGTTCGCCTCAGTGTCCAGCAGCATCCGCACGGCCCCGTGGCCGAGGTCGCGACAATACGCCATGTCGAACGGAGTCGGCTCCGCGCAGCGGAGTTCGTAGCCCAGCGTGCCCGAAACGAGAGTCGTCTTGTCGCCGCGATCACGGAACCGCTTGAGCAGCTCTTTGCGAACCACCTCCTGGAGGGGCACCTCGGACAGGCGCGGGTGGCCGGCGGCGTCCACCGGCACTTCCGCACCCAGGATGCGCTCCAACTCCGCCCGATCGCCGAAACGGTAGGCCAGGCCCTCAGCCAGCATGGCCACGCCATCGTTGCGTCCCATGGCGCGCCGTTTGAGAATCGCGCCCTCGATTACGTCACAGACCTGGGCAACGGTTACCCTCTCGCGGAACTCCTCCGGAATCAGCGTGAGGGTAGCCCCCGCGGATTTGCCGATCCCCAGGGCCAGGAAGCCGGAGTTTCGACCCATGGTCACCACGATGTACCAGCGGTCTGTGGTTTTGGAATCCTGCATCAGGTTTTTGACCAGGATTGCGCCGTGGTGCAAAGCGGTGTTGTATCCAAACGTCGGGAGGTCTCCTGGCAGCGGCAGGTCATTGTCGATGGTTTTGGGGCAATGGACGACGCGGATCTTGCCACGCGACGCCTCCGCGATGATCCGGGCGCTCAGGGCCGTATCGTCTCCGCCGATGGTCAACAGGTGTGTGATACCCAGGAGCTCCAGGCGGGCCATGACCTGCCTGACCTTCTCTGGGTCCGCCTCTACTACCGTGGAGGTCTTGAGCTTCGTGTCGTTCAGCAGACTTGTGCGGGACGTTCGGAGAATCGATCCTCCGTCAAAATGCACCCGCGCTACCGAGGGGATGGTCAGCTCGATGGTATGCTGCGCGACATTGAAATCTTTGCCGGCCAGCCAGCGCAGGCCATCATACAGCCCGATAACCCGCATCCCGCTATTGATCGCCTCGATCGCCGCCGCGCTGATGACGCCGTTGATGCCCGGGGCGGGGCCGCCGCCCACCAGAATGCCCAGACAGGGTGTACCCACGATTCACACTCCTCCTTCGGGAAAACCTATGGGTGGGTAATCTAGCAATCTTGGGCTATTGCATCCACACCCTGCCCCGGATTTTTTTGTGTGGGCCGGGTTTTCAGCAGTGGTAACGGCGGTTGTCACGTCTCGCGCCCGGCGAGTCGGCGTTTGCAGCAAGGCCACCGCGCCTCTCGGTGCGAATGAGGCCTTTTGTCGGCAACCAGGCTGGAGGCGGGCGGGTTGACAGATTCTTCGCAGGGCCGAGCCGGCCGGGGCGCTCGGAAAATGCATTCATACGTTGCATAAAAATCCTGGCGTTACCGTCTGGCCGACGGCGTGAACGCCCGCTCGGGCCCCGCCGAGCTTCGCGTCCGGCATGGCGCTGGATCCCCCGGCAAGCCCCCCCGGGGCGGAACGGCCCACGCGAACGGTCTTTCAGGAGATGGCCGGTTCAATCTGCGCGGACATGCTGCCCCGGCTGCGTTCCAGCAGCTTGTCCGGTCCGTAGGCATGGATCTGCTCCTGCTTGAGCTCCGCCCGCTCTTTGCTGGTGGTATCCACAATGACCCGGCCGGTGGTGTCCACCTCGCAGGCCATCTGGAAGGCCGTCTCCAGGGAGTGGCCGAACAATCGCATGAGCATTTCGATCACGTATTCATACGTGTGGTCGTCGTCATCCAGCAGAATCACGTGGTAAGGGGGCAGAATCTTGGGGTTCGGGTCGACTTTCGTCCGCTCCCGAACCTGCTCCTGCAGCGCCGTGCCGGAATCATGTTGGTCTGTCATCGCATCTTCGTCTTCGGGAGAAAAAGACCCTTCCTTGACCGTCAAGGTTCCGTAGCGCCGCGGGCGTCGGTTGCCTCCGGCACGACCGTACGGTCGGCCGCGAGCGGCGTCAATTCTCCGAACAGGGTCAAGGCCGTGGCGGACAGGACTCGCACGCGACGAATCTGGCCGATGTCCGCCTCCGCGCCGGGGAAAACCACGATGCGGTCACCCCTCGTCCGCCCGACGAGTTGATCGGCCCGGCGCCAACCGACCTCGCCGCCGCGGGATTGCTCGGCGTCCTGGGCTTTGACGGCCGCCTTGCTGAAGCCTTCCACCAGCACTTCCACCTCCTGACCGACAAACTCTTGATTGTCGGCCAGGGAAACCCGCTCCTGCGTCAGCAACAGGGCTCTGAGACGGGCTCGCTTGACGGCCGCCGGAACGTCGTCCGGCAGCCGGCGGTCAGCCGCCGTCTTGGGACGCGGCGAGTATTTGAAGCAGAAGAGGTTCTTGAACCGCATCCGCTCAACCAGGTCACACGACGCCTGGAACTCGGCTTCGGTTTCGCCGCAGAAGCCCACGATGAAATCGCTCGCCAGCGCGAGGCCCGGCACGGTCTGCCGTGCCCGGGCCAGCAGTTCCTCGTATTGGCTTACCGTGTAGCGGCGGTTCATGCGCTTCAAAACGGCGTCCGATCCACTCTGCACGGGGATGTGGAGGTATTCGCACACCTTGGGCAGATCGCGCATGGCCTGGAGAATGTCGTCCGTGAAATCCCCGGGGTAACTGGTCACAAAACGGACCCGCTCCAGCCCTTCAATCGCGTTCACCCGCTCCAGCAGGTCCGCCAGGCCGATACGCCGACCGTTTTCGGGATATGCGTAACTGTTGACGGTTTGGCCCAGCAGCGTCAGCTCCCGGCAACCGTGGTCGGCGAGCATCTTCGCTTCTTCAACGATGACCCGAGGCGGCCGACAGCGCTCCGCTCCGCGTGTAAAAGGAACAATACAGAACGTGCAGAACTTGTCGCATCCGCGCTGGATGCGCACGTATGCCTGGGTCATGCGCTTCGGAAGGCCGGCCTCGCGCGAAAGGTCCAGGGCCTCCACCGAGTCGTCGTCCAGGGCCCGGGCCAGCAGCGAACTGCGACGCGACTTGTCGCGCGACAGCGCGACCTGCTTCTGACGCGTCTCCAGCACCCGCTCAATCATCGCGGGAATCTGGTTCAACTCGCCGGGCCCGCACACCAAGTCCACGTGGGGTGCTTTTGTGAGAATCCCGTCTGGATCACGCTCTGCCATGCAGCCGATGACCCCGATGACCATCCCCGGTCTGCTGGCCTTGGGCTTCCGCAAAGCGCCCAGCCGGGAAAACGCCTTCTGTTCCGCGTGATCCCGGACGCTGCACGTGTTGATCAACACCACGTCCGCCCCGGCCATATCGTCCACAGGCCGGTATCCCAGCCGGCGCAACTGGCCCAGCACGAGTTCGCTGTCCAGCACATTCATCTGGCAGCCCATCGTCTCGAGATACACGGTTCGGGAGCTCAGGATCATTTCCGGGATTCCCCTGCGTCACAGACCGTGCGGAGCGGTCTGATCGCGAATTCTAGGAGAACCGGGCTCGATAGGCAACGAGAGCAGGCGCGGTGGTCACGCCTCCCTGGCGGGAGTACAATGCCGGATACCAGAAAACAGAAGCTCGAAACCCCGTTCGTATCGGAGGTGATCCCATGGCGAAGGTTGCAGTCTGTCTTTCCGGCTGCGGAGTGTTTGACGGGAGTGAAATCCACGAGGCCGTTCTGGCCATGCTGGCCCTGGACCTGGCTGGCGCCCAGGTCATCTGCTGCGCCCCGGACAAGCCACAGGCGCACGTTATTGACCACGTGCATCAGAAGCCGCTGGAGGGCCAGACACGCGGCGTACTGGCCGAGTCGGCCCGCATTGCCCGCGGCAGCATCACCCCCCTCTCGGCGATAGACGCCGGCACGATCGACGCAATGATCTTTCCCGGCGGTTTCGGGGCCGCCAAGAATCTGAGCACGTTCGCTGCGGCGGGGGCGGACTGCGAGGTGGACGCCGACGTCGAGCGCCTCGTGAACGAGATGATCGATATGGGTAAGCCGATCGGGTTCATGTGCATCGCTCCGACCCTCATGGCGCGGATCGCCGGTCGGCGGAAGATTGCCCCGGTCCTGACCATCGGTACGGATCCCAAGACGGCCGGGGCGATCGAGAAAATGGGAGCCCGGCACAAGAACTGCCCGGCCAGCGACGTCGTGGTGGATCCGCAGTACAAGATCGTCTCGACGCCGGCGTATATGCTGGCCTCGGGTCCGGCGGAGGTGTTCGGGGGGGCGAAGCGGCTGGTGGAGGCAATCCTCAAGCTGATGAAACAGTAGGGGGCCCGGGCGGGGCGGACAGCGGTTACTGGCGGTGTTCGGTCCGCTCAAACGGCGACCCCGGCAAGCTCGTCGATCTTCCGCATCAGTTCCCGGATGTCGAAGGGTTTGTGAAAGGATGCTTCGAATCCATCCTGGCGATAGGCCTCGGCCTGCCCGGGCGTCAGTCCGACTCCGATGGCCACCAGTCTGGCGTCGGCCAGGTCATCATTGGATCGCAGCACGCGCTGCATTTGGCGCGCGTTGAATCCGGGCACGGACACATCCACCAGGATCACGTGCGGCTTCATCTCGCACGCGACGATGCCTCCTTCGAACATGGAGGGGGCGGTCCGAAGCTCGCACCGTTCGTCGCGGGTCAGCGTGGCAGCTAGCAGGGCCGCAAACTCCTCGTCCGGGTCGATTACAAGAACGCGCGGGCGCCCCGTTTCCAGCCCGCTGAGAGGCATGCCGTGGGCCTTCATGAACCGCACGAGCTGAGCCAGCGGAATGCGGCGGTCCTTACTGCCGGGAATGCGATAGCCGCGGAGTTGCCCGCTGTCGAACCATTTGGACACCGTGCGCGGGGCCACGTTACAGATGCGGGCGACATCGCCGGTGGTCAGGACGTCTTTAGGGGTGGACATGTTGCGAATTCCGACGGGCCGGAGCGTAGCTATACCGACGGCACGTGTGCGGTCCGGGCCGGCCTCACCGCTGGTTGCCGCGGGCCCCTTTCACTTCCCATTCGCATTGGATATCGACGTATATTCGCTACGATTGAACTAATCGGAAGGAACCGCGCGGCCGGCCGGAAGGTCCGCTAATGTGCATCCGCCGGCTCCGCCGCCGGTAGAAGAGAGGATGATGCGGGGAATGGTCATGAAAGGTGTGCGCCTGTTTGCGGGAGCCGGGATCGCGGCGGTCGCCCTGTTCGGCGCTGGATGCACCGGCGCAGGGGGCGGATCCGGCGGTGGCGGCGGCGCACCGGGGGAAACCGAGACGGACGTCCGACTGCGGCCTGGGTCGGCCGGCGAATTCGCTTTCACGAAGGCGGACGCCCTGGGGCAATCCGTGTCCCTGGACGTGCGGGCGGACGTGCCGCCACTGCCGCCGCGCCGGGCAAGCCTGCTGGTGGATCCGGCGGACATCACCATGACTCCGGCGGCCGGAGACGTGGAGGGCTCTGCGGTTCTGACGGCGTATTTCGGCGAATTCGGCCAGGCGGACGTGTGCGAGAAGGGCACGGCACTGCCCGAAATCCGCCTGCGCCGGGCGGTCGGCGGCGCCGTCACCGCGGAACCGGCCGGAGTGGAGGCGCCGGACGGCATTCTCTCGCTGCTGTCGGGCGGCGAGTATGAACTGTGCATCGCACTGGCGGCCATGCAGCCGGGCGAAGTGATGATCGACAGCCTGCACCTGCGGTATGTGACGGACGACAATCTGGCCGGCTTCTCATGCGAGCAGATTTTCGCTCTGCCCGATGTTCGCCATGCCCTGGAAACGCTTAACGACAACGATCTGGAGTTTCGCCTGTTTGCCGGTAACGATCCGGGGTCCATCGAAGGGACGTACCGCATGAGGGACCGCGTGCGTTTCGATCCTGATGGCTCAGATACCGGGGGTGTGATCACCGGCGCTATCACCTTCGCGGATCAGGCGGGCGGCAGGGTGCAGCGGCGCGGATTCAACGCATCCCTGGAACAGGCAATCCAAGGCTCTTCGGACAACGTCAGCGTGTGCGTGCTGGGCCGCTCGGCCAACGCCGAGTGCGATCAGACGATCGCCCGGCTGGAATCGTTGACCTGGTCGGAATCACTTCAGGCCTGGGACGGAACGTATCTGGCGGTTGTGGTCCAGCGTCATGCGTCCACTGCGGACTGGTGCGGCGGCGAGGGAGATTTCAACTATGGCGATATCCGCTTCGCAACGCAGAACGCTTCCACCAACGGTACGGAACACTGACGAATCTACTGCGATGGACGCACCGTTCCCCTCGGGGTATGCAGCCGCGGCCCCGATCCGGGGTCACTCCGCCACCGCGTCGGCGAGGTACTCCAGCAGGTGCCGGACGGGTGCGCCGGTGTGGTGTTCAATCTGGTGTCGGCAACTGAAGCCGGACACGGCGATCTGTGCCGCGCCCCGGGCCCGCACGGCCGGGAAAAGCACATCCTCGCCCACGGCTTTGGCCACGTCGTAATGGTCCGCTTCGTGTCCAAAAGAGCCGGCCATGCCGCAGCAGCCGCTGGGAATCTCCTGTCCGCTCAGACCCGGCACGGATTTCAGCAGTTGCACGGCGTTCGCCGTGCCGAACAGGGCCTTCTGGTGGCAGTGTCCGTGGTACAACAGGTTCAGTGCCTGCGGATTGAAGCGAATGGCTTGCGGCTCTTTCTCCAGCAGTCTGGCCAGAAAGTTCTCGACCATGTGTGTGCACTTGGCCACGTTGCGGGCCTCCGGCGTGCGGACAAACTGGGGATATTCATCGACCAGCGTGCTCACGCAGCTCGGCTCGCTCCCGACGATGGGAATGCCCAGGTCCGCGAAAGGCGTCAGCCGGGCCACGTTCCGTTCGGCCATGCCTTTGACCTCCGCCAGCAGCCCCTTGCTGATCAGCGGCCGCCCGCAGCATTCCGTATCGGGTACGACGACGGAGAAGCCGGCCGCTTCGAGCAGCTTCACCACCGCGATGCCCACCGCCGGCGTGTAGTAATTGGTCCACGTGTCGCAGAAATACACGATTCGACCGCGCGGGCCGGGGCGATTGGCGGCGGTCTTGCGGTGACGCCGCCACCAGTGGCGGAAGGTCCGACGGGCGTACGCCGGCATGGGGATGCGCCGATCGAAGCCGAAGAGCTTTTCGAAGAGCACCCGTGCGGGCCAGGAGCGCGCAATCCAGTTGCTCATCGGAGCGAACCGGCTGCCCCACTTGGCCAGGTGGATGGAGTTGGCCACCATCCGGCTGCGAGCAGGCACGCCGACTTTCTGGTTGCGGTATGATAGATACTCCGCCTTGAGCTTGGCGATGTCCGTTCCCGTGGGGCACTCGGTCTTGCAGGCCTTGCACGCCAGGCACAGATCCAGCACCTCGCCGATGACCGGGTCATCCAGGCTTTCGATCAGGCCGCGGTTGGACAGGGCCATTCGCAGGGCATTGGCGCGAGCCCGGGTGCTGTGCATCTCGTCGCCGGTGGCCCGGTACGACGGACACATCGTGCCCACCAGCCGCTGGCGACACTGGCCGACTCCGCTGCACATGGCGGCCAGCCCGGCCATTCCGCCGTACGCGTCATAATCCAGGTAGGTCTTGAGCGGCGTGGTTTCGTAGCCCTCGCCGTACCGCAGGTTCTCCGTCATCGGCCAGGGGTCGACGATTTTTCCCGGATTCAGGATGCCGTCGGGGTCAAAGGCGCGCTTGATATCGTGAAACGCCTGGACGATTGTCGGGCCGTACATTTTGGCGATCCATTCCGAGCGGATGATGCCGTCTCCGTGTTCGCCTGTCATCGCCCCGCCGAACTCGAGCACCAGGCTGCTGACGCCGTCGGCGATCCGTCGCATGCGCGCCACGTCGGTGCCTTTCCTCAGGTTCAGCACCGGGCGGATGTGCAGGCAGCCGACGCTGGCATGGGCATAGTGACCGGATTCGGTCACGCCCTCCTTCGCGAACACCTCATGCACGCGGTGGATGTAGTCGAACAGCTTGTCGGCTCCGACCGATGCGTCCTCGACGAACTCGTACGGCTGTTCCTCTCCCGGCCGGGACATGAGCAGTCCGAAACCCGCCTTACGCACTTCCCAGACGTCATTCTGTCGCGCGTCCGTCAGCCGGACGCATGCGTACCCGGTGCGCGCGGCCTTCAGTTCCGCCTCCAGGCGGTCCAGGCGGGCGTTCAGCATGGCCGGATCGTCGTCAAACAGCTCCACGACGATCAGCGCGGCCGGATCGTCCTCCAGAAAGACATTGGCGCGGGCGGCCATGATCGGGTTGGCGCGCGCGGCGTCCAGGATGAGCTTGTCCACCAGTTCCACGGCGGCCGGCTTGTGCGCCAGCATGGGCGCTACGCACGCCAGGGCCTCCATCAGCTCGTGGAAGTGCAACACGAGCAGACCTTTGGCTTTCGGCAGGGGGGTGAGCTGCAAGAGCATCTCGGTAATGAGGCAGAGCGTGCCTTCACTGCCGCTCAGCAGGCCGATCGGATTCATGTGCGGTGCTCGAGCGATCAGACGGTCCAGCGCATAGCCCCCGTTGCTGCGGAGCACCTTGGGGTATCGGGCGAGGATCTCGTCGCGATACTCCGTGCCTACCCGGGTCAGCATTTCCATCGTTCCGGCCGCGAGCGATCCGTTCGCGGCCGATCCGTCCGAGAGCCCCTGGCGGTTCCAGACCGCTACCGACCCGTCGGAAAGGACCGTGGTCATCTCCAGAATGTGGTCCACGGTTCGACCGTAGAGAATGGAATGCGCGCCGCAGGAGTTGTTGGCGGCCATTCCCCCAAGGGTGGCCCGGCTGCTGGTGGCGACATCCACGGCGAATTGGAACCCCAGCCGGCCCAGTTCGGCGTTCAACTCGTCCAGCACGACGCCCGGTTGGACCCGGGCGGTGCGGGCCGCGGTGTCGATGTTGAGAGTGCGGTTCATGTAGCGGGAGAAGTCCATCTGGAGGCCCGGTCCGACGGCCGCGCCGGTGAGGCCGGTCCCCGCGCCGCGGGGGGTGATGGAGACGTCGTGTTTCCGACACGCGCGGACCGCCGCCGCCACGTCTTGCGTGGACCGGGGCATGACCACGCCGACAGGCGTGATCTGGTAGATGCTGGCGTCCGTTGAGTAGATTGCGCGCGTCAGCTTGTCGAAACGCACGTCGCCCTGGAGGGTTTGGGTCAGGGTGTCGCGCAGTGCGGCGGAGTTGTTATCGGGCATGGACGATCGAATCCTTCGCGTTACGGGTTTATGCGGACCAATCGAGGCCGCCGGGCGACGCTCGATACGGATCGCGCTATTGTAACGGGTAGACCGCTGGGGCGACAGCATCGCATCGCGCCGCCGCCGGCTGTCGTCGGCTCCGCGCCGCCCCGCCCTGACCGCCCGGCCCGGCGGGGAACCCACGTGGCTCGTGTTCCCGCCACAGGCCCGTTTGCGGGCCCCGCCTGTGGAAGGCGTGCAGCGCGCGGAAGCCGCCGCGCGGATTTGAAACCTTGCGGGGGGCGCGGTGCCGGCCAGGCGGTCGGGAGCGTGCGCGCCGTCTGGCGGCGGTTGCGTATGCGGCATCTTTCGCCAGGTCCGCGCTGCGGGGGGAGCGAGGGGCGTGGCCGAGGGGCCGGGCTCGGATCCTTGCTCGGCAACACGCGAGCAAGACGTGCGGTTGGGCGGCGGGCGAAGGTGACTTTGGCGGACATGCTGGGGCTCGCGATGACCGTCGGCGTTGAATGCTCTGCGAACGAGGGCAGTCACAAGGTCCGCGTGTCGCTTGCGCGCGGCGCCGGGCGAAGATGGAACATGGAGGGAGGTCACTGAAGGGATCACAGGTCGCGAACGAATCTCCAGTGACAGGTTTCTGGTGGCGAAGGGCGGACGGATCGCGGATGGCGAATTCACGAATTGCGAGTTCCGGGTGGAAGCGAAGGGGCGGTTGAACGCCAACCGAGTGTTCGCTTGCCGGGCTGCGCTGCATGAGCCCCCACGATTATGACTCAGTATGCGGCAGAAAACGTGTTGCCCAGTCTGCCTGGGTGGCCGGTCTTGCCCGAAATTTCGTGGCCAGAAGGCAAAATATCGGGGTGGGGAGGGCAGATGCCCGGGGGAAAAGGCAGAAGAAAACGAGGGACCGAGGGATGGAGGGAAAGAGGGACCGAGGGATCGAGGGACGGAGGGGCGGAGAAACGCAGAAACTGGGAAACGGAGAAACGCAGAAACGAAGGGGAATCCCGACCGGTCGGGACGGCGCGGCGGGGCAGGCCCCGGTTTCGATGGACGGGAGGGACACATCGGACGGATGGAACGTTTCGGACACGGAGCGTTACGCACGTCGTCGAGGTGGGAGCAGGTTTTGTCGGTGCGACACCAAGGGGGAGGATGGGAGCGTCGATGGCACAGGGGGCGATCTGCGTTTTGATGGGGACGCTGCATAGGACGATGATGGTGCAGTGCTCAAGACCGGAGGGTGGGATGGCCCGCAGTTTCTCTTACATCCATGGCAAGTGGCGGGCGATGAAGCTGGGCCCGGCATAGCCTACCGACCGCACGCTTCGAAGGAGTCGCGGATCAGCGGTGCGGCCTGCTCCAACTGCGGGAGGCCACTTATGGCCAATTCGAAGTTGCCGCTGCCCCAATGAGCAACGTTAGAAACGTCTCTCGAGAAGGCCGGCGGGTTGGGAACTCTGCTGTACTTGAGCTGCAGCCAGACGCGCAGTCCGCTCTTCTGAATGTGAATACTGCAAAATCCGCGCTTTCCACGGTGATAAGCAATACATTTCGCGAGGTATCGCTTCGTAATATCATCGGAGCCGAGCGACAGACATAGCCGGTCAACCGCTCGATACAGTTCGACGGCTTCTTTCGGCTTCCCGGCAAGGTGATGCGCCTCGTTGTAGGGCGACTCGGACTTCGTAGCTCGTCGAATACGCCTGGCCTTTTTCGGGGCTTCGATGGGTTCACCCACCGACATGTCCATTCCGGGACTGACGCCGGCGGCAATGAGCCCGCCGACTGCGGATCTTCGCCAAATGCGGGAAAGGCTTTCCTTGATTTGCTGTGGCGTTATCGTCTGATCGCCCATTGATTCGCGAACGATCTTCAGAAGGGGCCGAGGCGCGGCCGCCATGATCTTGTCCAGCGCCTTGCGCACCTTTCCGTCCATAAACGTCTGCTCTCCCAGTCTGTCCAGCGTTCCTTTGGCGATCTCCTCGCGCGAGAAACGCCACATTTGCCGGGCAATATCCGACACTAACATGCCCTCTGAGTCCCGAGGATCGATGGAGACCTCATACATGAGCTTGTCCGGAGCGGGGCAATTTTCGATGCTCCGGTACACTTTCCATGTCAGTCCGTTCGTGAGGATGCACCAGACGATGCCGCCGCTATTGGCGTAATTGACAACCTGGGTGATTGCCTTGACATCGGTCAACGGATCCTCAAGTGCCTTGGCTTCGACAAACAGCACGCATTTTCTGTTAAGCTTGAGACCGTAGTCGACTGATTTGCCATCAACCGTCGGATACTCCAACTGAACTTCGTCAGGGTCGCGGACGTCCCATCCGAGGGCTTCCAAGAGCGGGTCGATCACGATTGTCCTTGTTGGAGTTTCTTTGAGGGCGTGCCTGCGCAACACGTCGAGCTTCGCGCGAGTAGCCTCGATCAGTTGAACGAGCTTGTTCATGGGAGTTGCTCCCGACTGGTGCCGTGGGAACGTGCAGGCTGCGGATTGCTCGCGCATCCGTCGCGTCGACAGCAGAAACTGGCAGCCCATCGGCGCACGCGAGGCAGTGCGACGGAGCGCGGCCGCATGCAGTCGATCCAGGCCGCCGTCGTGGCGTGGCAGGGCTCGAAGCGTGCCGGGGATCCGCTCGGTTGCGCTCGCGCCTCTGATCGCTCGCCCCAGAGAAGGTCGCGGCTGCTGTTGGCGCCGGACACGCGACGCGGGCGCGACCCGCGCGGAGTCGCTTCATGGCGTGTCGGGCATCCAGGGTTGAACGGCGAGTCGATGCAGAACAGGTCGACGCGGCGGTCCGGCAGCCTTTGGAGCTGGTCAAGACAGTCTCCACATTGCACCATCCGTATATCCACAACCGGCGACGGCGGGCCGCTGCGCATGACGGGCGGGGTTGGTGCCGCAGGCGTGCCGCGAGCGGCCTTGGGCTCGCCAACCTTGCCGGCGGCGGGCTGAGGGCCGGGACGTCTGGTTGGTGTGTGTTTGCGGGCCATGCGCGCAGTATACACGACAGGGTGTCGGGTGTGAAGGGTGGGGATGGTCAGCAGCCCGGCTGCGAGAGAATTATAGAAAGGGAATTAGGGGAGCTGACGTTTTCCCCCGGCGGAACCCGGGGGCACTGACTGGCCGGCTGAAGTCGGCCGGGGCATCCGATCTGCGTCTTTTGTGTCGAGGTCGGCGGCTGTCGCGGCCGGATCTCTTCGTTCTCCCTTCCTTGACCCCTTGCTCCCTCAATCCTTCGCCCCTTCAATCCCTCGCTCCCTCGATCCCTTGTCCCCTCAATCCCTCGATGCCTTGCTCCCTCGCCCCCTTGCTCCCTTGATCCCTCGATCCCTTGCTCCCTTGATCCCTCGATCCCTCGATCCCTTGATCCCTCGATCCCTTGATCCCTCAATCCCTTGATCCCTCGCTCCCTCGCCCTGCGCCACCGGGTCGGTTCCGGTGTGTCGTTGACGTCATGTCGGGCGGAGGTAGGATCGCGCGGGTCGGGTGGACGGAGTGCGTCGGGGCGGAATCGATGGGCCCTGCTGGGTGAGAAAGGTCTGTTTTCGATGAAGACACAATCGCTTTGGCTGATCGTTGCGCTGGTGGTGTCGTCGTTCGCGGGCGGGGCGCTGGTGACCGTGGCCCAGGAACAGGCCGTGGGGCAGGATGCCAAGCCGCGGATGACGACAGACATCGTCCAGGCGGAAGCATTCATCATCAAGGATCGGGCGGGGGTGGCGCGGGCCGTACTCAACGCCTCGCCCGACGGGATTGTGGCGTTGACCCTGCGCGATGCCCGGGGCCGCGAGCGGGTTCGGTTGAGCACCTCCGCGGACGGCGAGTCGGACGTGGCCGTGCTGGCGGACGAGGGCTCTTATCGAGTGCGTTTGAATCCCGCCGGGCTCCAACTGCGCGACGAGAACGGGCACCCTCGCGCCTGGCTGCGTCTGGATCACGACGGCTCGCCCAGCCTGGTTCTGCTGGACGGCCGGTCCGAGGGGCGGGCCGTGCTCGGTGCGGCTCGCTTCGCCGACGGCGACAGTCGGCCGGAGTCTTCCCTGGTGCTCCTGGGCGAGAACCAGCAGACCCTGTTCGCCGTCCCGTGAGCCTGCCGGAAAGCCGAACCGGCGTGGTTTTGGGCTGGTCGGCTGGGTGAAGTGCGGAGGCGGGCCGGTGGGTTCTTGTGCCCGGTTTGCCGTATAGGCCGGTTGTCGGTATCATTCGCGCGCTGCGAAGGAGCATAGGCGCGGTGCATGACAAACTGGGCAAATTCGTGCGTTCATTGGCGTTGTGTGTGATGGTCGGGTGGGCTCTTTGCGGCTGTCACCGGCATGAGCCTGTTGATAAAGGTCGCACCGCGCCGCCACCGCGCGCGGCCGTCGTGGATTTCTCGGCGGACGTGGTGCCGGACGATCCGTCCGTAACCGCCTTCATCCGGCAGGTGGTGGACACGTGCGTGTCCGGTGATTACGAGGCGTTCCGGCTTCTGTGGAATGCCCGCGAAGACCCGTATCCGCGCGATGCCTTCGAACGCGGCTGGCGTGCGGTTCAGCGGGTGACGTTCGTTCACATCCGGAAATTCCGTCGTCGTGCGGAGGGTGACATCGCTTACGGGGTTCGCGCCCGCGTGGAACTGGACGATTCCATGCCGGAGCCGCGGCGGGAGGTGGTATTCCTCATCATTCGTGAGGTCGGAGAGTGGCGACTGGCTCGCCCGCCGGCGGGGCTGTCGGAACTGTTGGCGGACACGCCGGACGCCGCATCCGACGAGGTTGCGGGCACCACGCAACCGACGTCCATGCCGGCGAGTCCGCCTGACATTCTGACGAGTCCCGAGGAACCGGCCCGTCCATGAAGGCCCAACTGATCACTGCCCAGGACCACCACCGAGCGCCGTCGGCCTCGTTGCGGTCGCCGTATTTCCGTCGGATGCTCTCGCTGATCTGGCCGCACCGCCGGTTCGTCCTCATCGGGTTGCTGGCGTCGGTCGGGTTCGCCCTATTCAACGCGGCGGGCGTGGCCGGTCTGGTGCCGATCCTCAAGGTCCTGATCTCGGAGGAGGGGCTGCACGGCTGGGTGGACCGGTCGGTGGCCGAGGAGTGCCTGAGGGCAGAGTTCAACATATACTCGACGGACGACAAGGCGGCCGTGGTGCAACGGCTGAAAGGCGGTTCGCCGCTGTACGAGGCCGGCGTCCGGCAAACCCATCTGATCGTTGCGGTGAACGGGGAGCGAGTTTCGGCGGTCGATCTGTTCCGCCGGATCGCGCAGACCTCCGCCCATGGGACCGTACGGATCGGGTTCGTGCCGATGAATGCGCCCGAAGCGGCACCGGTCTCGGCGGATGTCGCCTTGCAATCCGTTCCGTTTCGCTGGCGGATGGTGCAATCTGTGGCGGAGCTTCTTCCCCGGGCCCAGACGCGGGGCGACACCGCCCGCACGCTGCGGTACGTGCTGCTCGTGGTGGGCGCGGCCGTGGTGCTGAGCAACCTGTTCCGTTTCTTCGCGCAGTACTTCATTTCGGTGGGCGTGTTTCGAGGCATGATGGACCTGCGGCGGAAGCTGTACCGCCAGGTTCTGCGGCTGCCGATGAGTTTTTTCGTGCGCGACGTTTCGGACATCGTATCTCGCTTCGTGCAGGACGTGCAGGAGATTCAGCAGGGGCTCAACGCCCTGTTCGGGCGGATGCTGCGTGAGCCGATGCGGGCGGCCGCCATCGCGGCGGTGGCCCTGTTTCTCAACTGGCGTCTGACCCTGGTCATGTTCGTGGTGGCGCCGTTCGCCGTGCTGATCTTTTCGTACGTGGGGCGGCGGATCCGCAAAGCCAATCGCCGGCTGCTTCGCGGCTACGGTCATATGATCGGGGCGCTGGAAATCACGCTGAAGGCCATACCCATCATCCGGGCGTATACCTCGGAAAACGCCGAGCGCAAGCGGCTGTGGCAGATTGACCGGCGGATGTTTCAACAGCAGGTGAAGATCGCGGCGCTGGACGCCTTCCTGCGACCCATGCTGGAGGTTCTCGGGGTTGTGGCGCTGCTGATTGTCACGGGCTGGCTGGGCTCGAAGGTTCTGCGGGACGAGATCAAGACGGACGAGTTCGCCGCTCTGGTCGCCGTGCTGGGGATGATGTTCGAGCCGCTGCGGACCCTGGGCGAGCTCTACGGTCGGGTGCAGCGGTCGGCGGCGGGCGCCCAGCGCATCTTCGGCGTGCTGGATTCCCCGGTCGAGCAGGAGACGATGCAAGGGGCCATCGTTCTGCCGCCCCTGAGCAGGCGCATTGAGTTCCGAAACGTCACCTTCACGTATCCGGAGGGGGCGAAGCCCGCGCTTCGCGGGGCCGACCTGTCCGTGGCCGCGGGCGAGGTGGTGGCCATCGTCGGCCCCAACGGGTCCGGCAAGACCACGCTGATGAACCTGTTGCTGCGGTTCTACGATCCGCAGGAAGGGCACGTTCTGATCGACGGCAACGACATCCGCAACGTGACTCTGCGAAGCCTGCGCCATCAGATCAGCCTGGTGACGCAGGATGCGCTGATCTTCCCCGTCTCCATGTTCGATAACATCGCCTATGGCGCGGCCGACGCCACGGATGAAGCCGTGCATTCCGCGGCGCGGCGGGCGTATGCGGACGAGTTCATCCGGGCCCTGCCGAACGGGTATGACACCATCAGCGGCGAGCGCGGGTGCACGCTTTCCGGTGGGCAGCGTCAGCGCCTCTCCATCGCCCGGGCGGTGCTGCGCGACGCGCCCATTCTCATTTTTGACGAGGCGACCAGCCAGATTGACGCCGAATCCGAGCAGAAGATCCAGGCGGCCCTGAAGGAGTTTTCCAGCGGCCGGACCACCTTCGTGATCGCCCATCGGCTGAGCACCATCAAGTTTGCCGACCGCATCGTGGTGCTGGATGAGGGGCGCGTGGTGGACACCGGGCGGCATGAGGAACTGCTCGTTCGCTGTCCGCTGTATCAGATGCTCTGCCGCACCCAGCTCGTGGACTGATCTACGAGCTTCCACAAAGCTCGAAGAACAGCGCCACTTCCTCCAGATCCATGTCCATGTCTCCGTCCAGGTCGGTTTGGTATCCGTTGCCCGACGAACCTTCCAGACACATATGGCCCGGACTCAGCGGTTTGCCGGGGCCGGAGATGGTCAGACAGATGCTGAGAATCACGTAATCGCTCAGGTTCACCTCGCCGTCACGGTTGAAATCTCCCGGAATCGCGCCGAGAGTGATATCTTGGCGGGTGATCTGCCCCGCGTGGACCGTCACCGTCGCGACGGAGTTGGGGTATCCCGCCTTGTAGGCGGTCAGGTTGTAGGGTGTGCCCGCCGGAGCCGCCGGCGCCATGGTGATGACGTAGTATCCGTTGCCGTCGGTGTAGGCCGAACCGCCGGAGGCGTTGAGCGTCACCAAAGCGTCTTCGACGGGCAGCCCGGTCAGGCGGTCGGAGACCACGCCCCAGATCGTGCCTTCCACGGCGCTGGCCGGATCATGCCAGTCCATGGCGGGCGTGGCGGCCGGTTCGCTGAACGTCATGGATTCGACGTACGGGTACCACGTCCAGTCCGCCTCCGGGATGCCGTTCATGTCCTCGTCGGCGGTTGCGTTGTACGAATAGTTGACTGATCCGTCCGCCCCGGTCGCATAGATGAAATCCAACTGGGCGATGCTGTCGGCTTTCGTGTTCAGGTAGTTGCCCTGGCCGCAGAACATGTGACGATCGTACCGCCAGTCGTTGACGATGCGGAGCACCCAACTGCGATACATGTTGTACTCGCCGCTGTCGTAATCGCGCTTGTAATTCATGGGGATGCCCGCGTCCAGCCATCCCATCTCCATCCAGAGCCTCCAGTTCTGAAAGAGGCTGTAGGCGTCGGTGGAGGTGAAGCTGGCGGGCGCGCCGCCGAAACAGATCAGGTCCGCTGTATGCCGCAGTGGCTGGCGCGGATTCGCGATCGAGGCGATCTCCGCCCGCGCGCGCCGGACCAGTTCGTCGATGGAGCGGCGGCGGAAGTCGTTCCAGGAGGTTTCGCCGACGGGAGGCGGCGTGCCGACGTAGCCGGTCAGGTTCCGGAAGCGGGCCAGACTGGAGAGCGGATAGCTCGAAACAGCCGGGTAGCCGGCGTCCGCCTGGTCGTAGCGGATATGGTCCCAGTTGATCCCGTCGATCGGGTAATTGGTGACCAGCTCGCGGACGATACTGATCAGGTACTCCTGCACCTCCGGCGAACCGGGATCCAGCATGTATGCACCGGCGATCTTGGCCACTCCGCCGCCCATCGCAGCGTGCGGAACCATGATCCACTCCGGATGCGCGGCCACGATGGAGTTGCCGTTGGGCGGCCAGCTCGTCGACACGCGGAAGGGGACCAGCCAGGCATGCACCTCCAGGCCGCGGGCGTGGGCCTTCTCACACAAGACGGCCAGCGGGTCAAACCCCGCCGTGACCTCGACCGCCCGCGGGAGAATGGACGAATGCCAGTAGGCGCCGTGTGCGCTCGCTCCCCGGTCCTGATACGTCATCACCTCCGCGATGATCGCATTGTAGCCGCCGTCCGCCGCACGCCGGACCATGTCGTCGATTTGCGCCGTGCTCTTGAAACCAATGGAGAACCCGTCGGCCCAGAAACCGCGGAACTCCGGCGGGCCGTCCGCCGAGACGAATCGCACCGCGTCCGCGACGACCACGCTCGGATTCGCGTCATCAGTGAGCGTGACGGAACCGGCCGTGCCGGCCTCGAACTCGTAGAGCCCCAGGATGTTCCAGCGACCGCCGTTCGTCTGCTGGTTCACGCGGACCACGGACGTGCCTCCCGCGTGCGCAATGGCGTACGGGGCGTTGTTGGCCCGGTTCGAACCCGCCGGGTACCACACGGCGACCTGCCAGACCCCCGCGAACGGAAGGTTCGGTCGCCACTGGAACGAGGCGGCCGGAGCTCCGGACGTGGCGAACTGGTAATCCGTCCCGTATTTGTCCGTCGCGCTGGAGCCCACAGTCCACCCGCCCACGGAGGAGGTGTACGCCGTGTCGGAATTGTCTACGATCACTGTGATCGCACCACGGGCGGCGCCGCAAGCGAGCAGAATGCAGGCTGTCCAGGCGACGGTTCTCATATGCGGTCTCCGTGTCATCGGGGTCCTCTGCCCGGCAGCAGGGTTGGTTGCAGGAGAACGGGTTTCGGTTCGGCCGGTCCCGCCACGGGCGGCTTGGCGGCCGGATTGCCCACGTAGTCCCGATAACAGGCCAGCCAGAGCTGGTAATCGGCAAGCGTCACGCGCCCGTCACCATCGAGGTCCGCTCCGGCCACGTACGCCGGATCCCCCGCGGCGCGACCAAACGCCGATCGGAAGATCGCGTAGTCATCGGCATCCACATCCAGGTCGCCGTCCAGATCGCCGCAAACGAGCAGCCGGAAGACGTAGGCCGTGCCGGCCTGGTTGGGGTACGAGCCATTGTTGAAAGGCGTGCCGAAAAGTATCTCGTGTACGCCGTCACCGTCGACGTCGGAGGCGCTCAGCGAGAATCCGATCCGGTCCGCCGGGGCCCCGACGATGCGTACGTCGGTGTCCACGTTGGCCGTGAACGTGGGTTTGCCGACAAATTCCCGGCCGAACAGCACCTCCACGACGCCGTTGGTCTGCGGGCCGCCGAACCGTTCTGCGGCGGCGATGTCGTCATAGCCGTCGCCGTTGAAGTCGCCCACGCTGACCAGATCGCCCAGGTTTTTCTCGGGGTCGCCCACGAGCCGGAAATCCGGCGTCGCGGTTCCGTAGTGGATGGTGTGCGTCCCGGTCTGGTAGGCGGTGGAGCCCAACAGGCCGTAGATGATGCCGTCTCCCCGCTGATCCGTGAACGGCCCCAGCTCGGCGCCGGGTGCGGCGGCCGCCAGGTCCAGTATTCCGTCGCCGTTGAAATCGCCGACCGCCGCGCTGCGGCCCAACTCGTCATATTTGCGCCAGCCCAACAGCGTGATGTCCGCGGGCGTCGTTCGCAAGTTATAGGTTTTAGCCCATGTCGTGCGGCCGCGATACACGTGCACGGCGCCTTCGCACGCGAAGAGCCCCTGGCTGTAGTAGCCATTGGGAATGATCAATTCGTCCAGTCCGTCGCCTGTCAAATCCCCGGTCAGGACGAAATCGCCTGTCTCGTCGTATGTGGATTTGCCGTAGATCATCACGTCATAGTGCGAACTGTTGGTCAGAGTGCGGGCGGTTCCGGACGGGAAGGGCGCTCCGAACACCACGTATACGCGACCGGCCTGCTCTCGGCCGGTGTCACCCGTGGCTGAGTGAACGCCCAGCACGATGTCGCCGTACATGTCGCCATTGAGGTTTCCGATCGCGGCGGCCTGCGTATCGAAGCCATTGAAGGAGCCCGCCCCGCCCAAATCACCATAGGCGATCGGACCGCCGATCTTGACATCCCACGACCCGGGCACGGACAGATCTCGTACGGGCGAAGCGAAGAAGTCCGGCCCGCCGTAAAACAGATACGCCACGCCGGCTTGCGCCAGCGAGCCGTTGTCGGCTGAGGACGCACAGATCAGCAGGTCCGTATAACCGTCTCCGTTCACGTCGCCGAACGCGATGGAAGACCCCAGGTTGTCATCGAGCGCCGCCCCGATGATGATCTGGTCCACGCCGCCGAGGGACAGGTCCACCACGCCCCGACCCGCCGCCTTCGGACCGCCACGAACGATATACACGTAGCTGCGCTGCCCCCCCCACGATTCCGACGCGCTTACCAACACCTCGTCGTAACCGTCGCCGTCCAGGTCGCCGGCCGCCACCGGTCGGCCCCAGTCGTGGTTGGCGATGGCCCCCAGGTAGATGGTGCCCGCCTGTTCGGACGAGAATTCCACGGGTGCCGCGACGGCGATACCCACCCAAGCCGCGTAACCGATACAAAGCAACCCTTTTCGGACCAACATCTGGACCTGACCTCCTTCTCCTGCCGGACGCGCCGAGCCACCCTGGCCCGGCGCGGCACTGGCCTTTTGTACGTGTCCCATCCCGGCGCTTCTAACCCGAAGGTTCTCCCGGCGGGTTCCAAGCCTCCAGCCTTATGATACCCGATGGCCTGCGTCGTCTCAATGCGGAATGTCCGTCCTTTCCTCGTGGTTTCGCGGTCCGGAGCGCGGATTGTCTCAGGGCGAACATGCGGGTGACCGTGGGCGGGATGGCGGATCGCCTTGATTTCCAGGGGCGAGAGAAAGATCTCGAAAGCCGTCTGGTCGCCATCCGGGGGCCGGGTCTCCTGCTGCGTTTGCCGCAGGAGGGCCGCCGGGGCCGGTGTGGTTTCGAGACCGCACGCGTCAGGGACCGGTCAGCAACAGTGTGAATCCGACCAGGTCGTCGTGATCCACGTCGCCGTCGCCATCGATGTCGGCGGGCGCGCAGGCCGCGGGGATCCACTCCGCGTTGGCGCCGCTGAAGCATTGCTGGAAGGCGGCGAAGTCGGCGAGATCCACGTCGCCGTCGCTGTCATCGTCGCCGTTCCCTTCGACGGGGAGGGTGGCCCAGATCTCCACGTCGTCGATGTTCCATCCACAATAGTGCCAGAGGCTGTCGGTCGTGCCCATCGTCCAGCGGAGGTAGAACTCCGGCTGATTGTCCGCGATGGCGGAAATGTCATATGCCACCGGAACCCAGGCGCCGTCATCAATCGTCGTGCTGTTCTGCCAGATCGTCTGCCAGGCTCCCGAGCCGGCACGAGCGCGAATGTAGGCGTGGTCATAGGCGGGTTGCTCCACGCCCAGCCACCGCCAGAAGCGAAGCTCCACATTGACCAGGCCGGTGCCGTCGAGCGCGGGGGTAGTCAGGTGTCGTTCGGGCATGTTGGGTTCGTAGTCGCCGTAGAGGTTGTAGCCGTAGACCTCTCTTCCGGTATGGCCGGCGGAAGGGTCTGGCCCGCCGTAGGAGTCACTGCCGGGACTGCCGGTGGGCTTGCCGTAGGCCCAGAGACCTTGCGTGCTCCAGCCGGGGTCCGTGTTCATATCCCAGGAATACACAACCTGCGGCCCGCCGGGCGAAATGCGGAAGTCTGCGTCGGAGTCATCCTCGCCGGTGTTTCCGTCGGCGTCGCGGACGATGGCGCGCACGCGGCAGCGGCGGACGATAATGGAGGGGACGGTCCAGGCGTAGGCGCCGGTATTGGGCAGGTCGGCGGCGATCAGGTTCGGATAGGTCGCACCGCCGTCTGTCGAGTAGTAGAGGTCCACGCCGGTGACGCCCACGTCGTCGCGTGCGGTCCAGGTGATGTTGTAGGTCTGGCCGGGGTTCCAGAACTCGCCGCCGTTGGGCGACCGCAGCCTCACGACGGGTTCGGACGACACGTAGGCCGGCACGTGCATGACCACGCAGTGCATGGCGCCCGCCGCGGTGATGATGCCGGAGCAGTCCACCTGGATGATGGTGTGATCGGGCATGGCGGTCTGGAAAACGCCCAACGCGGTGGCGTCCTGGCTCACGTTGAACTTGGGGACGAACACCAGGTCGTTAAGAATGACCGCGTTGGTGTAGGTATAGTGCGTGCCTCCGGAATTCCAGCCGGGGGTGCGATAGACCGTGTACCCGCGGGAGGTCAGATCGGCCACGGCGTTCTCGGTGATGGTGTAGGGCTGTCCGGTGGAGGAGGCATACTGACCGACGATCACCTTATCGTCGCCCACGGGCAACATCCACATATCGATGTGCTGGGTGGAATCAAAACTGGTGGGGTAGCCGGGGTAGATGGTGAGGTTGACGTTCTGATACTCGCGGTACAGGTCTTTGACGTTCTGCGCGGTCAGGCCGGGATTCTCCGTCAGGATGAGGTTCGTCATGAAGGCATCGCCGTTGGCGAACAGGTGGAAATTGCCGCCGCCGTGCGTCAGCGGGAGGTTGTAGACGGTTTCGCCCCAGAGCGGTCCGAGATAGGCGTTGAATGCGTTGTCGTTGGGTCGCGGACGGTTGTAGGTGTGGTCCACGATGGCCCGGACGCCGTCCTCAAAGATGAATCGCGGACCGTAGTCGCGAATCCAGACCGTATCCGTCGTACGAACGATGAATCGGATCTGACTCATGTCGGCGCCGGCCGCCGTGAGTGTGGCGGCGACCGAACTCTGCTCGGATGTGGTGTCCACAACCACATACACGATGGCATCCGGATCCTGGGTTGTGATGCCGACTGCCATGGCCTGCAGCACGGAGGTGTACCCCTCCCACGCGATGAACAGCCCCTCCTGCGGTTCGTATTCGGCAGGACAGCGGATCGTGCCGGTTGGGGGCGCGCGGAGTGCGAACGCGTCCCGCGTCGGTCTGTCGATGGGGAGCAACCGCTCTTCGGGCGTGAGGTACTTGGGCAGGCCATCTGGGTATTGCGTTGGGTCTGCCGCGCGAGTCGGGGCGACGGCACAGAAGAGCAACGCCAACGCCAGAACCCGATCAATCAGTGTGCGAATTCGCAAGAGTCCCATCCACCGCACTCCCTGAAGCGGGCTGATGCACAGCCTCGCGAACCTGACTCACCCCCCCGGACATCCCCTCAGAACATGCAGGCGGGCGTTGCGCTGCATTGTAGCAAAACCGGCGGGCGATCGGAACAGGCCAGGGCTTGCGGGCCGAAGATTTATCGGTACCGCGTCCGCACTTGTCGGACGGGGTGACGGTCGTTCCGGGCGTCGTTCTGGCTTCCAAATCGGCTGGCGCTCCAAAAACGCCAATCTCGAGAAGGTCCGGTACACTTGCGACGGAGGGCGGCGAGCATCCGCCCGCCGGCCGTGGGAGCGGGCGATGGCTTTAATCGTCTTTCTGACGCTGGTTCTTGGCGTGATCGGCGTGTTGATGGTTCTGCGGCCAATGCGGCAGCCGCATCGTCTGATCGAGCGACTCTTCGGCGTATCGCAGGCAGCCGTGCGTCTTGTCTGGGCGGTTATGGGAGGCGATTGTCCGGGACGCCTTCCGACGCGGCATCCTGTACGGGGGTGGGGCGGCCGGCGCCGTCGATGGCGACGAGGGTGACGTCCGCCTGGGTGACGCGCGTCTCGCAGTCACTGTCGCGGCGCAAGGCCCGCACCTCCACATGCACCCGGAGGGACGTCCGGCCGATCCGCGTGACCTGGGCCCAGAGACTCAGGATGTCGCCCACGTGCACCGGTTCGTGGAACTCCACGGCGTCCATGGCCACCGTCACGTAGCGGTGGTTCTTATGACGCCAGGCTTCTACGAACGCCGCTTGATCGATCAGGGAGAGAATCGTCCCCCCGAAGATCGTGCCCTGGGCGTTGGTGTCCTTGGGCATCATGATCAGGCGAATGGCCGGCGTATCGCTGGGTGGTTTGGGGGTCATTCCTGGCTCCGTTCCGACTGCGTCGCGGTCGGAGAGGCCATGGTACCATGCAGGGCGAAAGCTGCCCAGCTTCAGATACTCTTGCCAACGCCCCGGCCACGTGCGAGCATATCGGCTGCCAGACGGGCCGATTCTGCCGGGACAGCGAGGCAGGCCATGCAGGAACTCGAAAAGACGCCACTCATCGTTGCCGCCGGGGCGCTGTGGCAGAAGGCCACGCGAGCTGCGTTTCTCGATGCTTTGGGCGACGGCTCGCTGCCGCCGGCCGTGTTTGGACGCTGGCTGGAGCAGGAGTATCGGTTCGGCTGCGGACTGGTGAGCTTTCAGGCCGTGACGGCCGCCAAGACGCCGCGCCCGTCGCACAGGCCGGTGATAGCGGGGCTCGCCGCGATGGACGCCGGACTCGAGTGGTTGGAGAACCATCTGGTGCGGCACGGGCTCTCGAGCGATGCGCCGGCGCATCCGGCCTGTCGGCGATACACGAACTTTCTGCTGGCCGTTGCCTACGCACAACCGTTCGAGGTGTCGCTGGCCGTGCTTTTTGGAGTGAACGTCTGCCATCTGAGAGCCTTGGGCCGGCTGGATACCCGGGGACCGTACGGAGAAGCCATCGCACGCTGGTCGGACGAGAGCTTCGCGACGTACGTACGCACCTTGCACGAGCTGACCCAGCGGCACCGTCACCCGGCCCAAGAGGGCTGCTTCACAGAGACGCTGTGGCGCGCGCACGACTTCTGGCGGATGGCGTGGGAGGATTGAATGCTCCACGACCTGCTATGGGAACAGAACATCGACCTGGTCGGGCAGTGTCTGGACCAGCCGTTCGTTCGCCGGGTGGGCGATGGTACGTTATCAGCGGACTGTTTCCGGTGATACATTGCCCAGGATGCGTTCTTCCTCGAATCGTACCTGCGGGCTTTCGCCGTTGCCGGCGCCAAGTGCCCGGACCTTCAGCATCTGCGGGTGTTTCACGAGTTCATGACCGGTACTCTCGAAGAACTGAAGATGCACGCCGGATATGCCCGTTCGCTGGGGATTGAGCTCGAGCAGGTGAAACCTTACCCGGCCACCCATGCGTACGTCGATTTTCTGCAGGCCATGGCGTGGCACGAGCCACCGGGCGTCACGCTGGCGGCCATGACGCCCTCCATGCGGCTTTACGCTCATATCGGCTCGGCGCTCAGCGCCGGTTCACCGCCCCGTAATCCGTTCCAGGACTGGATCGATACGTACGCCGGTGAGGATTTTCGCGGCGCGGCCTGCGAGATGGAAGCATTGCTGGACACTCTGGCCGGCGATCAGCCCGCCGTACACGAAGCCTACCGCTACGCCATGCAGTGCGAACTCGGCTTCTTTTCGGCCCCAATGGAGGACGAAACGTGACCGCCGTCGCCTTGACCATTGCGGGAAGCGATCCCTCCAGCGGGGCCGGTCTGCAGGCGGACCTGAAGACTTTCCACCAGCACGGCGTATACGGCGCCGCCGTGGTCACGCTGCTCACGGTGCAGAATTCGCAAAGGGTTTCGGCTGTACAGGTGCTGGATCCCGCTTTCGTGATGGCGCAGTTGGATGCGGTGCTCGAGGACATTCCGCCGCAGGCCGCGAAAACGGGGGCGCTGGGCAGCGCGGCAATGATCGCCGCCGTCGCGGAGCGGGCGAAGTCCTTTCGGTTTCCGCTCGTCGTGGACCCGGTCATGATCAGCAAACACGCCGCGCCCCTCATCGATGACGATGCGCAAGACGTGCTGCGGGCGCGGCTTCTGCCGCTGGCGTTTCTGATCACCCCCAACATTCATGAGGCGGAGGCCTTGGCCGGTATGAAGGTCCGAGACATCGCCACCATGGAACAGGCCGCGGCGGCCATCGCGCGCTTGGGACCGCGCAGCGTGCTGCTCAAAGGCGGCGGCCTGAGCGGGCCGGCCGTCGACCTGTTCTGGCTGGACGGCCAAACCACCGTTCTGGAAGGACCGCGGATGCCCGGGCGGAACACGCATGGCACCGGCTGCGTCTTCTCCGCTTCGATTGCCGCATCCCTGGCACGCGGCCTCCACCTGGGTGAAGCCGTCCGCCAGGCCAAGGCGTTCGTGACCGAGGCCATCCGAACCGCCCCTGGATTGGGGCGCGGCACCGGGCCTGTGAATATGCACACCCCCACTGGGCCACCCGACCTCCAACCAAGTTGATTTGTTGTAAGAGTATTGCTAACAGCATGTTATCATTTCTAAACCGTGCGGCGGGAAATAGTACCTTTTTCGATTTGAAATAGGACTTGGTGGATACTATATAGATGTGAACGGACTGTGGGCGAAGTGTCCGAGCAGGGCTCGGGATTGTCCGGAAGAGTGTCTCCGGCGGATCGAATTCGCCCAGGTGAGCGTTGCGAAGGCCCCAACGAAAGGTCGAGCCGTATGGCGATTTTTCTGACGGAAAAGGCGGCGGCGGCGGTCAGAACCGCGATGGACGGGAACGGGTTGTCGCCCGAGACGGCGTATCTTCGGGTGGATGTCCGGGGCGGGGGGTGTGGCGGGTTCAGCTACGCGATGGGGCTGGCCGACAGCCGCGAGGCGGAGGATCACGAGTCCGCCTCGCACGGCATTCGGATTCTCTGCGGTCCGGACGGCTATGGCTATCTGGACGGAACGGAGATCGACTACCACGACGATCAGAACGAGCAGGGATTCGTGTTCCGCAACCCGAATGCGCAGGGCTGTGGCGGATGCGGCGGTGGGGCCTGCGGTTAAGCCCCGGGTCTGGTTTGGAGAAATCATCACATGTCCGGTTCCAGCGACGCCATCCGCGAGTTTGCGGCCCGCGAATACAAATACGGGTTCGTGACGGACCTCGAGGCGGACACCGTACCGGCCGGTCTGAACGAGGACATCATCCGGCTGATCTCGACCAAAAAAGGCGAGCCGGCGTTCATGCTGGACTGGCGGCTGAAGGCGTTCCGGCATTGGCAGAGCCTGACCGAACCACGCTGGCCCAACGTGAAGTATCCGCCCATCGACTACCAGGCGATCGTGTACTACTCGGCGCCGAAGCGGCAGGGCGGTCCCCGGAGTCTGGACGAGGTGGATCCCAGACTGCTCGAAACGTACGAGAAACTGGGCATTCCACTGGAGGAGCGCGCGGCCCTGGCCGGTGTGGCCGTCGATGCCGTGTTTGACAGTGTATCCGTTGCCACCACCTTCAAGGACAAACTGGGGGAGTTGGGGATTCTTTTCTGCTCGTTCTCGGATGCCGTCCGCGATCATCCCGAGCTGGTGCAGAAGTACCTCGGCTCCGTGGTGCCGTACCGGGACAATTACTTCGCGGCGTTGAATTCCGCGGTGTTCACGGACGGATCGTTCGTCTACGTGCCCAAAGGGGTGCGGTGCCCGATGGAACTGTCCACGTATTTCCGCATCAACGCGGCGGCCACGGGCCAGTTCGAGCGAACATTGATCATCGCCGACGAGGGCAGCCACGTGAGTTATCTGGAGGGCTGCACGGCGCCCATGCGGGATGAAAACCAGTTGCATGCGGCGGTGGTTGAACTGGTGGCGCACAAAGACGCGACGATCAAGTATTCGACGGTCCAGAACTGGTATCCCGGCGACGAGAACGGTCTCGGGGGAATCTACAATTTCGTCACGAAACGCGGACTGTGCGAAGGACGGAACGCCCGAATCTCGTGGACGCAGGTGGAGACGGGCTCGGCGATCACGTGGAAGTACCCCAGTTGCGTCCTCAAGGGCGAGGGCTCGGTGGGGGAGTTCTATTCGGTGGCTCTGACGAACCACCGGCAGCAGGCGGACACGGGCACGAAAATGATCCACCTGGGTCCCAACACGCGGAGCACCATCGTCTCAAAGGGCATTTCCGCGGGTCGTGGTCAGAACACGTACCGGGGCCTGGTGAAGATCGCCAAGAGCGCCCGGAGTGCGCGGAATTACACACAGTGCGATTCCATGCTGCTGGGGGACCGCTGCGGCGCACACACGTTTCCCTACATCGAGGTTCGCAACAACACGGCGCGGGCTGAGCACGAGGCGACGACCTCGCGCATCGGAGAGGACCAGCTTTTCTACTGCAATCAGCGGGGAATCTCCACGGAGGACGCCGTGTCCATGATCGTCAACGGGTTCTGCAAGGAAGTGTTTCGCGAGCTTCCGATGGAGTTCGCGGTCGAGGCTCGCAAGCTGCTGGAAGTGAGCCTGGAAGGCAGCGTCGGGTGATCGACGCCGAAACCGCAACGAGGCAAACATGCTCGAAATCCGCGATCTACACGCGCAAGTGAACGGCCACGAGATTCTCCGCGGCATCAATCTGACACTGCGGCCCGGCGAGGTGCATTCCATCATGGGCCCCAACGGTTCGGGCAAAAGCACGCTGTCACAGGTGCTGGCCGGTCGCGACACGTTCACGGTTACGCGGGGCGAGGTGCTGTACGACGGCCGGAACCTGCTGGAGCTGACGGCGGACGAGCGGGCGTGCGAAGGGATTTTCCTGGCCTTCCAGTACCCGGTGGAAATCCCCGGCGTGACCACGAATTACTTCCTGCGGGCGGCCCTGAACTCCGTGCGGAAGTACCGCGGACTGGACGAACTGGACGCCCTGGAATTCCTGAAGCTCGCGCGGGAGAAGGCCCGAGATATCCAGATCGACGAGAAGCTGCTGAACCGATCGCTGAACGAGGGGTTCTCCGGCGGAGAGAAGAAGCGGAATGAGGTCTTCCAGATGGCCGTTCTGGAGCCGAGGCTGGCCATTCTGGATGAGACGGACTCGGGGCTGGACATTGATGCGCTGCGGATTGTGGCGGACGGCGTGAACAGACTGCGAGACCCCGGGCGGGCCTTCCTGGTGATCACGCATTACCAACGGTTGCTGGATTACATCGTGCCGGATCGCGTGCACGTGCTGATGGGCGGGAGGATCGCGCGGTCGGGCGGCCGGGATCTGGCCTTGGAGCTTGAAGAGAAAGGCTACGGGTGGCTGGAGCAGGAAGTGCGCCGCGCGGCGCCGACGGCCGCCGGTTAGAGACCCCGCGCTTGCGAGATGGAACCGATGTTGACGACGAAACACGCCTGTGATTCATATCTCGCGGCGTTCGAGGCGGCCCAGGCGGACCGCGCCGGTCCCGGCTGGCTGGCACCCGTGCGGAAGGGGGCCATCGCCCGCTTCGCGGAGGGCGGTCTTCCGACTCTTCAGGAGGAGGATTGGAAATACACCGACGGCAGCCCCATCGCAGGCACGCGGTTCGGGCGGGCCGCGCCGGAGGAAAGCCTGCATCCGAGCCGCCTCCAGCCGTTTTGGGTGGGTGGACCCGAGGTGCACAGGCTGGTGGTGGTCAACGGGCGGCACGCGGCGTCGCTGTCGGCCATCGGCCCGATGCCGCAGGGAGTCCGGGTCGGCAGCCTGGCCGACGCGCTGACTGACGAGGCCGGCGGTCTGCGGGACGAGTTCACCCGGCTGGCGGACGGCCACAGTCGGCCGTTCACAACGCTGAACACCGCCCTCTTTGAGGACGGGGTGGGTCTGATCGTGCCCGCAGAGGCGGTGATCGAGGCGCCGGTACACGTTGTCTATGTCACGACCGGCTCGGCCGATCCGGTCGTTGCGCATCCGCGGTCCTGGATCGTGGCGGGGGCCCGCAGCCGCGTTTCGATCATCGAATCCTTCGTGAGCCTGGGCGACGCCCCGTGCTGGACGAATGCCGTCACGCAGATCGTCGCGCAGGACGGGGCCCAGGTCGACCACTATAAGACGCAAGAGGACAAGCAAGACTCCTTCCACGTGGGCGAGGTGGCCGTCTGGCTGGGTCGGGACAGCGCCCTGCGATCTCACGTGGTGACGCTGGGAGGCAGGCTGGTCCGCAATGAGTATCATGCGGTGTTCGGCGGGGAAGGCGGACACTGCACGATCAACGGCCTGTACCTTCTCAACGGCCGGCAGCACGTGGACAATCATCTGCGCGTGGAGCACGCCAGAGCCCACTGCACGAGCCGTGAGTTTTTCAAGGGGGTCCTGGAGGATCAGTCCCGGGGAGTGTTCACGGGGCGCATTTTCGTGGCTCCGAACGCGCAGAAGAGCGATGCCCAGCAGACCAATAAGTCGCTGCTGCTGTCGGAAGACGCTCGGGTGGAATCGCGCCCGCAGCTCGAGATTTTCGCGGACGACGTCCGTTGCACGCACGGCGCGACGATCGGACAGGTGGACGAAGAGGCGCTGTTTTATCTGCGGACCCGCGGACTGGATCCGGATGCGGCGCGGAACCTGCTTGTGTACGGATTTGCCGAAGACAGTCTGCAGCAGGTACGCTACGAGCCGCTCCGGCGCTACCTGGAACAACGGCTGCTGGACAGGCTGCCTCAGGCGGGCGGGCTGCGGGGGCAGCCATGACGATGATCGCTACGACTATGGAATCAACGCACGATCCCACCGCGGTTGCCGGGTACAACGTGGCTCGCCTTCGCGCGGATTTCCCCATTCTGAACCGCACGATCCACGGCAAGCCTCTGGTCTATCTGGACAACGCCGCCACGACCCAGAAGCCGCTGGCGGTCATGGAGGCGATGGATCGGTACTACCGGCACGACAACGCCAACATCCATCGAGGCGTACACGAACTCAGCGTGCGGGCCACCGAGGCGTACGAAGCGGCCCGAACGCGGGTGCAGCGGTTTCTGGGGGCCGCTCGGCCGGAGGAAATCGTTTTCGTCCGCGGCGCCACCGAGGGCATCAACCTGGTGGCCCAGTCGTGCGGCCGGCCGCGTCTGCAACCCGGCGACGAGGTGGTGATCACCGCGATGGAGCATCATTCGAACATCGTGCCGTGGCAGATGGTTTGTCAGCAGACGGGGGCCCGGCTGCGCGCGGCTTCGATTCGTGACAATGGCGAGATCGATCTGGACGAATACGCAGCTCTGCTGGGGCCGCGCACCCGGATCGTGGCGGTGACCCACGTGTCGAACGCTCTGGGGACCGTCAACCCGGTTCGGACCATGATCGACCTGGCGCATCGGCAGGGGGCCGTGGTCCTGGTGGACGGCGCTCAGGCCGTTCCGCA
>JBPOIK010000062.1:0-110748 GCA_052034525.1 Planctomycetota bacterium
TGATCTTCCTGCCTCGATCGGTTGTATTGCCCATGGGGGCTCCTCCTTTCAAAGTGCTTTCGCAAAAAACACTTATGGAGGATGCCCCTCGCCTTTTCAAATTCCACAGGAAGTGAGACTACCTCGAGTCATTGGATCCGGGTCGCTTCTTGCCCGCTCCCATGGGTTCTTCCGATCGACGATCCACCGCCGCACCCGGGTCGATCCGCCTTGCCCTTCCCAATCCCGATCCTGCCTTGAGGTTGGCATCAAAGCGATGAATTCCCCACAGCGCCGCGCCCTTCGGAACGCCCGAGGCGTGCAATTTCAAGAGACGATTCTGCGAGCACTCATAATCTGGATGCGGTGATTTAGGGGTGGGAGTGTTGCGTGCAGGCAACACAGCCCGCAGATCTGGCAGCAATTGACAGTGCGTCCTGGAATCGGTTCGCGTTCGTTCTTCGGACGTTGTCGGCCTTCGCCTCGCCGGGTTAGCCGGGTGGAGCCATATATTATCGCCATTCACCGTTGGCCGGTCGGTTCTGACGGATGGCGGCGGCGACGGTGAGTCGTTTGCCGGTAGGCTCGACGTGACGGCCGTTTCGCCGTCGCCAGGAGAAGGAAGAAGCCGGTGACAACCCGATTCGCACGACCCAACCGAATCCCCGGTCGATCCGCGGTCGCAACCGCGGCGCCGGCGGTACACCGCGAGGCCGTCATCCTGGGGGCCGTGATGACCGCGCTCGTGCTGATCAGCTCGCTCACGCCGTTTCAGTTCCAATCGGGCACGGTGTCGAGGCTGACATGGATATCGCCCACGTGCGAAGACCTGGTGGTGAATCTTCTGGTCTATCTGCCGGTGGGCTTCACGCTGTTCGGCGGGCTGAGCCGGTGGCTGCGCCGCAGACGCTGGGCCGTTCTGGCCGCCACGGCGGGCGCGGCAGGCTTGAGCCTGAGTATCGAGACTCTTCAGACGTTTTCCGCGGCGCGATGGGCCTCATGGACCGACGTGATGCTCAACACGCTTGGCGGACTGGCGGGCGCCTGCATCGCGCCCCGAATCGGGCTGGCGGTCCAGGGCCTGGCGGCCGCCGCGCAGCGGGCCTGGCGACGATGCCCATCAAGTGTCATGTCTGTAGCACTGACACTGGGCGTCGTGCTGCATGGCCTGGCGCCGTTCGACTTCGTCCGTAATGCCACGGAATTCCGAACGTCTCTGCTGGCTTCCCAATGGTGGCCGATCGCCGAGCGATACGCGCCGCCGCACGCGATACCACGGTTGAATCCATACGCCGGGCTGTTGAGCACGCTGAGCTTCAGCGGGCTCTTCTTCCTGCTGGCGGCGGTGCAGACCCTGGCCCGGCGGGCATCCGGCCGGAACAGCCGTGCGGCGATGGTCGAAGGTGTCGGCCACGCGGCCCTGGTGGCCGTGCTGGTGGAGGTGCTGCAACTCTTCCTGCGGTCGCGGGTATTCAGCACGCTGGATGTCGTCACGGCCATCGTGGCGGGTGTGGCCGGCGCGGGGTTGGCGACGTTCGCCGGCAACGTCCGTGACGCGTGCGGCCGGATGCCGCGATGGCTCCTGAATGCGCGCTCGGCGGCGGTGGCGATTGTCGCGGCGTATCAGGTGGCGTGGCATCTGGCCTTCGGGCTGGCGCAGGGCGAGCTTGGCGCGGAGTCCTGCGTTCCGTTTGCCACGCTGTTTCGGCTGCCTTTTGTGCAGGCGGTCGGCGTGATGGCCGGGACGGTGCTGGCATACACCCTGTTAAGCTCCACGTTGGCGTTGCTGTGCTGGTCGGTCACGGACCGGGTGCGATGGGGCTGGGTGACTCTGCCCGTGGTCGGCGTTGCGGTCGCCGCCGCCTGGTGTCGGGCGGGTTCCGTCGTGCGGATGCCGGACGTCACGCCCGTCTGCCTGGCGATGGTCGCGGTGATCTTCTGCGGCCTCTCTGTTCGCCTGCTTCAACCGGCGCGTGTGGCGGCGGAGCCGATCCGGCGTGCGGGTGGCCGTCATGCCTTTCCTGATGCGCGCCGGACGAGCTGATCGGCCAGTCGGATGGGTTCGGGCAGGCGATAGCGGGTGGCGCAGGCGAGCACAAGACGTACGGCGGTGGCCAGATCGATCCGGTGACCGATGCTGACATAGACGGGCTTCACGCGGTCGCGCGTTCGCAGCACCTGGCCGATCTGCTCATCACCATCCCACAGGGGGGCGACCGCGCCGCGCCGGGGCGCCGGCTCATCGTGTGTGCCGGTCAGCCGGCTCTTGGCACAGCCGAGGCTGGGGCGATCCAGCCAGAGGCCCACGTGACAGGCCAGCCCGAACCGGCGCGGATGCGCGTACCCGTGTCCGTCACACAGGACGACGTCCGGCTGGACTTGCAGTTTTCCGATGGCGGCCAGAACGGCCGGCGCCTCCCGAAACGACAGCAGGCCGGGCACGTACGGAAAGCGCACGCGCATGCACGCGGTTTGCTCCTCGACAACGACTTTCGCTTCCACGTCCCAGACAACCACGCCGGCCACGCAGTCGCGTTTGCCCGGCAGAAACGCCATGTCCGCACCGGCTACTCGACGGATGCGAGCGCGCAATCGACGGTCGACGACCCGGTCCGCCAACGCACGCTGCAGCGCGACGGCCTCCTTGGGTGTGAGATCCCAGGTGTGCAGGGGCGCGGGCCGCTTCACAAGAATCCCTCCAGACCGCAGCCGACCAGAGCCGAACGCCTGTCCAACGTAGCGTTCGGACAAATGGTGTCCAGCGCCGGGGCGGTCTCGCTTGCGTCGCTCGCCGGCCACGAACATAATCGCCCGGTCGGTTGCCTTGTGCGTATTGTCGCGGGCGAAGGTATCGTCGTGGGCGTGATCGTCCGAGCCGTCTACTGGCTGGCGGTGTGCCGGCTGCTGCTTCCTCTGCAGACCGCGGGGCCGGCCGCGGGGCCGCCGTCCGGCCAGGATTTGGTCGATCTGGTCCGGCGGGATCCGGTGGCCATGGACCTGATCCGCCAGGACGACGCGTTGAAAGAGGAGATCAACCGGCGGCCGACGCTCCGGCAGGTCATGCGTGAACTCCACGATGATCCCCGGGTGTTCCTGCATCGGGTGCGCAAAACGCTGACGAATCCGTGGGTGCTGTTCGGGTTTGGCGCCCAGGCGATGTTCCTCATGCGTTTCGTGATCCAGTGGATCGCCAGCGAGAAGCGCAAGCGATCGTACGTGCCGGTGTCGTTCTGGTGGTTCTCCCTGGCCGGCGGTGTTACCCTGTTCGTCTATGCCGTCAGTCGTTTTGACCCGGTGTTCGCGCTGGGCCAGGGATTGGGATGTGTCATCTATCTGCGGAACCTGGTCCTTATTCACCGGCGTTCGGCTGAGTACCGCTGCCGCCGGACCGCGCGGTCTGGCGGCAACGGAAGCGGCTCCGACTTCGAGCCGCCCGACTCATAGGGAGCAGCCGTGAGCGTCAAACCAGACAGTCCCGCCGATGAACTTCGGCTGTCCATCGTCGTCCCGGTGTTCAATGAGGCCGGAAACGTCCAGCCGCTGGTGGACGAGATTGTTCGCGAGGCCGACCGCCTGGGCTGCACGTACGAAGTGATTCTCGTCAACGACGGCAGTACGGACGGCTCCGAGGCCGCCCTGGATCGGGCGGCCGACGGTCGGCCCCAGGTGAAGGTCATCCACTTCGCGGCGAACTGCGGACAGACCATCGCCATCCGGGCCGGCCTGGAGGCGGCCAGAGGCCGGCGCTGGATCACACTGGACGGAGACCGGCAGAACGACCCCGGCGACATGGGCCCGCTGCTGGAACGGTTGGAACAGGGGTTCGTGTGTGTCAGCGGGTGGCGGAAGGACCGGCAGGACAGCATGACACGCAAAGTGGTCTCGCGGGTGGCTAACGGCCTGATCCGTAAGATCGCCCGATCGCCCGTTCACGATCTGGGCTGCACTCTCAAGGCATATCGGGCTGACGCCCTGGCGCCGCGCGAGCTGTTTGGCGAAATGCATCGCTTTCTGGCGATCCTGGCGGCCGCGCGGGGCCCGGTGACGGAAATGGTCGTGAAGCATCACCCCCGGACCGCCGGCGCCAGCAAATACGGCCTGAGCCGCACGGCCCGGGTGATCACGGATGCCCTGTTGTTGCGGATTCTGTTGAAATACACCACGCGGCCCTCGCATCTGTTCGCGAAGGTCGCGCAGTGGCTGGTGCTGGCGGGTGCGGGGATGCTCGTGCTGAGCCTGGCCGATGCCTGGGTGTATCCCTTCGCCGGCTGGCTGGGACGCTGGTTCGTGCCAGCGGTCCTGCTGGCCGCGGGGGGGGTGGTGGTGCTCACCACGGGTCTGGTGGCCGAATTGGTGGTGCGGAACCGATACCTGATCACCAACGAGCGCCCTTACCGCATTGCGAGGCGTGTGAACTTCGAAGACCCGTAGCGTTGCGGTGTTTGCTGTAATTTACTGTTGATCTGCGGGTTATGACAAATCGCAGACAACCCCGTCCGTTCTGTCGAGGGTGGTCTATCATTGATCGGCCGGAAACCGGCCGCTACGATTGAGCGCAGATGGTGGTGTGCAAGGTGGTGAGCGGCATGACCGCAATTGCGGTTTGGGGCCCGCTTCTGGCGGCCGCGAACCAGGACAAATCGAGCCTCTGGGACGTTGCCCTGTACGGGATTATCGTGCTCGGGGCCGTTTTGCTGCTGGTGTTCGTTGCGCAGTGGTATCGGGCGCGGTTCCGCGAAGAGGAGGAATCGGAGCCGACGTTCACACTGGCCGATCTGCGTGAGTTGCGCGATCGAGGGCAGTTGGCTCCGGATGAATACGAGCGGTTGCGGGGGATCATCGTGACGGAAGTCCGGGAGCAGGCCGAGCGCGGTTCCCAGCCCTGATAGACGCTGGTGAGGATCGATGGGCCGAGCGGGAAGCCGGAGGATGGGGGAATTCGGTACTTGGTTGCCTGAAGGGCGGTCGATACGAAACCAGGGCTGGCGATGAACAGCCCCGGGCGCAGGCAGAGGCAGGAGCGCAGGTAGCATGCCCCAGGATCGTGGCACTGGCAGTGGCGGCGGACGGAAGCGGCGCGAGGCGGTCTGCAGCTTCTGCGGCAAGACGCAGCGGGAGACAGGCCCGATGGTCGAAGGGCCGCGGGACGTCTACATCTGCAAGTCCTGCATAGAGCTGTGCCACAACATCATCCGGCAGGAGGTTCGCAAGGCCGCCACGACCCGGGCGATGCTGGGCACCATCCCCAAGCCGCGTGAAATCAAGGAATTCCTGGACGAGTACATCATCGGCCAGATGGTCGCCAAGAAGGCGATCGCGGTGGCCGTGTATAACCATTACCGCCGACTGGCCCACCTCGACACGCTCGTAAAGGGCGATGTGGAGCTGGACAAATCGAACGTTCTGCTGATCGGTCCGACGGGCTCGGGCAAGACGCTGATCGCCCGGACGCTGGCCCGCATTCTGCACGTGCCCTTTGCCATTGGTGACGCGACCACGCTGACCGAAGCCGGATACGTCGGGGAGGACGTGGAAAACATCCTGCTGCGGCTGCTTCAGAACGCGGATTACGACCTGGAGGCGGCCCAGCGCGGCATCGTCTACATTGACGAAATCGACAAAATCGGCCGGACAACGTCGAACGTCAGCATCACGCGAGACGTATCGGGCGAGGGTGTGCAGCAGGCGCTGCTGAAGATGCTGGAGGGCACGATCTCGAACATTCCGCCCCAGGGCGGCCGCAAGCATCCGGAACAGCAGTACATCCAGATGGACACGTCCAATATTCTGTTCATCTGCGGCGGCACATTTGTCGGCCTGGAGAACATCATCCGCAAACGGCTGGGCGGCAACATGGGGTTCCGCTCATCCAGGACGAAAGACGGGGCGGACCTGAATGACACCGGGGTGGCCCTGCGGCATGTCATTCCCGACGATCTGGTCGAGTTCGGCATGATCCCCGAGTTGATCGGACGCCTCCCCGTGGCGGCCACGCTGGACCCGCTGGACTTGGACACCATGGTCCGCATCATGACCGAGCCCAAAGACGCCCTGATCCGGCAGTATCAGAAATTCTTCGAGTTTGAGGGCTGTGAGCTGGAATTCACGCAAGAGGCCCTCAAGGCCCTGGCCGCCCGCGCCCTGGAACGGAACACCGGAGCCCGCGCCCTGCGCGCTGTGACCGAAGAAGTCATGCTCGAATCCATGTATGAGCTGCCGGAGCGAAAAGATAGCGGACGCTGGATTCTGACGGAGGAAGTGGTCAACGGGCAAGTCCGGCTGTTCGAAACCCGGCCGCGCCGTCGGCGCGAGTCCGCATAACACGGCGTTTCGTCGCTGCCCCGCTCACAGGCCGTCCGGCCTTCCCATCTGCGAGTCATCCCGCCCAGGGAAAAATCAAGCCGCCTTTGCCGGGTGACGATACCTCCACTGGTAGATCGCGGTTGTGAAATCGGCCCGCGGTTGCGGGCCGGCAGGATGACCCCCAGAGCAATCCTATGCCCGTAACGCTGCTGTGTCCGAACCTGCGTTGCAGAGCGATTCTACAAGTGCCCGACGCCTGCCGCGGCAAGCGAGTGCGCTGCGGCCAGTGCGGGATCACGCTGTCCGTCCCCTCCACGGGGACAGGTGGCGGAAAAGGGGACAAGCCCGTGGCGGAAGAGGCCGCCGCGGGGAGCAAAGGGAAGGGTAAGAAGAAGTAGGATCCCAGTCTGATCATTTCCCGTCGCTTCGGCTGAAACCCCAGGCGAAAACGACTACTATTCCTGTGTCGCCCGACCCATGCGCGGGATCGGTTCGTGGCCGCGATCGCGCCTCGCAAACCGGACGCGGGCAGGAGAAGTCGCTTGGCAATCGACGCCGTGTTGCTGATGGCCCTGGGCGGGCCGGGTTCGATGGACGAAGTCCGGCCGTTCATCCAAAGCGTGCTGGGCGATCGACCGGTTCCGTCCGATCGCATCGCGCGTGTCGCGGCGCATTATGAGGCGGTCGGCGGTCGATCGCCGCTGACGTCGTGGACGCTGGCACAGGCAAAAGCGCTGGAGGATCGGCTGGCCGTCGAGGGACCGGCCGTGCCGGTGGTGGTCGGGATGCGGTGCTGGTCGCCGTGGCTGGTGGACGCGATACGCAACCTGGCTGCCGGCCGCGTCAAACGCGTCGCGACGATTCCGATGCATGCGTTCCGGGATGTCCGCACCGCCGGCCTCTACCAGGCGAGCCTGGTCCGGGCCACGCAGGATGCCTCCGCCGAGGACATCGAGTTCGCGGAAGTCCCCGCCTGGCACAGTCATCCCTTGTACATAGAAGCGCTGGCGGACCGTGTAAACGCGGCGGCGGAACGTGCCCAGGGAATCGACCGCACGCCCACGCCGTTGCTGTTCAGCACTCACAGCCTGCCGCTCCAGACGCCCGACATCCAGGACCACGTTGCGGCCATTCGTGAGACCGCCCAGTGCGTGGCCGACCGCCTTGAGTGGCGACACTGGCAGGTGGTGTACCAGAGTCGGACCGGCCGGCCGGACGAGCCGTGGCTGGAGCCGGATGTCTGCTCGGTAATTCGAGAGTTGGCCGGGCGAGGGCACCGAAGCGTGATGGTTGCGTGCCCGGGATTCGTATGCGACCACGTGGAAGTGCTCTACGATCTGGATATCGAGGCGGCCGGGGTGGCCCGGGAGTACGGGATGGCCTTCGCCCGGGCCGAAACGGTGGGCGTGCATCCGGGATTCATCGAGTTGCTGGCCAATCTGGTTCGGCAGGTGGCCGGGTGAGAGAGCATGGCAGCCCGGTAACGCGGGACGGGGACCAGGCTTGAGCGAAGAGGCAAGAACAAAGCGGATCGTGGTGATCGGCGGCGGCATGTCGGGATTGGCGGCGGCGCACCGGCTGATCGAGCGTCGATCGGAAAACAGGTTGCCGCTGGAGGTGATACTGCTGGAGGCCCAGAGCCGGCTCGGCGGCAGCATCGAAACGACGTGGCGGGACGGGTTTCTTCTGGAGGGGGGGCCGGATGCGTTCATTACGCAGAAGCCCTGGGCGATGGCCTTGTGTCGCCGCATGGGCATTGCCGACCAGGTGATGCCGACCAACGAGAAATACCGACGGGCATTCATCGTGCGCAAGCGGAAGCTGCATCCGATCCCGGAAGGGTTCATGATGCTGGCGCCCACGCGGATGTGGCCGTTTGCATTCAGCGGCTTGTTCTCCTGGCGCGGCAAGATGCGGATGGGCCTGGACCTGGTGTTGCCGCGCGGCCCGCGCGACGGCGACCAGAGCCTGGGCGATTTCGTCCGGCGCCGTCTGGGACGCGAGGCACTGGAGCGGGCCGCCCAGCCGCTGGTCAGCGGAATCTACGCCTCGGACCCGGACCGGTTGAGCCTGCGGGCGACCATGCCGCGGTTTCTGGAGCTGGAGGCGAAGTATCGCAGCCTGATTCTGGGGATGCGGGCCAGCCAACGCGCAAGGGGCGATAAGACCCGCTCCGACAGCGGAGCGCGATACAGTATCTTCGTGACCATGCGGGAGGGGATGGGTTCGCTCGTGGATGCGGTGGCAGGGCGACTGCCGGCCGGATCGGTGCGGACTCGGTGTGGCGTCCGGCTCCTGACACCGCAATCCGACGCCCGCGGCTGGCGGCTGGATCTGGCGGACGGACAGCGGATGACGGCGGACGGACTGGTGCTGGCGGCGCCGGCGTTCGCACTCTCCGGCATGCTCAAAGACGCGGCGCCGGAGCTGACGGCCAGGCTGGACGAAGTGGAGTATGCTTCGACGTTGACCGTGAATCTGGCCTTCGAGCGGGAGGCGATCGACCATCCGCTGAATGCGTTCGGCCTGGTGGTGCCTGCCGCCGAGAAGATGGCCCTGGTCGGGGCGTCGTTCTGCCACGTGAAGTTCCCCGGCCGAGCGCCTCAGGGAAAAGCCTTGATTCGCGCGTTCGTCGGCGGCGCGTTGAACCCCTGGGCATTCGCGCTCGATGACGAAGCGGTGATTCGACGGGTGCTGGAGGAACTGGACATCCTGATCGGCCTGCGCGACCGGCCGTTGTTCACCACGATTCACCGCTGGCCGACGGCAATGGCCCAGTTTCCGGTGGGTCACCTGGACCGCGTGGCCCGGGTGGACGCGCTGCTTCAGACGCTGCCCCCGGTGGCGTTGGCCGGCAATGCCTTTGCCGGCGGCGGCGTGCCGGACTGCGTGCATCGCGGGGAGACGGCGGCGGAACGAGTGCTGGAGCGAATTGCGAACAGCGAATAGCGAAGGATTTTCCGCGAGTATCGATTCGTCAAATGTGCCAGGGGTGTCATGGCTGAAGCGTATCGCGACGATCTGGCTTGCATTCATGACCGCGGGTTCACGTCGTGGGCGGCGGGCGCGGCCGGGGGCCGGCCTTACAGATTCTTGAGCCTTTGTTCCTTGTCGTACGTCTGCAGCGCCTCGATAAGCTCGTCGAGTTCGCCCTGGATGATGTGGTCCAGATTGTAGAGAGTCACGTTGATGCGGTGGTCGGTGCAGCGATTCTGCGGAAAGTTGTAGGTGCGGATGCGCTGCGATCGGTCGCCGCTGCCGATCATGGCCCGGCGGGTGCTGTCGCGGGCGGAGTTTCGCTCCTGCATTTCTTTCTCGTACAGACGAGTCAACAGAAGCCGGCGCGCCTTGGCCCGGTTCTTGTGCTGCGACTTTTCGTCGCGCATGGAGACTGCGATGCCCGTGGCCGTATGCACCAGTCGAATGGCGGAAGACACCTTGTTGACGTTCTGTCCGCCCGGCCCGCCGGCCCGGGAGACGAACTCCTCCACGTCGGTATCCCAGTTCACCTCGATGTTGATTTCGTCCGGCTCGGGCAGAACGGCCACGGTGGCTGCCGACGTGTGGATGCGGCCCTGCGCTTCCGTTTCCGGAACCCGCTGCACGCGGTGTCCGCCGCCTTCATAGCCCAGGCATCGCCAGACATTCGGCCCGCGAATGTTCAGAACCACTTCCTTCAGACCGCCCAGATCGCCGCCGGACTGGTCCATCACCTCTACCTTGAACCCTTTGCGCTCGCAGTAGCGCAGGTACATCTCGTACAGATCGCGGGCGAACAAAGCGGCCTCATCGCCGCCGGTGCCCGCCCGGATCTCCAGAATCACGGACGTGATGGCCGCATCCTCATCGGTGACCAGCAGCTCCTTAAGCTCTTCGAGCATCCGGTCGTGCCGGGTCTGGAGATCGTCGAGTTCCGCCTCCGCCAGTTCGCGCAGGTCGCGGTCCTGGGCCGGATCCTCCAGAATCGCTCGGGCTTCTTCCAGACCGTCGCGAACCTTGCGGAACGCGCGGTACGGGTCGGCCAGGCGGTCCAGGCGGCCGCACTCCTTGGCCAGGGCGATGCTGCGGGTCGGATCGGACGCCACGGCCGGGTCGGCCATCTGCTCCCGGAGCGTATCCCGCCGCGCGGCGATTTCATCGAGCTTGGCGATCAGTCGATTGTCAACGCTGGTGGACATGAGGTCTATTGATTCCCGATCCGACGGCTGCAACGCGAATGCCTCGACGCGTGCAAAGAGAATCCACGCCCATGCTTTCCGGTCGATCGGGAACCACGGGCGTGGATGCTGAATACGGGAACCGCGCTAAGCCTTGGCGGAAGCCTTCTTGCCCTTCTCGGACTTCTTGAAGTATTCGCCCCCGAACTTCTTCTGAAACCGCTCCACCCGGCCGGCCGTGTCTACGAACTTCTGCTGCCCGGTGAAGAACGGGTGGCACGCGGAACAGATTTCCACGTGAACCTCTGCCAGCGTGCTGCGGGTGGTAAACGTGTTGCCGCAGCCGCAGCGAACGGTGCAGTTCTGGTACTTGGGATGGATCTTGTCTTTCATCGCGTCAATCCTGCCGGTAGTCCGCCCGGCATGGGCGGAGTCTTACAAGTATACGGCGCCTGAGCGGTGACGCAAGGGGGCGTCCGCGATCGCCGCCGCGTGGCGCATATCGGACAGCACGACATGCAACTACCGTATAACAAAAGAGTTACAATCCAAGATTGCCCAGGGAAAGAGGGTCGTACGCGTTGCCGACGGCACCGGACCAGGTGGAGTACTCCTGATGAGCCGCATCGAACCGGGTGAAATTGACGGCCCAGATGCGGTTCTGCCGGGCCGCGTCGCCGAAGGCGGACAGGGGAATCTGGACTTCCGCTTCCCAGCGGTCGCCGTACCAGCGGACGGCCTGGCGGATGTCCGCAGCCCAGACCTCGCGCGGTCCCGTCGGCGGAAACGTGCATACCCCCCGCTCCCAGACCGCCCCGGAAAGCTTGACCACCACGTGGTACAGGTCGCCCGTGGAGCGCGTGCCGGTGGAGAAGGGGTCCAGGAGAATTTCCACCAGTTCCTCGCCGGTGGGCACCATGTCGTCGTAATGCACGAGGTTGCTGCGGGCGTCCAGATCCGGAGTTCCGGAGGCTTCACAAGTGAATCCGAAGTAGATGTGCTCCGCATCGCGGGCGACGCGGCAATGGGTGGCAGCGACGGGCCGGCCGGTGGGCTTTCCTTCTTCCGATGACCGTTCCCCGGAGATCAAAACAAAATCGGCCGCCAAGTTTCCCGGCGAGACAGGCCAGTCGGACAAGTCGCCGTCAATCCGCACCGGGCGGTCCAGCCGAGCGGCGGGCACGAACGCCAGACGGGCAGATGGCCGCAGTGCCTGGCGATTGAGGTCGAATCGCAGCGGAACATAGCGAACGCCGTCCTCATCCCAGGTTAACGCGGCGACTTGAGCCGTCAGCCGGACGCGCGCGGCGCCGCCGGGGTCAATGGAGGGCACCTCCACCGCCGGCGGGTCCGCCGACCAGCCCAGCGGCAGCCGATCGAAGGCCACGCGGCCGACCACCGGAAGGCGAGTATGGTTCGACACCGTGACCTGGGTATCGATGATGACGCCGTCTTCCGCCCGCCGACCGGCCGGTCGGCACCGAACGCCGTCCACATTGAGTTAGACCATCCGGGTTTAGGCCAAGAGGCGCTGCCAGCGCAGCGAGCCGGAGGGGGCGACTGGCCGGCTCTCCAGCCGGTGCGTCAGTTCGTCGGCAACGACCAGTCGAGCCAATCGCCACCAGCGCTCGTCCTGGATCCACGCATTCGCCGCCCCGTCTGCGAAATGCACGCCACAGGCGGACGATCCGGCCAGGGGAACCAGCGCCTCGGCCAGGTTGATCGCCGTGTGGGAGAGGTTCTGTTGCTCGAGCAGGCGAAGCAGGGCCACATCCTGCATTCCACGACGCAACCGCTTGAGCCGCATGGACGCCACGGGCGCCGACAGGCCGAAGGGGGTTCCGGGATACAGCAGAAGCTCCGGATGCTCCTGGATGCAATGTTGCGGCGTCAAATCGGAGGTGAGGCTCAGCGGAGGATTGGCCGGTCCGAGGTCAATGACCGGCACGCCCAACCGGTATCCCTGCCAGGCAATGACGCGCGTGCAGACCGGAGGCGCGGTGATGTGCAGCGAGCCGGAGAAGGGAGGGCGATCGAGTTGAAACCACCAGGCCTGAGGCATCAGCGGTCCGGCGGGTTGCAGGGTGGGATCGCAGAATTGCGCGGGTGGGCACCAGATGTCTGCCTGACGGGCGACGTCACGAAACGGGAACCCATGCCAGCCGTAGGCATTCATGTCCTGCGGAAACAGCCGAACAAGTCGTCTCAGGCGCGGATGAGCGTCCCGGATGAGCGGTCCGAAGTGCTCGACGGCGCGGAATCCCTGGGCGTCCGGCGTGCTTGCAAACGGCACGGTGACGAACGCGCGATCCAGGGCGCCAAGACCGTCAAAGTGCATGGCGCATTCGTGCAGGTAGCGCCGGACGATCGCGGCGTACGTCGGCGAATCCAGCGGGCCATACGAGGGCGGCGGAGGGAATGAGGCGTCGAACGGAATCGGCCAGACCGGACTGGGACGACGGCGGTCGTACCGGGAGCCGTCCAGGAAGCCCAGCGCCACGCGATCGTAATCGGCCCAGTCCACGCTGACGCTTTGATCCACATCGACCCTGGCCACGGGAAAAAGTCGGGGCAGGGTTGGGCTGAGGCCGTGCGATTCCAGCAGCCGCATGGCGGCGGCCAGGACGGACTCCAGCTCCGCCCGGCGGGGATTGTCTACGTAGATTCGATCCGGGGCGTACGGCCGGCCGTCCTGCTGCACGTGTTGCGCAAACAACGCCGACTGATCCACCGCGGTCATCAGCACGAGTCCGGCATCCTCCGGCATGGCGAACGGCCAGACAGTCAGGCTGAAGCGAACGGACTGCACGATGCGGCCCTGCGATCGCACGCAGAGCGCGCCGTCGTACGTGCCGGCGGGCACGTCGGGAGGGAGTTTCACGTCCATCCAGACGTGCAGGGGGTCGTCGGCGGTCACGTCTGCGGGCAGGCCGCCAATGGGGGCGTCCGCCGGCACGACCACGTCCGGCACCACGGAGACCCGCTCGCTTGGATCGAGAAGCCGTATATGCCAGCCCGGCCAGCGGCTCACCCGCACACTGTGCAGACGGAAGAGGGAGGCCGCCGCGGCCGGGATACGGGCATCGCCGGATTCGAGGTCACCAAGGACGATATCCACGGCGGGAACGTCCGCGCCGTCGGCCGTGACGATCAGATACAGTCCCAGAGTCTCATTGGCCGCACCGGCCAGATTGATGCGTCCGGCTGCCGGATCGTAGAGGGTCGAGCCGATATCGATTTCCTGTCGGGGCGTGCCGGGGTGAAAATCGTCCGCAGCCCAGATGGACAAACCGGGCAGGGCTTCGTTCCGCACACACCCCGCGACGGCCAGAAAACCCACGAAAGCGAGGCAGGTTCGCAACCCGCGTAGGGTGAAGAGGCCGTGGTGTGCGTGCGGCAACATCAGACTCTCGGATTGGAGACTCTGTTTCCTCGGCAGCGTGGTCGTCATCCCTTGCCCGGTATTGTGGTGCGGGCGTCTTTCCCGCACAAGGATTGCGGCCGGGACGCCGGACGCGAGCCGGGCATCGGCAGGCGACTCTGGCTCAAGAAGCGGCGGCGCACGCCAGCGGCGCATATTCGTTGATGATGGCGTCGGCGGATTTGATGCCGTCGACCGCGGCGCTGACGATGCCACCGGCGTAGCCGGCGCCTTCGCCGCACGGATAGAGGCCGGCACAGGTGGGAGACTGGCGCAACAGCGGGTCGCGCACGATGCGGACCGGACTGCTCGCCCGCGTTTCCGGACCGGTCAGGATGCTTTCGCCGCCGCCGAAGCCGGGCAGCCGGCCGTCCAGGATCCGCAAGCCGCGGTCCAACGCCTCGGACACCTCCGGCGGGATGAAGTGTCGAATGGACCGCCACTCCAGGCCGAACGGATACGTCGTCTCGACCGCGCCATTGGAATCGCGGCGGTCCAGAAAATCGCTCGCCCGCTGGGCGGGTGCCGCGTAGCTTTCCTTGGTGCTCTGAAACGCCAGCCGCTCCCAGCGCTCGAGATAATCCAGCCCATAGAGCGGATCCCCGCCAATCACATCCGGCCCCAGCGTGATGACCAGCCCGGAGTTTGCCATCGGCCCGCCGCGGCGCGATTTGCTGGCCCCGTTCGTCGCGATCAACCCGGGAGATTCGTTCGTGGGCAGAATCTGCCCGCCGGGGCACATGCAGAAGCTGAACAGATCGCCGTGCCGCCCGGCCGCCCCCTTGGCGACCAGATGATACTCGGCCGGCGGCAGGCGGTCGTGGCCGGCCAGCGATCCGTACTGCCAGCGGTCAACCACCTCTTGCGGGTGCTCAATCCGCACGCCGAACTGGAAGGGTTTGGCTTCCATCCGCACGCCTCGGCCGGCGAGCATCCGGATCGTGCCGCGGGCGGAGTGTCCAATCGCCAGTATGACCTGGCGGGCCTCCAGCCGCTGACCGTTGACTACCAGTGCCCTGACACCCTCGTCGTCTGCCACCAGGTCGTCGACCCGGCTCTCGAAGCGGACTTCTCCGCCGTGCCGCTCAATCCGATTGCGGATGTTCCAGCAGATAAGCGGAAGCTTGTCGCTTCCGACGTGCGGGCGTGAGTCGATCAGAATGTCCGGAGTCGCCCCGTCGCGCACGAGCAGCTCCATGACCTCACGCACGAGCGGGTCGGACACACGCGTATAGAGCTTGCCGTCGCTGTAGGTGCCCGCGCCACCCTCGCCGAACAGAAGATTGGACTCGGGATGGAACTCCCGCCGCCGGTAGAAGTCGCGGAGCACGTCCCGATGGCGTTGACGCACCCCTCGACCGCGCTCCAGCACGACAGGCGAATACCCGAACTCGGCCAGCCGCAGGGCGGCGAACATCCCGGCCGGCCCGAACCCGATGATGACGGGTCGGTGCGGCAGGGCCTTCGTGCCGGGCGTGGGGTCGTGACGCCGCCGGGGCTTCACCACATCCACGTGGCGACCATGAATGCGCCGCAGGGCAGACCGCTCGGCGGCGACTCCGCCGTCAAGCGTCAGTTCAACGTGGTAGACCAGGCAGATGTTGTCGCGCTCGCGGGCATCGACCGACCGACGAACCGGACGCCACTGCCGAATCGCGTTGACAGGCATCTTCAATCGGCGGGCGGCCAACTCGGCCAGCTCGTCTTCCGGACTGCTCAGGTCCAGGGTGAGGTTTCGCACGACAAGCGCCATGATGCCAAGACGTTAACACTGGAATTGCCGTGGTCAAGTGCGGCGGCGGAAGGCCATGCGCCGCATCTATGGTCCGGACGTGCGCAGAAGCGAGCCCCCGGTGGCGCGGTACCGGGGGCTCGTGTGAGGAGGTGCTGCCCTCAACGCTGGTTACGGACGTCCGGAGGCGAAAGGAGCCTCCCTGCTCTCTCTCGACCCCGGATCGACCAGATTAGCCTGAATCACGGGATCACAGGCGATCCGCGCTCTGAGCCAGGATCACCAATGACGAATTTCATCTGCCAGCCACTCGCCGAACTCGAACTTTTTGTCTTTGCCATCGAGTTCGCGTGCCTGATCTTCCAGGACGCTTGCGGCTCCGCGCATCATGTCGGCCGTACAGCCTTGCACGCCGTAGGCCCCCAAGAACGGCAATGCGAGCAAGAGCTTCCACGCCTGTATCCACCGCGCCTTCATGGCTTCGCCTCCCTCGAAATGTTGTGGCCGGTGCTTCACCGACCAGACTCGTCCCGCAAGTCCGTTATCGGTCGTACCTGTGAAAATAGATTAACAAACTGGGCAATTTGGAGCATATGGGTCAATATGGAACGGGCACAAATGTTAAACAACGTCACTCCTACAGGCGCCCGAACGGTTTTTGGCACCGGACGCGGGAAAGCGGTGATCTGGCCGGAAGGATGCCAACGATGGCCCTCCCAGTACTGGTGCGGCGGGTGATGGGCCAGGGTCCGCGGTCACCCGCAAACCAACGAAAAACGGTTTGATGGCTCGGCGAGGCAATAGCACCCCCGGATTCTTCGGTGTATCCTTCGCCGAACATCTGGATACTTGAACCGGAGGGCACCGTTCCATGTTGGGTCATCCTCGCGGCCTGTACGTCTTGTTCCTGACGGAAATGTGGGAGCGGATGAGCTTTTACGGCATGAAAGCGCTGCTGATGCTGTACATGCTCAATTACCTGGTCTGGAACCAGGAGAAATCGTCCGACGTCTTGGCCTGGTACGCCGGTCTGGTCTACTTCACGCCAGCGCTGGGCGGAATTCTGGCGGACAAGGTGTTCGGGGCGCGATGGGCCGTCGTCATCGGCGGCACGCTCATGTGCATCGGGCACTTCCTCCTGGCGTTTGAACCGCTGCCGTTTTTCTATTCCGGACTGGGGTTCCTGATCGTCGGATGCGGCCTGCTCAAGCCCAACATCTCCACGCAGGTCGGTTCGTTGTATCCGCGTGGCGATCGTCGGCGGGACGCGGCATTCACCATCTTCTACATGGGCATCAACCTCGGCGCGTTCATCGGGCCGCTGGTGTGTGGTTGGCTGCGGTTGACGTATGGTTTCCACTACGGCTTCGCGGCGGCCGGCGTGGGCATGGCCTGCGGGCTGATCGTCTACCTGATCGGGATGGGGACGGTGAAACGCGAGGCGGCGGCCGCGGCGGCCGCGCCCGCGGTTCAGAACGCCAACGAAAAGCCGCAAGCCGACATCCCGCGGCATGTGGCGCGGGACCGTATCATCGTTCTATTCGTGATCTTCATCTTTGCGCTGGTGTTCTGGATGGCCTTCGAGCAGGCGGCCAACGTCATGACCGTCTGGGCGGACAAGAACACCAACCTTCACGTATTCCGGGCGGAGGCGCCGCGCGCCCCGGTCCAGGCGGAGGAATCGACCGGCGACAAAGCTCCGAAGAGCTGGCGGGACTGGCAGATGGGCGCCGAGTTCATGCAGTCCGTGAATCCGCTCTTCATTGTCACGCTCGGCGGCGTGTTTGCGGGGTTATGGATCTGGCTGGAGCGACGCAAGAAACAACCGTCCACGCCCGCCAAAATGACCATCGCCATGTTCGGCATGACGCTTGCGTATGTCATCATGTTGGTTGCCGCGGCCCGCGAGAACGCTCCGACCAGCGTGGCACTGGACTCGTTGCCGGGCACCGTGGCGCTGGATGAGAAGCAGCATCTCTACACGTTTGAGGAGCCGGACGAACAGGAAAAGACCCCGGACGATCGTGCCACTCCGAAGCGAGAGTACTACGGCAACAAGCGCCTGCGATACGACGCCTCGACGCGCAGGCTTCTGATGAACGGAGTCCTGAGCGATCTTGACTGGCTGCGTCTGCTCGGGCAGTCGGCGCCTCCGGAGTACCGGTCGGCAATCAAAGACCTGCTGGCCAGAGCGAAAGCGCGCCACGCACAGTCCCTGGCGGATGTCAAAGAGGCCCGCACACGCGTGCCGCGGGGCACCGGGTCCGAGATTCTGAAGAAGCACATTGCGGACGCCGAAATCTGGCACGTCTCCGTCGTAATTCCGGAGGACATGCCCGATCCCGAGTGGAGCGTGAAGCTGCCGGACAAGGTCACCTGGGACGCGGCCACGCGGACGATTCGGGTGGGACAGGAACTCTCGGAGCGGGACAAGCTGGCGTTGTACGCCGGCGGGGCCGAACCGGCATTCCGGGAGGCGGTCAACCAGGTCTACGCCGATTCTTCGGTGCGGAAGGTCAGCGTGCTGTGGCTCGTTCTGTTCTACCTGACCTGCACCATGTCCGAATTGTGCCTCTCGCCGGTCGGCCTTTCGCTGGTGACAAAAATGGCTCCGCCCAAACATGTGGGACTGTTCATGGGCCTGTGGTTCGTCACGACCGGCGGAATCGCCAATTTCGCAGCGCATACCATCGGGGGCTATTGGAGCAAGATGACCCCGACGACCTATTTCATGATATTCGGTGCGATGGCGCTTGTGGCCGCGTTGATCATGTTGCCGGTCGTCGAGGCCATGAAGCGGCGGATGCACGGCATTCAGTAGCCGCGGGGAGCCGGAAATGGAACGAGTCCAGAACGTCCGAAACGCACGGATGCGTGGACGGGCGGATCGCGTGGATCTTGCGCTCTCCTCGGACGGGCGGATCGAGCGGGTCGAGCCGGCCTCCGGTCGGCCGGCGGGTCCGGCCGACATCGACGCGGGCGGCTGCCTGGTGATACCGTCGTTCATCGATTCGCATCTGCACCTGGACCTGGCGTATTCGCTGGACCTGGTGCCGCCGAACGAGAGCGGCACGCTGACGGAAGCCATCCGCCACTGGGCACGGGTGAAACGCGACCTGTCCCCCTCCAACGTGTGCGAACGCGCGATCCGGGCCGTCCACGAGGAGGTCTCGTTCGGCATAGGCTTCATCCGCACGCACGTGGACGTGGGCACGTCGGCCGGACTGCGGCTGTGCGAAGGCGTGTTGGCCGCGCGCCAGCGGACGCGCGACTTCGTCGACATCCAGGTCGTCGCGTTCCCGCAGGACGGCATTCTGCAGGATCCCGGCGTGCTCGACGGGATGCGCGAGGCCCTGCGGATGGGCTGCGATCTGGTCGGCGGCATCGCCCACAACGAGCGGACCGACGAGGACAGCCGGCAGCATATTGACCTGCTCTTCGACCTGGCCGAGGAGTTCGACCGCGACATCGACTGCCACATCGACGAGACGGACGACCCGAACTCGCGCTGCACGGAGGTGCTGGCGGCCCGCACGATCGAACGAGGATGGAACGGGCGCGTGACCGCTTCGCACGTCTGCGCGCTGGCCGGCTACGACAACGTCCACGCCGCCAGGGTCATTCGCCTGCTGGCCGACGCCGAGGTGAACGTGGTTACCAACCCCGGCGTGAATCTCCATCTCCAGGGACGGTTCGACCGCTACCCCAAGCGCCGCGGGCTGACGCGCGTGCGCGAACTGCTGGCGGCCGGCGTAAACGTGTCGGTCGGACAGGACTGCATTCGCGATCCGTTCTATCCGCTGGGCACGGGCAGCCTGCTGGAAGCAGGGCATCTGCTGATCCACGCGGATCACCTCTCCACGGCCCGCCAGATCGAGCAGGTGGCGGACATGATCACCCGGAACGCCGCACGCACGCTGCGGCTGTCGCACTACGGGCTGGAGCCGGGCTGCCGGGCAGACCTGGCGATCCTGCCGGTGGACTCCATGCACGAGGCGTTCCGCACCCGCCCGGCGCCGCGACTCGTGCTGAAACACGGGGTCATCGTCAGCCGGCAGGAGGCCCCTTGCTCCCCGTCTTTCCAGGCGGCGCACCGAAACGACTGACGAAGCCGACCGCACAACCGATCGAGCCCCGGGGAACCTCCGCGCGTCTCACCGCACGCACAGCCACACCGCTTTGAGGTACGACGACTCCGCGCATCGCGGGGAGACGGGATGGTCCATGCCGGCGCCGCTGACCGAAAGAATCTGCGCGGATCGGCCGGCCTGCCGCACGGATGCCGTCACCAGGGAAACAAACTCGTCCCGCCCGAGCGCGCCGCTGCATGAGCAGGTCAGCAACAGCCCGCCTGGCGCCACGAGCCCCGCCGCCAGCCGGTTCAGATCGGCGTACTTCCGGCGGCCCTCCTGTGTATCGTTGCGACCGAAGATCAGCTTGGGCGGATCGAGGGCCAGCACGTCATACTGCCGCCGGTTCACCTGCATCTGCCGCATGTACGCGAACGCATCGGCCTGCACGGTGTCCAGCCGCACCTGGTTGAGGTTCGCGTTGGTCCGCGCCATGGCCACCGCCGCCTCGTCCAGATCCACGCAGGTGACCTCCGCCGCCCCGCCCAGCACCTTGGCATAAATGCCGAACCCGCCGCTGTAGCAGCACATGTCCAGCACACGGCCGCCGCCGGTCAGCTCGGCCAGCCGGCGCCGATTCTCCCGCTGGTCGCAGAAGAAGCCCGTCTTGTGGCCGGCCTCGAACTGCACACGAAACCGGACCCCGTACTCCGTGATGTTCACCGACTCCGGGCACCGGGCGGAAACCACCGAGTCGGCCGTGAACGCCTCCTGCCGCTGCACCCGCTCATCCACGTGTACGCGATGATGCCGCGTGCCCCCCGCCTCGTGCAACAGCGGCAGCAGGCGATCCAGCATCCGCCACATTCCCAGGCTGAAGACCTCCACCGACAACACGTCGCCGTAGCGGTCTGCCACCAGCCCGCTCAAATCGTCCCCCTCCGCGTGGACCAGCCGGTACGCGTTCGTCACCGCGTCCAGCCCGAGCCGCCCGCGCCGCAACGCCGCCGCCCGGCCGATCGCATCCTGCCAGAACGCCTCATCCAGCACGCCCTCACCGAAACGCAGCATCCGCACCGCAATGGCCGACCGGGGATTGTAGAGTCCGTGTCCGAACAGTGAGCCCCGTCGGTCGTATACCGCCACGCAGTCGCCCGGCCGAGCGTCCGGCGACGCCCGCCCGACCATTTTCTGATAGAGGAACGTCTGGTAGGCCGCCGATCGCAACGCAACCCACGGCGAGGATCGCTCCGCACGGTTCGTGTCATCAGCCGGTTCGGTCATCGCCACGGATTATACCGCGCGGCCGGACGGCCGGCGCAATCCCGGCCACGCCCCGGTTCGCCGTTCGGACGGCCGAGAGTGGGTCCCTTCTCATTTCTCCACTTGCGGTTACCATGCTGCGCATGAAACCGACTCTGCTCATTCTGGCCGCCGGCATGGGCTCGCGCTATGGTGGGCTCAAGCAGGTCGACCCGGTCGGGCCCAACGGCGAGGCGATCATCGACTTCTCCGTCTTTGACGCCATGCGGGCGGGCTTCGGCCGACTGGTCTTCGTCATCCGCCGCGACATCGAGTCCGCCTTCCGGGAAACCATCGGCCGGCGCTTCGAGGACAAGCTGCCCGTGACATATGCATTCCAGGAACTCGACGCGCTGCCCGCCGGATATGCGCCCCCGGCCAATCGGACGAAGCCCTGGGGCACGGGCCACGCGGTTCTGGTGGCGGCCGATCTCATCCGCGAACCCTTTGCCGCGATCAACGCCGACGACTTCTACGGCCCGGCGTCCTACCGGCTCCTGTGCGACTTCCTCGTCCATACGCCGGACGCCGAGGTGGCCAACTACGCCATGGTCGGCTTCCAACTGGCCAACACGCTGTCGGAGGCGGGCGGCGTGTCTCGCGGCGTGTGCCGCTGTGATGACGCCGGATACCTCCGGCACATTCAGGAACAGACCAACATCGAAAAGGATCCTGCCGGCGCGCGGTACACGGACGAACACGGCCAACTTCGTGTCCTGTCCGGTCAGACCTTGGTCTCGATGAACATGTGGGGATTCCACCCCTCGTTCTTTGGCCATCTCGGCAAGGGCTTCGTGGAGTTCCTGGACCACAGCGGGCAGGATCCGAAGTCCGAATACTACCTGCCTGCGGCCGTAAACGATCTGGTGAACACCGGCCAGGCTCGCGTCCGCGTTCTGAGTACGCCGGAGGCGTGGTGCGGCATCACGTACCAGCAGGATCGCCACCAGGTAATTCACTATCTTCGCAGCCTGATCGATAACGGCACGTACCCCCCCAGACTCTCTTTCTGACCCCTTTTCAGACCGTCTCCCCCGACGATTCTCGCTGGATTCATCAGGGCACCCCCTTACCAAACCGCTTGAGTTGAGTATGCAAAGAACGTAGAATAAAGGGGCTGCGGGTCTGTGGGCGGCGGCAGACGCCGCCACGACGGAACTGGTCTTTGCGCTCGGAAACCCCTGCGACGAGGAACGGAATGGCCACCATCGACGAAATCGCCAGGCGAGCGAACGTCTCCAAAACGACGGTGTCCTTCGTGATCAACGGGAAGCCGGGGGTCAGCGAAGCGACGGCCAACCTCGTCCGGGCCGTCATGGCCGAGCTGGATTACGTCCCGTCCGCTCTGGCGCAGCGGTTTGCCGCCCGGCGCAGCATGGCCGTGGCGCTGATTGCCCAGTCGTATCCAAGCGTCTTTCATGATCCGCGGCACGCGGAAATCGTCGACGCCGTATATGGCACGCTGGAGGATCAGGATTACTCGCTGGTCCTGGGCACGTCGAACAAGCGGTTTCTGGAAGAGCGCCGCCACATCAAGATGCTCCGCAGCGGCCAGGTGGACGGCCTGCTGCTGCTGGAGCCCACGCTGGATCAGGATTATCTGGCGGACCTGGCCGAGCAGGACGCCCCCGTCGTCATCATCAATGGAGAAGGCGCCCACCTGGGCCTGTCGGCCGTGCGGACAAACGACATCGCCGTGGGCCGGATCGCCGCCGAGCACCTCCTGGGCCTCGGGCATCGGCGCATCGGGTTCATTGACGGAGGTCGATCACACCAGTCGGCGATCGATCGGGCCCTGGAGTTTCAGCGTGTGCTGGCGCGGGCGGGCTGTCCGTTGGACCCGCGGCGCATCTTCCACGGTGAGATCAACACCAGTGAGATCACAGGGCGCGACGGCTGTCGCGCCATTCTGGAACGCATGCCGGACACGACGGCCATCTTCTGCTGCAACGACACCATGGCGCTGAACGCCCTGGATGCCGCTCGAGAGATGAACGTGGACGTGCCCGGCCGGCTGTCGCTGCTGGGCGTGGACGATCATCCCACCAGCATCGCCTGTCGTCCGCAGCTTTCGTCCATTCGCCAACCGTCGTATGACATCGCTAAAGAGGCGACCGGGATCCTGCTCGCCCGCCTGCAGGATCCGAGCAACGGAAGCCAGAAACCGGCGACCCGTCTGCTTCCACCCGCCCTGGTTCCGCGTGATTCCACCGCGCCCCCGGCCCAGTGATTCCGGGTCTGCTGTTCCATCGGCGCGAGAACTTTTTCCCGACGAGCGACCACTGCGTTTTCCGTACAGATGCCCCTTGCGAACCGACGGTCCCGGATAGCCCGTCCCATAAGCATAGCCGCCGGTGGCCAAGAACCCGCGTATAGAGTCTCGCCGGCGCCGCCGTTCCCGAACGAACGGAAGAGGCGTTTCGGATCGAACAGCCCAAGGATAGCGGCATTCGGCGAGCAGGTACTCGGACTGGGTATGCCGATCGGGTGCAACGTCCAGAAGCGGGCTGAGATGGACTGCAGGATGATCGCCACGCTCTCTACGGAGACTCGGTCAGGACGCCGCCCGCTGACGCAGCAGACGCTCCGGAGGCATCAGAACCGCAATGATATACGGTCCGCCCGAAGAAGGCTGACACGGGCCGCGCGGCTTACCTCGCTTCCGGCGGGTTAACATCGACAGACCCCCGCTCCCCTACCTTCACCTCCACGGTCCGGCGCACCACCGCGCCTTTGGAGCGTCGCGCGTCCAGGGTGACGCGGTATGTCCCGGGCTGGGCATAGGTGTGTCGGGGTTCGGCGACAGGGGAGGTCTGGCCGTCGCCGAAAGCCCAGGCATAATGCGTGGGCTCGAAGGAGGAGCGGATCTTGAACTGAACGGTCAACGGATCGTCGCCGGTCAGGATCGCCCGGATGTGCATCCAGGGCACCGAGCGCACCACGTTTTCGAAGAAGCTGCACGCCTCTTTCGGATGGCCCTGATGCCCGCCGCCTTTCTCCGAACGAAACACGTTCACGCGATGCTCTTCCAGCCAGTCGGCGCACTTGCGGCCCTCGCGGCCGGTCAGCACATCCTCCGCCCCGGAGAGCACGAGCACGGGCTGGTGCGGATCGACGCGCCTCACCGCGTCTTCGAACAGCGCGGGGTCAAAGTTCCCCTGCAGCACGGCCACGGCCCGGAAGACACCCGGGTTCCGCAGCCCCGTGAAGAGGCTCGCATAGCTGCCCGCCGACCAGCTCACCAGGAACACCCGGTCATCAGATATGTTGTACGCCCCGCGCGCGTGCCGCACTGCGTCCAGAAGGGTCTGCTCGTCCCGCCGCTGCCGACGGACCTGTTCCTGAACGTTGTGGAACAGGCGGGCGGCCGTCCCCTTGAGGTGCGGGGCGATCACCACGAACCCCTTTTCTTCCGCGAGTTTGACCCAATCTCCGATCTGACGGCGGGGCGTGTCGAACGGCTCTGTGCCGTGGCACAGGACGATCAGCGGGTGCGCGCGGGACGGATCGTACACGGACGGAACGTACGCCAGGTATTTTTCACCCGACAACGGCTCCTCCAGGGTCAGAATCTGGTTGGGGACGCTGGCGTCGCGATATTGCGGACAGCCTGCGCACACGCATGGCAGGAGCGCCGGAACGATACGCCGCCAGCCCGATCGAAAGGTTCGTTTCATGATGTTTCTCGCCGCGGAGCAGGTTGGGCCCATGCACTCCGGGTGCATGGCCGCAATCCCGACCGTGTGTCGGCGCGCCGAACCCTACTGTCGCAGGGTCCAGCCGCACGTACCGAGAAAACCCTCGAACGCAACGCGGAACGACGCAATATCGTCATCCACCAGCGTGCGGGCCGAGTCGCCGATGCGGCATCGGACGGTCAGGCTCCGCCGGTCGGACGGGATGGACTTGCCCTCGTAGCACCCGACATACGAAATCCGTTTGAGCAGAGCGTGCTCAAAACCGGCCAGTTGCCCAGCGACGGCGGTATAACGCGCCGACACCGGCACCAGGAACGAAAAGTCCAGATCCACCTCCGGGTGCGCGGGCACGGGCCGCAGCTTCTCCACCGGGGACGGCGTGCACAGCCCGTTCAGCTCGATTTCCGCCCAGACCGCCGACCACGCGGCCAGGTGCTCGTCCATGGCCCGTCGCAGGCTCAGCGGCAGCGCCGACAGCCGGCCGACCGGGGCATCGCCGACGACGACGCGGGCCGTCATCTGCGGATGTTCCCACGGCCGGGCCGCGCCGGTCTGGTCCGGCTCGAAGCGGGCCGGCCTTCCCAGCGTCTGGGTCGACCAGGTTTCCAGCACGCCCTTCAACTCGGCCAGCAGCGTCTCTTCCACTCCCTTCTGACGCCGCGCGAGAACCAGGCCGAGGTGGCGCCGCTCGTGCGGGTCCCGGTCCGGCGGTTCCTCCGGAAAGAACACGCCGCCCAGCTCCACAAGCCGCAGGTCCGCGGCGTAATGCCGGTTCAACTCCACCGCGGCCAGCAGTCCGGGCATCAACGTCTGCCGCAGCAGGTGCATGCCCGCGGAGGCCGGGTTCTTCAGTTCACAGCACGGCCCCGGGTCGAATTTCAGCCGTCGCGTCCAGTTCGAATCGTACCAGATGTACCCCTGAATCTCGCAGAACGACAGTCCCAGGCACAACAGTCTCAGCGACGCCTGCTCCAGCTCATGCAGCGCGTTGGGCTCGAAGCACCGCACCTCTACATCCGGCAGAACCGGCTCGATGGAGTTGAACCCCACGTAGCGGGCCACTTCCTCGATCACGTCCGCTTCGATGGAGATGTCCTTCGTCGCCCGCCAGCTCGGCACCTCGACGACCAGCCTGTCGCCGGCGCTTTCGACATGGAACCCCAGGGGCGTGAGGATGTCCACGATGTCCTTGTCCTCAATCGGGTGCCCCATGAACCGGGCCACAAAGCGCGAGTTCACCTCCACCCGCACCGCCTCGGCCGGCTCCGGATACGCGTCTGACAATCGGCTGGCCAACTGCATCTGCGGAAACTCCGGCCGGGCCAGATGCATGAACCGCTGAATGGCCAGCACCGTGTTGGTCGGATCGAGCGACTTCTCGAACCGCACGCAGGCGTCCGTCCGTAGTCCCAGCGCGTTGGCACAGCGGCGGATGGTGGACGGTTCGAAATTGGCCGACTCCAGCAGAAGACTCTGCGTCTGTGGGCGGATTTCCGTATCCAGCCCGCCCATGATGCCGGCCAGCGCAATCGGACGACGATTGCACAGAATCATCAACGCCTCATCGGGCAGCGCGCGCTCGATGCCGTCCAGCGTGACAAACGTGGTGCCGAGTTCGGCCAGGCCCACCTCAATCCGTTCGACCTTGTCGCCGTCGAACGCATGCATGGGCTGGCCCAGCTCCAACATGATGTAGTTCGTCAGATCGACCAGGCAGTCGATCGGCCGCAGTCCCACATGGCCCAGCCGCAACTGCATCCACAGCGGCGCCGCCTGCGATCCGACGTTCCCAAACCGAAGCCCGCTGTACCGCGGGCATCGCCGCGGATCGTCGATGGCGATCGGAATCTCCGGCAGATCGACCCCGGTGAGTTCCTCGAGCCGCACCACCGGATACGGCTTCAGCTCGCAGCGATACATCGCCGCCAGCTCGCGGGCGATGCCGTAGTGCCCCCAGAGGTCCGGTCGGTGGGTGATGGACTTGTTGTCCACCTCGATTACCCAGTCGTCGAACGCCTCCGGCGGGAGTTCTTCGCCCGGCTCCGCGTACGGCGGCAGAAAAACCGCCGTCTGGACGGCCATTGCCATCCCGAGGGCCTCGCCCGGCAGAATCATGCCGACGCTGGCGTGGCCCTCGATCTTCGCCTCGCGGATGACTCCGAACGCCGCCAGCGAGGCGCCCGGTGGCGCGTAGACGACGCAGCCGCCCTCGGGCAGCAGGGACGCGGTCGTTACCGTCTCGATCGTCTTGCCCCCGCCCGTCTCCAACACGACCTGACGCAGGCCCCGGCCCCCGGACAACTCACGGTGGCAGAGAACTCGGGCCGCGATCAGCCCACGGGCATCCACCCGGATGGGCTCGAGGCCCTCGATCTCCGCGCAGGTCAGGGTGAACCGCTCGGCCAGCTCCGGCGGGCTCACGTCCCGCGGCAGGTCCACGAAATCTCGAATCCAGTTCAGCGAAACCAGCATTGGGCTTGCCTGCTTGGGGCGCGCCGGCGCACCCGCTAATTCCTCTCCACGATCGTCGGCCCGGACATCCGCGAAGGCGGAGCCAGGGCCCGAAGGTTCCCCGCGTTCATCACGCGGATGTCCGAAATGCCGTATTTCATCATGGCCAGCCGCGTCAGGCCCAGGCCGAACGCGAAACCGGTGTATTCGTGCGGGTCGATCCCGCCGAATCGCAACACATTCGGATGCACCATGCCGCACGGCAGGATTTCCACCCAACCCGACCGCTTGCACGTGCCGCAGCCGCTGCCGCCGCAGATCAGACAGCTCATGTCCAGCTCAAATCCCGGCTCGACAAACGGGAAGTATCCCGGCCGAAGACGGACCTTGACCTCCCGCTGAAACACCTCCCGCAGCAGCAGCTTCATCACCGCAATCAGGTTCGCGATGGAAATGTTCCGGTCAATCACCAGCCCTTCGCACTGATGGAACGTGTTCTCGTGCGAAGCGTCGATTGTTTCGTAACGGAAGCACCGACCGGGCACGACGCATCGGATCGGCGGGCCGAACTTCTTCATCGCCCGCACTTGCATCGGCGACGTGTGCGTCCGAAGCAGCAGGCCGTTCGTCAGCCAGAACGTATCCTGCATGTCGCGCGCGGGGTGCATGGCCGGTATGTTCAACGCCTCGAAATTGTAGTAGTCCGACTCCATCTCCGGGCCGGCTTCCACCGTAAAACCCAAACGCTCGAACACATGCTCGATCTGCCACTGGACCGCCGTTACCGGATGCACGTTGCCCAGCGGAAGCCGTACGCCCGGCAACGATGGATCGTACGCACCAGCGCCGCCGGCATCCGCAGCCACCTCCGACGACTCAATCTGCTGTTGTCTCTCTTCAAAAACGGCCGTGACCGCCTGGTTCGCCGCGTTGAGAATCTGGCCGGCCAAGCCCCGCTGGTCTGGCGGATACTGCCGGATCGTTCCCATCAACTGCCCCAGACTGCCCTTCTTGCCCAGATACTTCGCCCGGACCCCGCGCAGGGCGTCCAGGGTTGCCGCAGCCTGTGCGGCCTGTCGGGCTTCCCGCTCGATTTCCGCCAACGACAGTTTGAGTTGTTCAACGTCCACGAACGTTCTGCCTACGTTACAAATAAGGGCGCCGGTCCGCGGCCGGCTTTGTCCCTGGCCTGCCCAGGGAAAACCGCTCCCCATGGCATTGGAAACGGCGTAGCTTAGGGTCCAGGGGTACCCATTGCAAGCGGGGTTCTTGGTCGCCCAGGTCATCTTCACGAAATGCCGGACGCCTCGTAAACTGCCGCCATGCAGATTGTTGGCTTCTCTACCGCGCAGGTGGCAACCTGGATTTACGTGCCCGCATACAGACTCCTGCTGGATGCCGGTGACGGGGCCGCCGCTCACCTCGGTGCCGACTGTGAGCATATCGACCTGGTCGCGATCACGCACCAGCATCGCGACCACCTGGCCGGACTGCTCGAAGTCATCAGTTGGGCGGCCTACGAACGACCCTGTCGCGTCCTCTATCCCGCCGAGAGCGACCATGTAGTGGCGGTGCGGCAGGCCGGCCCGACACAGGGTGTGCCCTGCGCTGCCACCGCCCGGTGGACGCCCGTCCGACCGGGCCAGCGGATTCCCTTGACCGACAAAGAATCCCGGCCGCATCTGCTCGTGCTGCCGGCAACCCACGCGGTACGCAAGACGTACAACCGAGCCCTCGGTTACGCCATCGTGGACAATGACGCCGTGCCGCTGGCCGTGACGGGGGATTCGGCGGTTGCCCCTCTCGAGCTGCCCGCCCCGCCGGAGATTCTGTTCTGCGACTGCACTTACCTCTGTCGCCAGGACGTGTTGGAGCCATACGCCGGGTTGAGCCAACACGGACTGCTCGATCGCGTGCTGACCAACGCGGTTCAGGTTCGCCCGGGACATCTGGTGCTCTATCACCTCAATGCCAGGTACAACGCCGACGACCACGCCGAACTCGTTCGCCATGCCTGCCGAACGCATGAGGTGACGTTTCCCGTGACCGTTTTGTGGCCGGGCGCCGTCTGCCGCGACGTTCTGGCCGCCGGTCGATGCTCGCCGGCGGCCGACTGACCGCCTGCCCCGGCCCGCGCTGCCACCCCCACACGGCCCCGATCCCCCGCCGGTGGCATGATCGTCCGATACGCGGTAGACTCCGCCCGGCCTTCCCTCGTGGGACCGGCCCCGCTGTGAGACCGGCCTTTCTGCCGATCTCCTGCCGTGGTACCGCCATCCTCCCCAGTCGAACGGCGATGCGCCCATGAATGCGGACAACGATATTGCCGCCTTCGTCGACGGTCACTCGCGGGAACAGCGTTTCGGGCTGTCTGATCTGTCGCTGGACCTCGTCGTCATCGGCGGCGAACTGGGATATTCGTCCGGCACCATGCCCGAGCCGGTTCGGATCGCCGTCGAGCAAGCCCTGGAGAAGGCGGGATCGCTGATTGACGCCCGAACACTCTGGATCCCACGACCTTGCCGGGTGGATTCTGTGACCGACACCCTCTCCGTCCACAACGTGACGCTGGCCATCGGCCGGACGATCCGCGATCGCCTGGCTTGCGTCCGGGCTGTCGCGATTTTTGTGGTTACAATCGGTCCGCGATTGGAGGAAGAGGTCCGCGTTCTGATGAAAGCCGGCAATGTCATGGAAGGCTACGCCCTGGATGCGATCGGCTCGTCCGCGGCGGAGGCCTGCGCCGATCGCGTGGAGGCGGCCATCCGGGCGGAGGCGGAGGCGGCGGGTTGGAAGATCACGAACCGTCTGAGTCCCGGCCACAGCGCCTGGGCCACGCAGGAGCAGCAGGTGCTGTTTTCTCTGCTGCCCGACCAGCCTTGCGGCATCCGGCTGAGTTCATCGTCGCTGATGTGCCCGATCAAAAGCATCAGCGGCATCGTGGGCCTGGGCCCCGACGTCCGGCGCACGGAATGCATGTGCAGCATCTGCGATATGACCACCTGCTACAAGCGCCGCAGATCGTGACTGCTCGTCATGCCGGGATATCGCGAATCGAATCTGACCGCGGGCCATACGCCTCTCGATCGGCTTTCCGGCCGCGCCCGGCACGCAAACTCCCGTTCGCCAACGCTGCGGGATTTGGGCGTTTGCTTTCCATCTCGGGGTCTCCGCCATTCGGCTCTCCCATTGACACCCGCTCGCCCGGCGACCATCCTTCCCGCCGCGGTTGAAAAGGAGCTTTCGCCATGTCCATCATCGTTGCCGTTAGCAAAGGCCGCCAGATCGTCCTGGCGGCCGACACCATGCACTTCTACGGCTCGCGGCGCGAGCACACGGACAACCTGCCCCATCGGCCGAAGGTCCGCCGCATCGGCGCGTCCTTTGTCGGCGGCGTGGGCTGGTCCGTGTATGACAACATCATGCTGCACTATTTCCGATCGCGCAAGCGCCCGCCCGCCCTGAACAACGAGATGGCGATTTTCGACTGCTTTCTGCGGCTCTGGCGGGCCCTGAAGGACCACTATCAGGTCGTTAACGACCAGCCCCAGAAGGACGACGAAAGCCCGTTTGCCAGCCTCGATTCGGAGTTTCTGGTGGCCAACCGTCACGGCATTTTCCAGGTGGACAGCGATCTGACCGTCACCCGGTTCGCCAAATATGCGGCCGTCGGTTCCGGCGACCGCTACGCATACGGCGCTCTGCACCAGCTTTATGATACGAAACGCACCGCCGAGGCGATTGCGCGTGCGGCCGTGGCCACCGCCATCCATTTCGACAACACCTGCGGCGGACAGATCGAATGCTACGCCGTGCCAACGTGAGCGGCGGGGAGAGAACACCGGAAAGATGCCGACGAATCCAGGGGTGCGCGCGGGCGCACGGCGATGTGCCGGCCTCCCGGCGGGCCCCCTGCGCGTCGGAACACCACGAAAGAGCGGTCGGCGGAATCCTGTACGGACCCTGCCGACCGCCCTGACAAACGCACGAAATTCCCAATACACCGCCGGCCTACTGAACCGCATCCTGTGGGTTGGTAGCCGGGTACTTCTTCCAATTGTCCTTGCCCTTGATCAGCCCGCCGTGCCCGTCGAAAAACACCAGGTTGGTGTAGCGCGACCGTTCATCGCCACTACCGTGATAGGGCGATTTGGGCAGGGGATTGTTCGAGTTGTTGGTCGGATCGTCGTTTCCGAGCTGCCAGGTGCCCATCAGCGTCTTCCTGACCGTGGTGGGGTTCACTCGAATGGTTTTGATGTCCCACCACGCATCGCCCACCATCCATTCGCTGCTCGCTCGTTTGATCGTCTCCATGGGCTTGGGAAGATGGTATTCGGGGTTCGGGCCATTGACGTTGTTCATGAACCCCTCCCAGGTAACCCCGATATTGACCCATCCGAAGTAGTACTTCGGCTTCGTATTTCCCCAGGTGTTCGGCAGGAGGTTGAACGGGTGGGACCAGTTCGGGTTGCCGCTTGGACCCCCTTCGCTCGCAGGCCGAAACTCCGCGTCCTTGAACTTGCCCACGGCCGTCGGACACTCCGAGATTTTGTCGATGTACTCGAGGGTGTGGTCGGTCTTGCTGAAGAAGGGCGCCAACCGATCAAGCAGAAACCAGAGACGCTGGGTCGTCGCAGGCATGTTGATCGTCTTTCGATAGATCGGCGGGTGTATGGGACCGGGCAATATCTGGTGGTCCTGCACATACAGGGCGACGCCGTGGCCGATCGTGCGAAGATTGGCCAGACATTTCAGCGACTTGGTCTGCTCGCGCGCTCTGCCCAGACTGGGCAGAAGAATCGCCACGAGCAATGCGATGATCGAGACGACAACGAGCAACTCAATCAGCGTGAATGCGGTTCGGAACGCGCGGCGCCTCAAACCGGACCTTCGATTGGTTACGGCGTACATCACACAACCCTTCCATTCTGCACAGAGACGATGGCAATATGACAATCACGGCTGACCTGCCGGTCTGCGGAGACGGGCGACACCCATCCCCCAGGCAACCTGCTTGCTTACAAAATCTTACTCGCCTGTCCGAGGGGTTACAAGACCCTCGCCCAGCCGGAGGCACAGGCCACGCCGCGTGCCCCCACGGAAGATCGGCAGACGGGCGTACGCTGCGACAGGGTCCATCCTGTCGGCATTTTGTGAAGAGCCCGACGGCGAATCCCCTTCACCCCTGGAAGATATGCCGCATATTTACGATATGCGTGCATGAGCAGTCTAGCCGGGCGGTTGGCACATTCAGGTGTATTAGATGTCGTATGATGGCGCCATCCAGAGGGGGGATTTGCAGCAGTGGCAAGAGGGGCCAATCGAGCATACGCTGACGGCGGTCCAGGGCCGCTCGGGGCCCTTGGCCGGGGCAATGGGCGGAACGCCATCGATGGAAAGCTGGCTCGACCAACTGAATCCCGCACAGCGTGAGGCCGTCACACATGGGCAGGGGCCCCTGCTGGTGGTGGCCGGCGCCGGCACGGGCAAAACCCGCACCCTGGCCTGTCGGGTGGCGTGGCTCCTGCAAGGCGGCGTGGCGCCGGACCGCATTATGCTTCTGACCTTCACGCGGCGGGCGGCCGCCGAGATGCTCTCGCGGGCCGCGCGCCTGGTCAGCGGGCAGACCGCGACCAGGGTTTGGGGTGGCACCTTCCATGCGGTGGCCAACCGGCTGCTGCGCCGCTATGGCCGGTTCATCGGCCTGTCGCCGGATTTCACCGTCATGGATCAGGCCGACGCGGCGGATCTGATGAACCTGATTCGCAACGAGCTGGGTCTGGGCAAGGGCACGCGGCGATTCCCCCGGAAGCAGACGCTGGTCAGCATCTATTCGCGCATGATGAACGCGGCGGAGAAGCTGACCGACGTGCTGGACACACGCTTCCCCTGGTGCGCGGATGACCGCGAGGGCATTGCCGCCATTTTCGAGAGCTACACGCGCCGCAAGCGCGAAGGCAACGTTCTGGATTACGACGACTTGCTCTTGATGTGGAATGCCCTGGCTCTGGCGCCGGGTATCGGCGAGAAAGTCGCCGACCGGTTCGAGCACATCCTGGTGGACGAATACCAGGACACCAACGCCGTCCAGGCACAGATTCTGCGGAACATGCGGAAGCGCCACCCGCACATCATGGTGGTCGGCGACGACGCTCAGGCCATCTACTCGTTCCGCGCGGCTACCATCCGCAACATTCTGGAGTTTCCCCGGCAGTTTCCCGACACGAAAATCGTCACCCTGGAGCAGAACTACCGCTCCATCGGCCCCATTCTGGCGGCGTCGAACGCCGTGATGCAGCAGGCGCCCGAACGCTACACCAAGGATCTCTGGTCCCATCGCTCCGGCGAGCAGAAGCCCGTGCTCGTCCGCTGCCTGGACGAAGAGAATCAGTGCCAGAGCGTCTGCGGAAACATTCTGTCCCATCTGGAACGCGGCGTCGCCCTGGCCCGCCAGGGCGTGTTGTTCCGGGCCGGGCACCACAGTGACATGCTGGAAGTGGAGCTGGCCAAGCGCAACATTCCGTTCCACAAGTACGGCGGGCTCAAATTCATGGAAGCCGCCCACATCAAGGACATGCTGGCCCTCCTGCGCATCGTGGAGAACCCGTTGGACGAAGTGAGCTGGTTCCGCATCCTGCCGCTGCTGCAAGGCATCGGCCCGGGCCACGCCCGCCGCATCATGAACGCCCTGGGCGTCCGACGGCCGGCCACCGATGGCGAACCGGCGGTCGACGGCCTGTCACCGCTGAAACGCCTGGCGACGGACGATTTGCCGATCCCCGGACCGGCCAAAGACGAGTTTGCCGCCCTGCGTCGCGCACTTCTGGAATGCGCGGCGATACCCGGCGAGGAGCAAGACGGGGACGCACCGGCCGGCAGCCCCGCCCCCAGCGTGGCCGTCCAGGTGGAGCGGCTCCGACAATTCTACGAGCCGGTTCTGGAGCGAACGCATGACAACGCCCGCATCCGCGCCCGTGACATCGAGCAGCTCGAACACATCGCCCGCGGATACCGCTCGCGACGCCGGTTCATCACGGACCTGACGCTGGACCCGCCCCAAGCCACCTCCGACCTCGCCCAGCCGCCCTTCCTGGAGGAAGACTACCTGGTGCTCAGCACCATCCACTCCGCCAAAGGGTGTGAATGGGACGTGGTCCACATCCTCCACGCCGCCGATGGCATGATCCCTTCCGACATGGCCGTCGGCGAAACGGAGGGCGTGGACGAGGAACGCCGACTGCTCTACGTTGCGATGACGCGGGCCCGCGATCGGCTCTACATCTACTTTCCGCTTCGCTACTACCATCACCGCTGGGGTCACAGCGATTCCCACGGCTATGCCCAGCTCAGCCGCTTCCTGACGAAGGAAGTCCGATCGTTCCTGGAAGATCGAACGGCTCACTCGGCCGACGGGCCGTCGGTCGGGCTCAAGACCATGAGCATCCACGACGTGGACGCATGGATCCGCGGGTTAACCGGAGGGTAGCCACGGAGCCGCCGGCCCGAGTGGAAAAACCCGATTCTCCGCATCCATCACTTGTCGCCGAACTGTTGCTCCAGCGCGTGCTCCACCGGCACCTGGATGAGGGAGGCCAGGGCGTTGGTCAGGCCTTTCTCCAGTCCGTCGCGAAGGCCGTCTTCCCATGCGTTGTTGCATCCGGTGGAATTCATCCACAGCAGACCCAACACCAGTGCCAAAACCAGCTTGCGCAGCTTCATCGTCGCTTGTCCTTTCTGAATCCTCAGCCGCCGGCCTCAAAACAGGCTCAGCGTGGCTTGCACGTAAAAGAAATCCGCGTCGTCGGCCGGGCCGGTGTTTCTCACGAACGCGCCCGGCATGAAGTGTGCATATCCCAACTCCACCTCGAGCCGTTTATTGATCTGATACCGCAGTTGCAGATCGATTTCCTGGCCCACGAAGTCACCGCTTCTGCCCTCCGCATCGCGCCGCCCAACCCGCGGCCACGCGTCGGCGTCGCTGGCGAGCCAGTAGGCCCCGTACGACAGAAACAGGCGGAGTGGTTTCACCGGGCACACTTCCAGGCGAATCTTCGGGACGATCGTATTGCGCCAGTCAAACAGATCGGAATTGGCCCAGCAATGACCCGCCTCAAAGAGGCGGTCGAACCGGTTCGTTTGACGGTCCCGCGGGTTCCGATCGCCGGAAGCATACGCCGTGGAGAAGCTCAGCCGGGGCTTCCACGCATGTTCGAACGTGTATCCCACCTCGCCGATCATCGCGTATGCCCAGATGTCCCGCTCGCCGTCGTCGCCGAACTGAAACGCCGTGTTGAAGTCGTAATCGAAGCCCGTCTTGCCGATCAGCCCGAAGCCGTGCAATCCCAGCGTGTGCAGTTCGCGGTCGCGGGCGTCCGGGTCTTTGAGGTCCTCGTCCAAAATCAGGTAGTAGGGCTCCAGGACCACGTGCGGCGACCAGCCGCGCCACGCGCCCACGAGTCCGTAGAACCAGCGTTCCTCGTCGGACCGGTCCAGATGGCACGAGCGCCGCTCCACCGGCATCACCGCGAAGATATCCACCTGCCAGTCGGATGACGGTTGTCCCAGGCGCAGACGGAACCCGTCGAAGGCGTTCATCGTATTTCGCCAGCGAGTGCGGGCGATCAGTCGACGATCCATCAGATCCATGGTGAACCGCCCGACCCGAAACTGCAGAGGCTGGCCCGGGCCGAGCGCGTCCGTGAAGTAGAGTTCGCCAAAGGCCTGAAGGAAGTCCGCTTCGTTGGCGTCGTCAGAGGTTTCGGGAAAGCTGCTGTTGAACTGATGCATGTCGGCCACTTCGAGGCCGAAGCGGAACGGATCCGCGATCTTGCGGATTCCCACGTACGCCTGCGTGCGCAGCAGGAACTGGTCTTCGCTCGGCAGATCCTGGCTGCGGCCGCGCCGGTAGTCGTCGCGACGCAGCTCGAACCGGGTACGATGAACCAGCCCGAACTCCAGCCAATCCACATCCTTGAACGCGTCCACGCCCGAGCGATCCAGCGTTCTGACGTAGCCCGGCGGCTCTGGCTCCGGCCGCGTGCCCCAGCCCCTGGAAAATATCGGCGGCGATTTCCGGGGCGGCTCCTCGGCCGCCTGTGTTTCGACCGGCCGGGTGGTCTGGGCGAACGCTCCCGATGCGAACACCGCAAAGACGACAAGGACCATCCCCCGGGCAGTTCCCATACGATGAGTTCGATTGGTCAACAGAGGGCACCTCCCGCGGGCGCAAGGGGGGGGGGCAGGACCGCCGCCCGGCGTGTCATCCGCGCTGTCAGGAGTGGTTATCGGAAGAAACCGCTCGCATCACACGAAGGAATCGGCTTTCAGCTATCCTTCATCAATGAACACGTTGATATCTCGGGGAACCACGAATACCTCCGCGCCCGGTGTCAGTTTCAGGGCCTGGTAACGGTCGTGCGGCAGTTCCACATGCACCGGGTCGCCGGAAGTGGCTGTCAATTCAACCTTTACCTGCGGACCCGCGGAGTTGATATGCCGTACCGTGGCACGGAAACCCGGCTTGCCGTTGGCCCGTGGCGCCAGGTCCAGCTCGTACGGGCGAACCAGTCCTCGGGCCGGACAGGTGGATGCATGATGTCGGCCGGCATATGGAATCTCCAGCGGCCCGAGAATGGCTTTGTCGCCCTCCACCCGGCCATGAAAGATGTTCACGTGTCCCAGAAAGTTCATCACGAACTCGCTGGCAGGCTTGTGAAACACCTCTTCCGGCGTCCCGGTCTGCTCGATGCGGCCGGCGTTCATGATGACTACGCGGTCGGCGACCTCCAGGGCCTCCTCCTGATCGTGCGTCACCAGCACGCTGGTCACGTGCAGCTCGCGATGGAGCCGGCGCAGCCAGCGGCGCAGCTCCTGCCGCGTCCGGGCGTCCAGGGCCCCGAACGGCTCGTCCAGCAACAGCACCTTCGGCTCAATGGCCAGGGCCCGGGCTAGGGCCACCCGCTGCCGCTGCCCTCCGGAAAGCTGAGACGGATACCGGTGGGCAAGCCAGTCCAACTGCACCAGCTTGAGGAGTTGGTCCACCTTCTCGCGGATTTCCTTGCGCGTGGGACGCTCCCGTCGGGGCCGCACCCGAAGGCCGAACGCCACATTCTTGAAGACCGTCATATGGCGAAACAGGGCGTAGTGCTGAAACACGAACCCCACGCGACGCCGACCCACATGCTGCTTCGAGACGTCCTGATCGTGCAGAAGAATCCGCCCGCTGCCGGCGTCCGGCGACTCCAGACCGCTGATAATTCGCAGCAGCGTGGTCTTGCCGGAGCCCGACGGGCCCAGCAGGGCCACCATCTCCCCGGTCTCCACGCGCAGACTCACGTCCCGCAGGGCCGCGAACGACCCGAAGCGCTTGGTAATATGCTGTACTTCAATGCTCATTTCGACCCTCCGGTCAGTCGTTCTTCAGGTCCGCCTTGAACTTCCATTCCGCGAAGCTCTTGAGCACCAGCGTGACCAGTGCCAGCACCGTCAGGAGCGAGGCGACCGCAAACGCGCCGGCGAAATTGTACTCGTTGTACAGAATCTCCACGTGCAGCGGCATCGTGTTGGTCAGGCCGCGAATGTGGCCGGAGATCACCGAAACCGCCCCGAACTCTCCCATCGCCCGGGCATTGCACAGGATCACCCCGTACAGCAGCCCCCACTTGATGTTCGGCAGCGTAACCCGCAGAAACGTCTGCCAGCCGCCGGCGCCCAGCGACAGGGCCGCCTCCTCTTCTTCCGTCCCCTGGGCCTGCATCAGCGGGATCAGCTCACGCGCCACGAACGGGAACGTCACGAAAACCGTCGCCAGCACGATGCCCGGCACCGCGAAAACCACCTGAATGCCATGTCGGGCCAGCCACGGACCCAGGTAGCCGTGGATGCCGAAAAAAATCACGTAAATCAGCCCGGAAATCACCGGCGAGACCGCGAACGGCAGATCAATCAGCGTGGTCAGCAGGCTCTTGCCTACAAACTCGAACTTGGCCACCGCCCAGGACGCCGCCACCCCGAACACCAGGTTCGCCGGCACGGCAATCACCACGGTCAACAGGGTCAGTCGGATCGCGGCCCGCGTGTCGGGCGTCTGAAGCGATTCCCAGTACACGCGCAGCCCTTCCGAAAACGCCTGCACGAACACCGCCGCCAGCGGCGCGATGAGGAACAGCCCGACGAACAGCATCGCCACGAAAATCAACAGGCCGCGCACCGGCCACGGCTCCGTGGTGGCCCCGCGCCGAACGCCCGCCGCCGCGCGATTCCCTGGACTTCGCTGTTCCCGGTCCGTCACGAACGCACCCTCACGATCGCCGCACGCTGTGCCGCTGCCCGCTCCACCATTGCAGCAGGTTGATGACCAACAACAGCAGGAACGACGCCACCAGCATCGTCACGGCGATGGCCGTCGCCCCCGCATAGTCGAACTGCTCCAGCTTCATCACCATCAGCAGCGGGACAATCTCCGTCCGCATCGGCATGTTGCCGGAGATGAAAACGATCGAGCCGTACTCCCCCAGCGCCCGTGCAAAGGCCAGCGCGAATCCCGTCAGCAGCACCGGCCAGAGCTCCGGCAGAATCACCCGCCACAGGGTCTGCGCCCGCGGAGCCCCCAGACTCGCCGACGCCTCCTCCACCTCCGGGTCCAGATCCTCCAGCACCGGCTGAAGTGTCCGCACCACGAAGGGAAGCCCGATGAACGTCAGGGCCACCACGATGCCCGCCGGCGTGTAGGCCACCCGGATGTCCAGCGGAACCAGGTATCGGCCGATCCAGCCGTTGCCGGCGTATACGGCCGTCAACGCGATGCCGGCCACCGCCGTCGGCAGCGCAAACGGCAGATCGATCAGCGCGTCCACCAGCCGCCGTCCGGGAAAGCGATACCGCACCAGCACCCACGCCAGAATCAGGCCGAACAGCAGGTTGATACAGGCCGCGATGGCCGACGCCCCGAAGCTCAATCGGAACGCGGCCACCACGCGGGCATCCGCGACGATCGACCAGAACCGATCCGCACTCAGTTGCGCCGTCCGCAGGAAGAGCCCGGCCAATGGAATCAGGGCCACCAGGCTCATATAGAGCACGGTAAACCCGAGCGTCAGCCCGAATCCGGGCAAAATGCTTCGCTGTCTCAGCAGCAACCTCATTCGACGCCTCTTGCCCCGCGACGGGTCGTCTCGCCTTACTTGCCCGGCTGGTAAATCCGATCGAACACCCCACCGTCGGCGAAGTGCTTCTCGTGGGCTTTCTGCCAGCCCCCGAACGCCTCATCGATGGTGATCAGCTCCAGCCGGGGAAACTTGTCGCTGTATTTCTCCGCGATCTTCGGATTCGACGGCCGATAGTGGCACCTGGCGGCCACTTCCTGTCCCACGTCCGAGTACAGGAATTCCAGATAGGCCGTCGCCAGCGCGCGCGTGCCGTGCGCATCCACCACCTTGTCCACGATCGTGACCGGAGGTTCGGTCAGAATGCTCATCGACGGGAGCACGATCTCGACCTTGCCCTTGCCGAGCTTCTCGACGGCCAGAAACGCCTCGTTCTCCCAGGTGATCAGCACGTCGCCGATTTCGCGCTGCACGAAGGTCGTGGTCGCGCCGCGGGCCCCGGAATCCAGCACGGGCACGTTTTTGAACAGCCTGCCCACAAACTCCAGGGCCTTGGCTTCGTCGTTGTCATTGTGCTTCAGGGCGTATGCCCAGGCGGCCAGATGGTTCCACCGGGCGCCGCCGGAGGTCTTGGGATTCGGCGTGATCACGGACACGTCGGGCCGGACCAGGTCATCCCAGTCGTGAATGTTCTTCGGATTGCCCTTGCGAACCAGGAACACGATCGTGGAGGTGTACGGACAACTGTTGTTGGGCAACCGTTTCTGCCACCCCTCGGCGATCAGACCGCGCCTGCTGATTTCGTCAATGTCATACGCCAGCGCCAGCGTGACCACGTCCGCCTCCAACCCGTCGATCACCGCCCGGGCCTGCTTGCCCGCGCCGCCGTGCGATTGGCGAACCAGCACGTCTTCGCCCTTTTCGCTCTTCCAGTGCGAGACGAACGCCGCGTTGAACTCCTGATACAACTCGCGGGTCGGGTCATACGAAGCGTTCAGCAGCACCTTCTGAGCCGCCACCCCTGGCATCGCCCAGGCCCACGTCACCATCAGCACCGTTACGGCAAGTCGTCCGCTCTGCATGTTCCCCGCCCTTCGCGTCATGGTTTCTCAGAGTCGTCCACCCAGGAAGCACCGGCCGGCCGCCTCCGGGAAGAACGTAAGAGGAGGGAAACCGCCCTTCCCGCGGGCGACCGGCCAAGCCAATCGGTTCGTCATGAAGAAGGGAGATGAGCATCCGCCGTGCCACACACCGAGAAATGAGGGATAACGCGTTTTTCAGTACTGAAAACCGCATTACAACTCCCTCCACCCCCGTCAACCGTGAAATATGATAGAATATCCAGGGATTCTTGATGTTTACCCAGTGTATATAGTAGAATACCCGTTGTATGAAACAGTTTACGAGCCTGTTATTGGACGTCTGGCGTGAGACCGGACTGCATAGCGAGATCCAGGAGGCGGTCAGCCGAATCGCTCCCCTGCTTGCCCAGCACACGCCGTTGCAGCTCCTGCTGGTTCGCCAGATCGACGTGCAACGATCGTGTGTCGACACCATCGCGGCCGGGACGGCCAACCAGGCCCCGCCGCCCAAATTGACTCGAACCCTTTGTACCGCCGCCGAAATGGAAAACCTGCTGGCCTGGTGCCGCCAGGACGAACTCCTGTCGGTCCCGCGGGACGCGGACCGGTCCGACTGCCATCCCTATGCTCCCGAAGGCATGACCGGTGACATGCTTATCGGTCCTTTGCTGCGTGAGGCCGGACCGGGCGGCTTGTTGATCATGATGGCTACCGCCGGGCGAAGCTTCGGCACCGGCGACGGCGACCTGTTCCGCGCCCTGCGGACGCCGTTGGCGGTCGCGCTGGAAAACGACCGCCGGCTTCGGGAGATGGAGGCATACCGCCAGGCAGCGGAGGCCGATCGACAGTCGCTGCTGGCCCGGCTGGGCCGCCAGGACATCAGTGACACGATCGTCGGCGCCGAATCCGGCCTTCGCGAAACCCTGGAGCGGGTGGACCTGGTCGCCCGATCCGACGTGCCGGTATTGCTGCTGGGAGAGACGGGGTCGGGCAAAGAGGTGATCGCCCGCGCCATTCACACGCGGTCTCCACGAACGTCTGGGCCGTTCATGCGGGTCAATTGCGGCGCGATTCCGGCGGAGTTGATCGATTCCGAGCTGTTCGGACACGAGCGTGGCAGCTTCACCGGAGCGGTCGCGCTGCGTAAAGGCTGGTTCGAGCGGGCCGACGAAGGCACGCTCTTCCTGGACGAGGTCGGCGAGCTGCCCGCGGCCGCCCAGGTGCGTCTGCTGCGTATCCTGCAAGACGGAACTTTCGAACGCGTCGGCGGCGAGAAGCCGTTGAAAGTGGACGTCCGCATTGTCGCGGCCACCCATCGTGACCTGCAATCCATGGTCGCCGAAGGGACATTCCGGGCCGATTTGTGGTATCGACTGGCGGTCTTCCCCATTGAGCTTCCGTCCTTGCGGAACCGGCCGGAAGACATGCCGGCTCTGGCCGCTCACTTTGCCCTTCGGGCGGCCAAGCGGTTCGGGTTGCCGATCGTCGTCCCAACGCCGGAGGACATCCGCGCGCTGCTTGCCTATGACTGGCCGGGAAACATCCGCGAGCTTGCCTCCGTCATCAATCGGGCGGCCATCCTCGGCAACGGTCGAAAGCTGGAGATCGCCAAGGCCATGTGGGGAGCGCCCGCTCCGCCCCGCCCGGTCGCGGAACCCGGCCCCGCCAGACCGATCATGGCGCCGCCCATTCGGGCGATCGAGGAGCCGACGTCGCCGTTCCCGTCGCTGGATACGGTCATTCGCAACCACATCGAGACCGCGCTGAAGATGACGCATGGCCGGATCGAGGGCCCCTTTGGCGCGGCCCGGTTGCTCGGTGTGAATCCACACACGCTCCGGGCGCGCATGCGGAAGCTGAACGTGGACTGGAGACGATTTCGCCCCCCTCCAGCCTCTTCGAGATGATCGGCCATTCGTCCGCGCAGAGGGTCATCCGCGGAACCATCGACGCTCACCCCATTCCACGGCGGGCATGACCCTTTCAGGGTGGAGCGGTATGATGGCCCTTCGTCCTGTCGGGCATTGGCGGCGTCGGCGGATGCGGTCGGCGACGGCTCAAACCGGAGCGAAGAACGAATGCGGATCACGGGGACATTTCTGGACGAGATCACCCACGACATCCCCAGCCAGAACTGGGGACCGCGGGAATGGGAGGCCGATTTCGACGTAATGCGCCAGATCGGCATCGACACGGTTATCCTCATCCGATCGGGGTATCGGGAGCGGGCGGTCTTCCACTCCCGGTCACTGGGTCGGCATCGCCCGATGCTCGCGGTGCGAGAGGATCTGGGCACGCTTTTCCTGGAACTGGCCGGGCAGAACGGCATGAGGCTGTTCTGGGGCATCTACGATCCCGGCGACTGGGCGCAGAACCCCGGGCACGCCCTGGCGGTGAATCGCGACTTCATGAAGGAAGTGGCCGAGCGGTTTGGACCCCACCCGGCCTTCCGCGGCTGGTACCTGACCTTCGAGCTGTCCCGCAACAACCCCGAGCAGGTGGAATTGATGGTGGCCGCGGGTGGCCTGGCCAAGAACCTGACGCCCTCACTGCCCACGCTGATCTCGCCCTACATCGCCGGCCCCAAGGCGCCGCCCGGGGAGGAGCCTATCCCGCGGGGGCAGCACGAACAGGAGTGGCGAGCCATTTTCGGGCAGATCCGTTCGTGCATTGACATCGTGGCGTTTCAGGACGGCCACGTGGACTTTCTGGACGCGCCGGATTACCTGGCGACGAACCTGCGTCTCGCCCGCGAGGCCGGCCTGACTTGCTGGTCCAATGTGGAGACCTTCGATCGCGACATGCCGATCAAGTTTCCGCCCATCGACTGGCGGAAGCTCGAGTTCAAGATGGACGCGGCTCGCGAGGCCGGGGTGGACAAGCTGATCACGTTCGAGTTTTCCCACTTTCTGAGCCCGCACTCCGCGTATCCCGCCGCGCGGAACCTGTTCCGGCGCTACTGCGAACGGTTCGGGCTCGACGTGAAGCCTTCCCCATGCCGTTTTCACGGTGGTTCATCCACCTGATTCCGCCATGGAGACGAGGCCGCGTGTGACGGTCGGTCGCGGCACGCGGACGAGCCCGGGGGGCGGTGTTTCCGCGCGGACACACGGCCGTTTTCCGGCTACAGGGGTATCCAGACGGGGTGAGCGGATCAGAACTCGAATGACAGTTCGATGCCGACCTTGTAGGCGCCCACCGTCTGCGTGCAGTGGGCGACACGGGCGGGAACCCACGGGTCGTTCTCATCGCGGCGCAGTTCCACCCGGGTGGTTTCGCCCAGGCGGTTGCGACAGACCACGCCGATTCCGTCTTCGCTGATGTCACGGCTGTAGACGTAGCATATGCGCTTGCCCGCGCGGAGCTCCATAGGCCGATGCCAGGCATAGCGCCGGCGACTGCGTTTGATGTCGTGCGAGCTCGGCTCGCCGAACAGCTTGGCTTCCTGAAGCCAGTTCGCCACGACTTCCCGGACTTCCGATGTATTCGCGCGCGGCATAAGCGTCATCTCCCGCTGCCGATCGGACAGAACCTCTCTGGATTCCTATCGGAAGCACACCGCCGGCTCTGAACGACGGCAAACCGTTTTTCCGGCAGCTCTCGAGCCGCCCACCACACCGCGCCTCCGCCCGTCCGTAAAACGACGTTACCGGACGCTCCATCATCGCGCGGGGCCGGACCACTGACGGCCGCGCCAATGCCGGCGTGACATTTCCGGACGCGCGTTTTTTCCCGAACGCTCGATCCGGAGAAACCGGCAAAGTTCGCCGACTCGCTTGCCTTCCGCCGGCGCGTATTGGATTCTGGAGGGTGACTGGCGAAGCCTGACAAACCGGGCAGGACACGACCGCTTTCACGACGCGACGGCTTCCGGCCGCACAACGGTTTCAGGTCCGACCAGTCCTGGAGACGTCGAATCGGGGTGGTTGCGACGGTCTCGCGTTCCGGGGGGGAAAGAGGCTTTTTTTCACGCACACGCCGGAACGGATCGACTCGAACCCGAACAGACGTCGGTTTTCTTCCGAAGGGCAGCGCGGCCCCGCGCCGCGATGCCGCAATCGCCGTGTGAGGGGACGGAAAATGACTGCCGGGCCGGCGCCATGCGCGCGATGGGGATGGATTGCCGCGTGTCTCGGATGCGCACTGCTGACCAGCGTCGGCTGCTCGTCGGTCGGCAACGCACCGTCGACAAGCGACGCCGAGCCGCTGGACAATCCCACCGGGAATCCCGGAGGCGGGGGGGATCGGAATTACGAATACGTGTTCATCGAGCCTGATGGACCCGTTGGTCCGACGACCGGCCCTTTCGCAGCGGCAAACGTCGTGACCTTCCAGAATTCCCAAGCCTGGATTGAAGGCAGCATCTCCAGCCCGTCCGACGTGGATGTGTATGACCTGGGCCCCATCGAGGCGGGCGACGCTTTTGTTGTGGATGTCCGGGCGCGGTCCACTCTCGACGCCGTGGCGGCGCTGTTTGACGCCGACGAGAACCTCATCTACGCGAACGACGACCGCGCCTATTATGCCGGGCTGCTTGATCCCCGGATCAGCGTGACCGTCCGCCGCCGAAGCGGGCATTGTTACCTGGCCATCGCCTCCAGCGTCGGCTCCGGCACGCAGGGTGATTACTCGGTTACGGTGTTCCGCGGTCCTCCGGAACAAATCCCCGCGCCGCAGACGCAAATCGTGTTTCTGAATTTCGACGGAGAGGCGTCCGTGACGATCGGCAACCGACCGGCCGTCGGCGTTCCGCCGTTCGAAGGCAGCCGGATCGCACCGAGGTATGATGGTCAAACCGACCAGATGATCGAGCAGATCACGGCCTACGTGCGCGAAGACTTCGCGGGCCTGAACGTCGAAATCGTCTCGTCACGAGAGGATTCCCGGCCCCTGGCGCCGCACACGACTATTCATTTCGGCGCGTATGACCCGGATCTGCTGGGTGTGGCCGCCAACGTGGATGAATACAACGAACAGCTCGTGCAGGAGGCTGTCGTATTCGTGGACACCTTCCAGGCCTTCCTGGTGCTGAACCCCACGGCCGAGGAAATGGCGCAGGCCCTGGCCAACGTCGCCTCACACGAACTGGGGCACCTGCTGGGCCTGCAGCACAGCCATGATCCGCGATGCCTCATGGACGTCTCCGCCACACTGCGGCAGATGCTCGGCCCGCAGGCGTTCAAACGCGCTCTGCTGGACAAGTACGTATTCCCGATCGGCTACCAGGATGCACCGCTGCTTCTGGTAGAGGCGGTCGGCGGTGACCTGGACGTGCTCCGGGCGGCGTCCAAGCAGGAAAGCCGACTGCGGGCCGCCTGGTACGACGAAGAAACCGCCCCGGCCGCTCGCGACGGCCTGCAATTCTCCACTTGTTTCGGCGGCGTATGCGAGAAGATCCGGGCTGCTGAGCAGAAGCGCTACGAGGCTCTGATAGACTCACCCGGCGCGTCCGAAACCGATTAAACCGTCAGAGCCACCCATCACGAACAGGGCAGGCCGCCTTCTGGCGACCTGCCCTGTTCCACGCGCAGCGCAGAAAACAGGCCGAGACCCCCGTCACCTATCCCCACCTTGGACAGGCCAGAAGGCCTCACTCAGACAACGAGGGTCACGGCCAAATCGCTCCTATCCCCGTCCGGGTACGAGAACACCTAAGTTTATCACATAAATCACAGACCGGCCAATGAACTCCCGAGGATTTCCAGATCGAACGCGATTCAGTGTCACTTCTGTCCGCTGCCACCGTTCCGTTCGCGTGAAAACAAGGGCGCTGTTCACAATCGCAACGAACTGCTTCTGCCAGGCAACACGAGTCCGCGACTTGGGTATTACGAACACCGGTTTGACGTGCTACGGTCGGAGGCGCCGATGCGCGCCGACGGGTTGATCGCCGACCATAACCGCCCCATCGGGCCAAACCGAAACATCTCAAGAAGAGTCTTGAGTTTGCCTGCGACGGAGGAACGCCCCAGCCCCTGGTGTATCCGCTGCGCCAACGGGACGTCGAGACGCAGCTCGGACAATGGCACGGAATCCAACTCGTGCGGGTGGACATAGAGCACAATCGGACGACCGCCAGCAACCACCCGGCAGAGCCCATTCCGCACAAGCCGGTTGGGCATCAATCGGAGATAACCGCCGCCACCGACCGGCCACGGGCGACCCCACCACTGGACGGTGGTTACCGGGATCTCGGTCAGTTGCAAGCCCCGCCGCGTGCGGACTCGAGCCGGGCCGGCCGGCCAGCCCCGTATGCCATAGCCCCGCAGGCTCATCGGAAACACGGAAGAATCGTAACGGAAGCCCGACTCGGCCAGGATGTCCAGTGCCCACGTGGTAGCGGCCGTGATGGAAAAACGGGGCGCTCGGTATCCGATAACGGGTTCGCCGGTCACGTCCTCGATGATTGCTTTTCCGCGAACCAGATCGGTTCGGAACCGTTCGGGAGTGAGCTGGTTCAATTCCACGTGGTCCAGGCCGTGGGATTGAATCTCGTGGCCGGCAGCCTGGATGCGTCGAATCAATGCCGGAGAATGCTCCGCCACGTTGGAGAGCACGAAGAACGTGGCTCGCGTGCCCTGCCGATCGAACAGATCGAGCAGCCGCTCCGTCCCGCGGTGAAAGTCGTTCGAGACGGGCAGCGAGTGGTCAAACACGGACTGTCGCCAGTCTTCCAGATCGACGCTGATCACATGGCAGAGGCTGGCCGGGTCGGACGGTGGCGCCGGATCCACCAGAATCCCTTCGATCGGGGATTCCCGCCAACCGGCCGGGGGAGTCGGGTCTTGCCGAAGGTGGCGACGCACGGGTACGGCTTTCCGCAGCATGGTCGGCCGATCGGGCGTGGGGGACGACGCCGTCTCCCCGAGGGGCGATGCGGCCTTTGCTTACCCTAGCGTCGACCAGTCCCCGGGGGCGGCTTGAGTTTCTTGCAAATCGGATGCCTCGGGCGCGCGACCGGCGGCGGTGGCAGGTGCGTGGGAGCCGACGCTGTCGCCCTTACCGCGGCTGGAAGCCAAGTCCGCGGAACGAACACACGTAACGCCTTGGACGACCACCCGACGCCGCAAACCATGAGTCTCGCCGGCCGCCGAGGGGGATTCCGGAAGAGCTTGACTCTTTGTCAGGACGATTGGCCCCCGGTTTTGTCGCGAGGCTCTTCTGCCTTCTTTGCGTCTTCGGTCGTGCCGTATTTGACGCTGCAGCCGTAGGGCTTGGTCTCTGTCGTCTCGATGGCCCTGCCTTCCGTCAGCGCAGCCAGGGCCGCGGCAACATAATTCGTCACTTGCTTCGGATCCCGTCTCGCGTTGACGTTCGAGTCGCTGTCGATGGCGCCGCTGTAAACGAGAGTCCCTTCACGATCGATCACGAACATGTGCGGCGTGGTTTTGGCCTGGTAGATACGCCCGACACGCCCGTCTGGATCCAGCAGAATCGGAAGCGTGTATTGGCTTTTTTCGGCTGACGCGCGAGTCTCTTCCTTCTTCTCCCGGCAGAAATGGCTGGAATCAACGGCCAGCCAGGCGACGCCCTTTTTCTCGTATTCCGCGGCAAGGTTCTGCATGGTGTGGGCCTCGCCGTGATGGAACTGGACGTACGGGCACTGATAGTTCGTCCACTCCAGCACCACAATCTTGCCCTTGAGATCGGACAGCCGGTGTTCCTTGCCGTCGAGATCCTTCAGAGCAAAATCCGGCGCGGCTTTCCCGATTTCCGCCCGCACCTCCTTCGGGGCCGCGTCGCCCTTTTTGTCCTCCTTATCATCGGCCCAGGCGACGGCCGTGAGAAAGGCGACCATCGCCACCGCCAAAGCTCCGCACACGATCGTTCGCCGCATGGAGAGTATCCTTGTCAATCAGACGGGGCAAAGCCACCCAGCCAACAACCTACGCCGATCGTGGCCAGTGGCATACATTCCGGCGGAGCATAGGCCCGCTTCGTCGTGACCGACAAGTATCTGGCGCCGATTGTGCGCATCCTTACAAAAAACCAGGTTTCCGCGGGCCGACTCACAGTGCCGCCACCGCGATGATGATCCTTTCCCCGGTCGCGCGAATGGCGGGCCACGCGAGCAGCATCAACAGGGACGCGAAGGCCCCAAGGGCGAGCCTCGCGGAAAAGGCCGGCGCGGCAGCCATTGCCGTACGCACGGCCCGCCAACCCGCGGGAACGAGCAGGGCCGGCGGCGCCAGCCATACGATGGCGTGAGCGGCACACACTCGCGGGAAAAGCAGAAGCGCCAGAGCGTTGACCAGCATCCACAGACGCATGGCATGGTCGAGTGAGGCCGGACCGACAGGCGATTCGCCTGGAGCCTTCACCCACCCCCCGATCCACAGACCCAGCAGGCCCAGCCCCAACAGTGGAGCAGCCAGGTCGGCGACGTCTGCGCCAAACCGCCACACCGCCGCCGGGCCCAGGCGTGACAGCGGTTCAGGAACGCGAACCGCAATCCACAACGGCCAGCCATCCAGCCAACCGGCCAAGCCGACCAGCACCAGGCCCAACGTTGCGCCGGTTCCAAACCGGACGGTCAGCCGACGGGCTCGACTGTGGGCATCCATCCGGCGTGCGGCACTCAGCACACCGACGACCGCCCCGAACAGCAGCGGCGAGAGGGCCGTTGCCGCGCCGAGGATCATTCCCGCTGATGCGAAGGCCCGCGGACGACGAATGAGCAGGCCCACCGTCAATGCCGCGAGAGAAACGGCGAAAAGGTCGGCGGCCGCCGTCAGATGCTCGACCGCCAGACCGGCGCACACCACAGCAACTACCACGAGACCGGCGGCCGGTCCCGGATTCGGCTGGGTTCCAAAGACCCACGCATGGACCACCAACAGCAGCGTGCCTGCCACGACAAGCTCCGTACCGACCAGCGGATAGAGCACCTGTCGGACGAGCGTCGGGTCGGACGTGCGCATGAGGGCGATCAGACCGCCGACCGTCCAGACCAGGGCCGGCAGAAACACGATTCCGAGTGCCGATCGACATTGCGACTTCGGAACGACGCTCGTAGATACGGATACCGGCTTGTCCATAGGGCGGCTCACGGCACGCGTATATCCTTACTTTGCCGTGCCTTTTCGAAGGCGGCCTGGTCCGCCGCCGCGTCGTACGATCGGACAAGGCTGATACTTATGGGCACGAGCCGATCGATGGCCGGCCGAAGGACCATGGCCGATCCAAGCAGGGCTGTTGCGAAGACGATTCTCCCGATCGGGGCCGGCATTCGGGCGCGATCGTGCAGCAACGCCGCCCCGAACGCGCCGGAGATCAGAATGAGCGGCAGGCACGAAATGGCGTAGTAGTGGAAGGAGCGACGGGGCAGCAGAATCAGCATCAGACATTCGGCCGCCAGCCACAGCAACAGAAAGGTCAGATCGCGGCCGCTCGGTGGGCAGGCCGCGGCCTGAGTGTTCCCCCGCGCGGTGAGATGGCCGTGCGCCCAGAGGATCAATCCGAGTACGCACCAGCCCAGGGGCGCCCAGAGCGGCACGATGTCCAACCAGCGACCCGGCCAGCCGGTCTCTCGTCGCAACAGACCGGAGGCCTGGGTGGTCATGGAGTACCATCCCTCGGGCAGCACGCCCTGGAAGGCCAGCACCGCCGCAACCGCGGCCACCACAATACCAAATCCAAGCAACAGCCCGCCGGCGTGAATCGCCCAGCGACCGGGCGCCCGATACACGATCAAGTCCCATACGCTGACATGAAGGGCAACCGCCACAAGGAGCGGCAGAGCAGTCTGCTTCAGGGCCAGACACACGCCGAGCAAAACGCCCGCCCAGGTGAGACAGCCCCAACGGTCCAAGCGGATTCCACGCCAGTACAGGGCCACCGCACCCGCGGCCGGCAGCAGAAGGTAGCTCTCGGCCAGGCTGAAGCACTCGGTTGTGTAGTCTGTCAGGAGAAACACGTTGATGGCCACGACGACCACAACGGTGAGGGTCAGGGCAATCGGGCGGGCGTACAACTCCCGAGCGGCCCGGTAAAACGCCCAGTATCCCGCCAGCATCCAGACGGATTCCCACGGGATCAGTGGCCAGCGAGAGGCCGGGGCCACAAGATAAACAGAAGCCAGCAACCAGAGCAGGCCCGGAGGCTTGTCCACTTGCAGGTCACGATAAAGCACCTCTCCCCGGGCGATCTGCCACGCCAGGCCGCTGTACGCGTAGCTGTCGGCCCGGATGGGCGAACAGAATGCTCCCGCGCGGCCGGTGACGTGAACCGCCAGAATCGCGACAACGGCCAGCCACCGGCAGAGCCGCCGGGTCCGAGCGCTTCCGAGCGGGTTGTGGGACTCATTCGGCACGTTGACTCGAACCTGCTGCGGGATGCCACACAGCAGGTCGCGCGACAGTCTACCGGACCCCTGCCGCGACCGACAGAGCACGCCGCGCGGCTTGGGTCCGGTTGACAGGCCGCTCCGATCGTACTCGGAAAACATGCCGCAACTTTCGAACAAAACGAAGGTTACTCATGCCGATGGGAGATATGACCGATAAGCCCCGACACGCTTACGGTGGCTCAATCGCAGGACAGCATGTCAAGGATTCGGCACTAAGTGGCCGTTATAAGTAATGAACCCTGGGAATGTTGTGGATTCTGGTCATGAACCTGCCCGCGGCGATCCCGAGCCACGGCGAGATGCTCGGCTCGGCAACGCGTCTGCCCGTGTTCTCCGACGCTCAATCGGAGCACCTTGCTCCCGTACGGAGGGAGTGGCCATGATGATCACCGCGAATGCTGAGGATGCCATGTCCGAGACCGTCTCTGCTCATCGAACGCCAACCGCCGTACATCTGATCGCTGAGCCCTCCCTGCGGCGCGACCGACTTCGCGCGGTGCTGTCCATGGATGGCTTCACCTCGGTCACCTACAACCACGTCGAGGAGTTTGTCGCTCGGCATAATCCGGAATCCGGCGGGTGCGTCATTCTCGACGTGGACCGGATTACGGATACCGAGCTGGCCTGGCTGAACCGCCTCACCTGCGAGCTGGCGCTGGAGCTTGCGGTGGTGGTGGCGGCGCACACGGACGTGCGTGGGGCCGTGCGGGCTATGCAGGCAGGGGCGGCGGACGTGATCCCCAAGCCGTTTGCCGAAGAGACGTTCCGAAACGCGGTGCGCCAAGGCGCGGCACGGGTGCGGGCGTGCCGATGTCGCCGGGGGCAATCCCAGGCGGCGGCGCACTCGCTGCATACGCTGACGGCCCGCGAGCGGGAAATCCTGGCGTTGCTGGCCGCCGGCCACGGCACCCGGCAGGTGGCAATGCGCCTGTGCCGCAGCGCCAAAACAATTCAGAAACACACGGCCAACCTGATGAAGAAGATGGACGTCCACAACCGGGTGGATCTGGTCCGCCGCGCCATACTGGCCGGCCTCGTGGAGCTGTGATCTCCGGCCCCGTCCGCGCCTACGGCACAAACAGCGCGGCAAGAATCAACAGCAGGCCAAGGACGGCGGTCGCCACGCCACGACCGTAGTGGGGCTCGGCAGTCACGAACGCTCGGGCCCAGGCGGGCAGCCGCCGCACCCGAAAAACCTGCAGACCCAATCCGATCGTAGGCAGACCCAGAAAAACGGACAGGATCCGAGCGGGAATCATCGTACCGTCTCGATTGATTAACCGGGCGATAAGGAAAAACAACGCGGCGAAACCGCCCAGATACAGCCCCGTCTTCAGAATGTCGTTGACATCTTGCAGCGCGTGCAGTCGATAGATCATCTGTCGGGCGTTGCGAACCACATCCCGGCGGCTGTAGACGTATCCACATTCCGGGCACCGGTTGTTCGGCAGGCCGGTGAGGTTGTAGCCGCATTCCGGGCAGATCGGCGGAATACGCTCGCGCCATTCGTGTCCGAGCAGGTGGTCCAGAGTGGCCTCATCCAGCGGCATGGGAGTCTTCCTGAGGCTTGACCGCCGATTCAGCGACGCAGACGGCGTCCTTGAGCCGGCGGGCCGCGGAACACGGATCCGATTGGGAAATCACCGCGCCGCACACGCAGATGCAGCGCGCGCCGGCTTGAACAACCTCCAGTGAGTTCTCCAGCCTGATGCCTCCGATCGCCACCAGCGGCAACGACGTCTGAGCCCGCGCCGCCTCCAGCAGGGCCGGACCCGGCACGTGCGGCTGCGGCTTGGTGTCGCTGGCGAACATCGGACCGACGGCGATGTAGTCCGGCGCCTCGGCCACGGCCGCCCGCACCTGCTGGGGCGTGTGGGTGCTGACACCGATGATCGGCCCCGGGCCCAGAACGCGCCGCGCGGCGGCCACGGGAAGATCCTCCTGCCCGACGTGCAGGCCGTCCGCCTGCGCGGCAACGGCCAGGTCTGGCCGATCGTTCATGATAAACAGCGCGCCGCGCTCGCGACAGAGTGCGGCCAGGCGCCGGGCCCGCTTCAGGAGCTCGCCGTCGGGCAACGCTTTATCGCGAAGCTGCAGACAGTCGGCCCCGCCGTCGATGACGGCTCGGGCGGTGTCGAACCAGTCGCCCGCGCACAACGACTCGGTCAGCAGCACGTAAAGCCGGACATGACCGAAGCGGCGAGCGGCCTCCACGCCGATCCGCAATCGCCGTTCCAGCTCGTACCCCTGGTATCGAAGCTGCTCGAACGCCCGGCCGAGGCCTGCGTCGACCGTTTTGCCGTACTCTTCCAGCACGCGCAGCGCCTCGCTGAGCCGGGCGGATGCGGCCGCGACAACGTCGGCCGGGCCATCCCGTCGGTACTCGCGATCGGTCTGGATGTCGCGGCCCACGTCCTCGACGATGTCCCGGTTGCGCACCACGTTCGCCAGTCCGGCCTGTGTCAAAGCCGCGACGACGCCGTGCCGGATCTGTTTCGCCCGGCCGCTGAGTTGGGCGTCATCCAGGGCAAACCGCGCGTAGTCTTCCAGCACGCGGGCGGCCTCGCGGGCCCGGTTGGCGTTGGCGTCCAGAATGCGGGCCATCGTTCCGTCGATGGTTCGGCCTCCCTTGGATGCGTGCTCCGCCGCTCCCGGTCAGGCGCGCCGGCTTGACAGCGGCGGGCGCTTGCGGTCACTTGGACACGGCCGGGGCGAGGGCTCCCGGGGGAATTCATAACTCGCTGGAGACTGCCATGCAAACACCGGAAATGGAGTACCGCCCGCTGGGTCGATGCGGCACGAGGGTCAGCGTGCTGAGCCTCGGCGGCTGGACCACGTTCGGCGAGAGCCTGACGGACGGACGGACCGCCCACCGCATTCTCGCCGCGGCGTTTGATGCGGGGATCAATTTTTTTGACATTGCCGACGCATACGGCCGGGGCAACGCCGAACGGCTCATGGGCGCCATCCTGTCCGAGCTGCCGCGCCACCGGCTGGTCATCTCGAGCAAAGTTTTCTTTCCGATGAGCGACGACGTGAACGATCGCGGGCTGTCTCGCAAGCATATCTTCGAGTCCGTCGAGAAAAGCCTGGATCGGATCGGCACGGACTATCTGGACCTGTACTTCTGCCACCGGTTTGATGAACACACGCCTATCGAAGAAACCGCCCGGGCGATGGACGACCTGGTCCACCAGGGAAAGATCCTCTATTGGGGCACCAGCGAGTGGACGGGCGAGCAGATCCAGGAAGTCTTCGCGTTCTGCGACAAGCACAACCTCTACCGACCCCAGGTGGAGCAACCGCAGTACAGCCTGGTCGCCCGCACGAAGTTCGAGCAGGACACCGCGCCGGCGCTGAAGAAGCACGGCCTGGGTTCGGTGATCTGGAGCCCGCTGGCCTCGGGGCTGCTGACCGGCAAGTATGACGACGGGATTCCGGCGGATTCGCGGCTCGGCCGGTTGAAGTGGGTGCGGAACTGGGTGTACAGCGACCAGAAGCGGGATCGGGTGAAGCGGTTCCTCCAGGTGGCCGAAGATCTGGGCTGCACGCGGGCCCAACTCGCCATCGCCTGGGCGGCGGCAAACCCGACCGTCTCCAGCGTGATCCTCGGCGCCACCAGCCTGCGCCAGTTGCGCGAGAACCTGGGGGCCTTGCAGGTGCAACTCGACGGTACCGTCCACAAGAGGCTGGACGCCCTGTTCCCGCTGGACAAACCGGAGAAGCCCGAAAAGGATCGCGACAAAAAGAAACCCCGCAAACGCAAACGCCAGAACGATTGACCGGCCGATCGGCACCGTGTGGATCGGCGCACGGGCCGGGCCGGCGAAAGGTTACCGCATCAAGAACGTCACCCTCACATCCGAAGGAAGACCGCTCAGTATGGGGCGGTTGCGTCGTTCGCAAGTGGCGATTGGCAGGTACGTTGGGAGGGCGCGGCAGGGGCCCCGGGATAACCCGGGTCCTTACCGCACCCGTCCTACTCGTCATCCGGATCGGGGGCCGGCGGGGAGGACTGCTCGGGCGTCTCGACGGGCGTATCCAGCGGCTCGCTGATGCGGTATTGCTCGTCAAACCATTTGTGCAGGTCAACCATTTTGCACCGATAGGAGCAGAACGGGCGATAGGGCGCGTCCTCCCGACGCGGCACGGTCAGGGTTGCTCCGCAGGTTGGGCAGTTGAACGTCGGCATACGCAACGGATCCGACCGATGCCGGACGCCCCGACATGCTCCGCGGTCAGGCGGCCTGGGTTCCCTTCTTGCCTTTGCCCGCGGGCTTGGGTTTTGCGGACGTGCTCGTGCTCGAGGGCTTTTTGTCGTCGGACTTCGTCGAAACCTGAGATTCCTTCTCCGCCCGGGCGGCCTTGCGGTAGTTTTCGCTGCGATAGTCCGTTTCGTAGAATCCGGTTCCGCGGAAGATCACTCCGGCGCCCGAGCCGATCAACCGCCGGACCGGGGCGTGGCATGTGCAGTTCTTCAACTCCGCCTTCACCGTGCGCTTGGGCTTTTCCGTGATCTGCTGGAACAGTTCGAACACGGCCCCGCACTTCGTACACTGGTATTCATATGTCGGCATCGAATCGGGCTCCTTGTCGTCGCCGGTGGAGGCGGACGTCATTCGTCTGAATTCATCGCTCCTGCGACCCGCATCCCGTCGCGCGGGTTCCGGCTTGTCCGCCGGGGCGGTTACGCGGTTTCGGGATCCTCATCCGTCGGAGGCGCCGCGGCAATGATGACCTGCGCGGGGCGCACCACGCGATCCCGCAGGCAGTAGCCCCGAAGCATCTCCTCAAGCACCGTGCCGGGCGCGTGTTCCGTCGTCGGCCGCTGCATCATCGCATTGTGGAAGACCGGGTCGAACGGCTTGCCCGCCGCCTCGACGGGCTCCACATGATGGTCCTTCAAAATCTTCAGCAATTTCTCATACACGAGGCGCACACCTTCGACAATCGCCGGCGAGTCCGTCGTCTGCGCGGCGGCGCTGAGCGTCCGTTCAAAGTCGTCCACCACCGGCAGCAGCGCCTTGACGAAGGCCTCGTTGGCGAACCGGATGGCCTCGGACTTTTCCATGGCCGTGCGGCGCAACAGGTTCTGCGCTTCCGCCCGTGCCCGCAGCAGCTTGTCCCGGGTTTCCTCCAGCTCCCGCCGCAGCGCCTGTTGCTCATCAGACGGCGCGATGGCCGGGTCCGACTGCGTGGTAACCGTATCCGCCGGCTCGACCGCTTGCTCGTCTGCGCGGCCGGCTTCCCGGCCGGTCGCCGAAGCGGACGGCGCCGCGGATCCGGCGGGCGGCTTTGGCGATGGCGGCGCGCCGCCGAAGCGCCGGACTTCTTCGTCGGTGGCGACGTGAATCTTGTGTTCCTTCTTCCTGGTCATGGCGCTCCGTGAGGCGGTCCGCAAAGCCCGTTAACCGTTTTTCTTCTCCAGTCCGCCCAGATACTCCACCAGCCGCTCCAGAAATCCTTTGCTCTCCGGCAGCACGCCCTTGTCTTCCGTTTCCGCGAAGGAACGCAGCAGTTGCTCCTGCCGGCCGTCCAGCCGGGTCGGGATTTCGACCCGCACCTCCACGTACTGGTCGCCCGTGCGGCCGGTGCGCAGATCAGGCAGGCCGCGCTCGGCCAATCGAAAGACCTGCCCAGGCTGCGTTCCACGGGGGACCGTCAGAACGGCCATTCCCCGCAGGGTGGGGACCTCCAGCTTCGCGCCGAGGGCGGCCTGTGTGAAGCTGATGGGCATGGACAACACCAGATCGTTCCCTCGTCGCGTGAAGAACTCGTGCGGCCGGACGTGAACGTAGCAGTGCAGATCACCGCGGGACGCTCCGTTCTCGCCCGGCTCGCCCTCTCCCTGGACGCGAATGGCCTGGCCGTCCTGAATCCCCGCCGGCACCTTCACGTTGAGGATTCGTTTCCTGGGGGCCAGCCCGTTGCCGCGGCAGTTCGAGCAGGGCTTGGAATAGATCCGGCCCTGTCCGCGGCAGGTGGGACAGGGAGTGATGACCCGTCCCATAAGCAGGCCGAACCCACCGGCCTGTTCCACCTGCCCATAGCCGCCGCAGGTCCGGCAGTTCTGGCGTTGAGATCCGGGGGCGGCGCCGGTGCCGCCGCATTCGTCACAGTAGTCCTGCCGGGTGAACTCCAGGGTGCGTTCCGTGCCGGTGGCGACTTCTTCCAGCGTCAGCTCCATCTCGGTCTGCAGGTCGGCGCCCCGACCCCGGCCCCGGCGGCCGCCGAACCCGCCGAACAGGTCGCTGAACCCGAACATGGAGAGGATGTCCTCGAACCCCATTCCGCTGAAGTCGTGAACACCCGCTCCGGACAATCCGGCGTGGCCGAACTGGTCGTACCGCTGCCGTTTCTGCGGATCACTGAGGACCTCGAAAGCCTCAGCCGCCTCTTTGAACCTCCCCTCGGCGTCGGGGTCGTCCGGGTTCTTGTCCGGATGGTATTTGATGAGCAGGCGGCGGTAGGCCTTCTTGATGTCGGCGGGAGACGCATCGCGCCCGACGCCAAGCACTTCATAGTAGTCTCGTTGGGCCTTTGCCATCCCCATTGCCTTGTGCCGCCCGCCATCGGGTCTGAAGCGCGCGAAGGGCGGACTTTTCAGCCCGCCCTGAACACGCGGCTTAGCTGGGCTGCCAACCGTTGTTATCGGATCGCGTTGGCAATCTCCTTTTTCTCATCCTTGAGGTCTGTCACCAGGATTTCCGTGGTGAGCATCAGACCGGCCACGCTGGCCGCACTTTGCAGGGCGGTCCGGGCCACTTTGGCCGCGTCCACGACGCCGGCCTGGAACATGTCGCCGAACCGGTCTTCGCGGGCGTCATAGCCGTAGGCGCCGGTTTTCTCGAGAATCTGCTCGACGACGACCTCGCCTTCGCCGCCGCGATTGGCGACAATCTGCCGGGTGGGGCCGCGCAGAGCATGGGCCACGATGTCCACGCCCACCTTCTCGTCGCCCCGGGCGTTCTGCCGGGCTTTGTTCACCGCCTCGATCGCCCGCAGGAAGACCACGCCGCCGCCGGGCACGATGCCCTCTTCGGCCGCCGCCTTGGTGGCGTGCAGGGCGTCGTCCACCAGGTCCTTGCGTTCCTTCACCTCGATTTCGGTCGCACCGCCGACCCGAATGACGGCCACGCCACCGGTGAGCTTGGCCAGGCGCTCCTGGAGCTTCTCCCGATCATAGTCGCTGGTGGTGGTTTCGATCTGGCTTCGGATCTGGTCGATCCGGGCCTTGGTCTCCGCTTTCTTACCGGCGCCCTGGATCACGGTGGTGGTGTCCTTGGTGAGGACGACCTTCTCGGCCCGCCCCAAATCGCCGATCTGCACGTTCTCGAGCTTGATGCCCAGATCCTCGCTGATCAGCTTCGCACCGGTGAGCACCTGAAGGTCGCCCAGCATCGCCTTGCGACGGTCGCCGAAGCCGGGGGCCTTCACCGCAGCGCACCTGAGCGTGCCCCGCAGCTTGTTGACCACCATGGCGGCCAGAGCCTCACCGTCCACATCCTCCGCGATGACCAGCAACGCCTGGCCGGAGCTGGCGACGGCCTCGAGCAGCGGGATGAAGTCGCGCAGGCTGGAGATCTTCTTCTCGTACAGCAGGATCAGGGGTTTCTCCAGCACGCACTCCAGGGAGCCCGGATCGGTCATGAAGTAGGGCGAGATGAAGCCCTTGTCGAACTGCATCCCCTCGACCACTTCCTTTTCGAGCCCCATGCTCTTGCCTTCCTCGATCTCGACCACGCCGTCCTTGCCCACCTCGGCGAGAGCGGCGGCGAGCAGTTTTCCCACCTCGCGATCGCCGTTGGCGGCGATGGTGGCCACGTTTTCGAGGTCGGTGGTGCCCGTCTTCACCTTGCGGGACTGGGCCTCGATGCTTTTGACCGCGGCGGCGACGGCGGCGTCAATGCCGCGCTTCAGGGCCATCGGGTTGGCTCCGGCGGTCACATTGCGCAGACCTTCGCGATATATGGACTCGGCCAGCAGAGTGGCCGTGGTGGTGCCGTCGCCGACCTTGTCGCTGGTTCGCCGGGCCACTTCGTTGACCATCTTGGCGCCCATGTTTTCAAACGGGTTGGGCAGCTCAATCTCCTTGGCGACGCTTGCCCCGTCTTTGGTGATGCGGGGTGCGCCGAAGGACTTCTGCAGAATCACGTTTCGCCCCACCGGGCCCAGGGTCACCTTCACCGCCCCGGCGAGCTTGCTCAGCCCGTCCAGAATCTGCTGCCTGGCTTCGTGGCTGAACATCAGTTGCTTGGCCATTGACTTGCTCCTGTCGTCTCGATCCGCGAGGCGGACCGCCTGGCTGCGTTTGTCTTACCTGCCCACCACGGCGAGGATGTCACTCTCGCGGAGAATCACGTACTTCTCGCCGCTGACTTCCACCTCCGTGCCCGAGTACTTGCCGTACACGATCTCGTCCCCTTCCTTGACGTCCATCGTGCCGCGCTTGCCGCTGTCCAGCAGCTTGCCGGGACCGGCGGCGATGACGGTGCCGCGTTGCGGCTTCTCACGCGCGGTGTCGGGCAGCAGAATGCCGCCCGCGGTTCGCTCGTCGGCCTCGACCGGTTGCACCACGACGCGATCGTCCAGGGGCCTGAGTTTCAGCTTCTTTGCGGTTGCCGTAGCCATTGTGGGATATCCTCCGTTGCTCGTTTCGTGCCAGGGTTGTGTTTCGTCTTGTCGGGTTCGGGATTACCGTCCGCGTTCGTCACGGCCGCCCCTCGTGTGGCGGACCGGTCCGCGGCATCAGTCGTAGTCCATGTCGTCCATGTCGGGCTCGCCGGCGCCGTCGCCCTTGTCGTCGTCGCTCTTGGGTTTCTCGGTGATGAGGCAGTCTGTGCTCAGCAGGGTACGGGCGACGCTGCTGGCATTCTCCAGAGCGGTGCGGACGACCTTGGTCGGGTCGATCACTCCGGCCTCCAGCAGGTCGCCGTATTCGAGGGTTTCCGCGTTGTACCCGAACGACGCCGACTTGTTCTGGGACACCTTGTGAAAGACCATGCCGGGTTCCACGCCGGCGTTGGTGGCGATCTGCTTCAGCGGAGCGGACAGGGCCCGACGGACCACGTCGATGCCCAGGTTTTCGTCGTCCCGGCCGGTGACCTTGTCCAGCGCCTTCATGCACCGCACCAGAGCGACTCCGCCGCCGACTACGATGCCCTCCTCGATGGCCGCCCGTGTGGCATGCAGGGCGTCCTCGATCCGGGCCTTCTTCTCCTTCAACTCGGCCTCGCTGGCCGCCCCCACGTTGATCTGGGCGATGCCGCCCGAGAGCTTGGCCAGCCGCTCCTGCAGCTTTTCGCGATCGTAGTCACTGGTCGTGGCGTCGATCTCGGCCCGGATCTGCTTGATACGACCCTGGATGGCGTCCGACTTGCCGGCGCCCTCCAGAATGGTCGTCTCGTCCTGGCGGACCCGGACGCGCTTGGCCTGGCCCAACTGGTTGACCGAGATGTTCTCCAGGTTCACCCCCAGATCTTTCATCAGGGCCTGTCCGCCGGTCAGAATGGCGATGTCCTCGAGCATGGCCTTGCGCCGGTCGCCGTAGCCGGGGGCCTTCACCGCGCAAGCCTTCAGCGTGCCTCGCATATGGTTGACCACCAGCGTGGCCAGCGCTTCGCCCTCCACATCCTCGGCGATGATCACCAGCGGACGTTTGGACTTGGCGACGGCCTCCAGCAGCGGCACGAGCTTCTGGGCGTTGCTGATCTTGTCTTCGTGGATGAGGATATACGGCTTCTCCAGGACGCACTCCATCTCGTCCGGCTGCGTGATGAAATGGGGAGACAGGTAGCCGCGATCAAACTGCATGCCTTCGACCAGCTTGATCGCCGTCTCGGCGCCTTTTCCCTCCTCCACCGTGATGACGCCGTCCTTGCCGACCTTCTCGAAACAGTCGGCCAGGATGTTGCCGATCGACGAGTCGTTGTTCGCCGAGATGGAGGCGACGTTCACGATGTCCGCGCGCCGCTCCACCTTCGTGGGGCGCGAAATCTTCTTAAGCTCCTCGATGACCGCGTTCACCGCTTTCCGAATGCCGCGGTTGACCGAATTGGCGTCCGCACCCGCCGGGACCACCCGCAGGCCGTAGGAATACAGCGCCTCGGCCAGCAGGGTCGCGGTCGTGGTGCCGTCGCCGGCTTTCTTGCTGGTTTTGCTGGCCGCCTCTTTGACGAGCTGGGCGCCGAGGTTCTCGTACTTGTCCCGAAGGTCGATTTCCTCGGCCACGGTTACCCCGTCTTTGGTAACGGTCGGGGAGCCCCAACCCTTGTCCAGGACGGCGTTTCGGCCACGGGGCCCCAGGGTCGCCTTGACGGCGTCGGCCAGCTTGGTCACCCCCGCCAGCAACGCGCGGCGAGCATCTTCCTGATAGGCCAACTGCTTGACGGCCATAGTTGATCATCTCCTTGTGGTAATCCGCGTTCTGACCGGACGGTCCCCTATGCCCGGACCGGTCCCTGGTTGCCCTCCGTGCAGCCTTGGTGCCAGCCATTTCCATGAACGCGGGATTCCTATAATGTATTGCAATTGCGAACGATAACATACCGGCCGACAGGGAGGAGCATGGCGTGAGCCTCTGCCAGCTTGGCAGAAGGGCGTCGGGCACCGGGGCGTCCGTGCCAATTTGACAGGCCCGCGGCGGGCCCCCACGCTGGCGGTCCCGAACACCCCGGATACGATGCGACCCATGTCCGGATGGCTGGATCGATGGTTGGAGCGGCATCAGCACCCCGTCTCTCGCGTTCTTCACGCAGTTGGGATCCCGCTGCTGCCGCTGGCGGGCGGCCTGGCGGGCTGGCAGCTTGTCCAGAGCCGCTGGGATCTGTGGTATCGCCCCTTGGTGCTGATCGCGGTGAGCTATCTGCTCCAGTGGATCGGACACCGGATCGAAGGCAACGATCTGGGTGAAGTGATCGTTTTCAAGCGCTGGCTCGGCCGGCCGTATGTGGCCGTGTCGAGCCGCTACCGGTCAGAAGGCGGTGACAACCGCGGGAACCGGGAGAGTCAGTAGGTGATCTCGACGCGGTTCCGCCCGGCCCGTTTGGCGTGGTAGAGGCATTCGTCCGCACGGGATACCAGTTCGTCGATATCGATCAGCTCATGTCGGAAGTGCGTGTGAACCACGCCGGCGCTGATGGTCAGCGTTCTCTGCTGGTTGTTCGAGGGGATTCTCAGGTCCATGACGCCGGTGCGGACTTTCTCCGCCAGCTCGCGCATTTCGCGGGGCGTGACGTTGGAAACGATAACGACAAACTCCTCTCCTCCGAAGCGGGCGGCCATGCGAGGAGCCTGGACGACCTGATTGAGCACGCTGCCCACCTGTCGCAAGGCCTCGTCGCCGGCCGGGTGACCGAAGGTGTCGTTGAGTTCCTTGAAGTGATCCAGGTCGAGCATGATGAACCCGACGCTGCCTCGCTCGCGCTCCGCCGATTCGATCGTAGCTTTCAGGTGGCTGTGCAGGACGGCCCGGCTGGCGACGCGGGTGAGCGGATCTGTCGTTGCCCTCCGCTCCAGGTCCTCCGCCCAGGTGGTGACCTCCTCCAGGCGCGAGCGCGCCTGCGCATTCTCGCGTTCGGCGCTCAAGGAGAGCGCGGCCAGCTTGGCCACGGCACGGTCCCGCAGTTCCTGATAGCTTGTCGAGGCTCCGATGGACACCGAGAACAGATCGGCGATTTCCTTGAGCTGATCGTCCAGTCGCTCCAGGACGCCGTGGATCCGAGACTCGGGCATTCCACAAATCGCGGCGCATCGTTGAATGGCCGGATCCAGCTCCGTGGAGGGCGTGTCGCCGCAGAACACGTCGGCGAGCGTGGCGGCGGTGAATGTCGTCGCGGCCAGCATCCGATCCTCCGCCGGGATGGCGTCCAGGCCATCGCCGTGGTGTCCGGCCACCGCCTGACAGATTTCCGCGGGCAGGTTCCACTTCTTCAGCAGCTCGCGGCTGATTCCGGCATGCGTGATGCCGAACTTCTCCTGTTCGACGACCTGCACGGGCACACGGCGCGCGTGCCGGGCCTCCCAAATGGTCTCGTACATTTCCGGAACCATGCGGGCGGCAGCCATCAGACCGATGTCACAGAGCAACCCGCTGACCAGCGCTTCATCGCGACGGCTGATGTCCACCGTCTCGGCGACGAGCCGGGCCAGGACGGCCGTGGTCAGCGAACGCCGCCAGTACAACGGGAAGTCGAAGGTCGCCGCATTAGAGTTCGTCATGGTGTCCACGAGCGAGAAGCTCAGGGCCAGGACGCGAACCGTTCGCAGCCCCAGTACGACGGTGGCGTGCTGAACGGACCCCACCGGGTTGGGCAATCCGAAGAGCGACGAGTTGACCACTTTGAGGACGCGGGCCGCCAGGGCCGGGTCTTTTTCGATGGCGTCGGCGATATCGGCCGTCGAAGCGTCCGCCCGATCCGCCAGATCCAGGACGCGCAGAGCCACAGTCGGCAGCGAGGGCAGATTGTCCGCCGTGAGGATGCGTTGAATCATCTGAGCAACCAACGTGGCGATCTCCCGACCCGCGCCACCGTCCGGGGAATGTCCGGTCGCTCGCGTGGCCGAGACCCCGACACCCGGCCGCGACGGAGATTCCGCTGAAGGGCGCTCCCTGGGCAATAGATCGGCGTGGCTCGGGAGCGTCTTAATCGTCACGTCCATTCCGTCGGGCGCCGGCGGCCGAGCGAGAAGGTCCGATACGCAGGTCCGGCTTCGGGACAAGAATCTAAAGTCGCTCTGGTCTCGCGTCGATGACAGACCATCGACCTGAACATTGGCGCGTTGCGTTGCACAGACAAGGGAGAAAGCCTATGCCTATGAAAGGTTATCGAAGTCGAAGCTCGAGCTCGCGCCGCCGAAGCGGTTCGGGAAAGGGCTACTACACGAAAAGCACGTCGAACAAGCCCACGTACCGGACCGTCAGCAACAACTTCAAGAACAAGATCACCTCGTACCAGACGCTCTACCGCCAGACGCAGGGCAGCAAGAGCGGAGGTCCGACCCCGTCTAACCTGAACACCCTGGGCAAGTGGGTGGAGAAGGGGGCGGTGATCCAGACCGTCTCGAGCTCGCAACTGAAGCGCTGGTCCAAGACCAGCAAGACTTTCAACAGCCCGGCCAGCGCGAAGTACACGCTGACCAAGAAGTTCGGCAAGACGCCCATCAAGGCCGTGTGCCCGGGCAAGGGCAACAACTGGATTGTGGCCACCTCGCAGACCTGGAAGGGAAAGACCTTCCGGTTCCCGCACTGACACCGGCGACTGCATCGCCGAGCAGCGCAGAACCATACCCCATCCAACGCAACGAGCCCAGAGGCGACCATCAAGTGACGGTCGCCTTCTTTATTGGCACATTCGGGTGATCGTCCGGCCCGTGCCGCCCACGCTCAACAGTAAATTTAGGATTCAGGGAGGCAATCCGGTAAGATGGCAGATGTAAGGGGAAACCGGTGGGCCCACGAACCGGCCGATCGGTTATCGCCCCTCGAAAGCGAGAGCGGAATCATGCGACAAGGGACTTGGTGGAAATGGCCGGCGATCGGGATGATCTGCCTGTGGATGCCGGGCGCCGGCGTGGACGCGCGCGGGGCGGTGGTGGTTGTGCCGGAACCGGCGGACGAAACCGCAGCCGCGGAGGGTGACCTGATTCTCCGGGGAAGCTGGGGAACCGAGCCGGGGCAGTTCGGCAAGAGGGACGAGGCTTCCCGGCCGGGGCCGATGGATTTCGCCTGGGTCCATGAAATGCTGTACGTGCTGGATCCGGTGAACGCACGGGTCCAGGTGTTCGACCCGGCCGGCGGCTCCGTTCGTGTCATTGCCATCGACACGCACACGGCCGATTTCCTGCACGTGGCGGACGACGGGGCTGTTACCGTTCTCGATGCGTTTGTGCGGCGTGAGTTCCGCATTTTTCGCGCGGATGGCAGCCTGCGTCTGACGGCCAGGGTGCCGGACACCATTTCGCTGCCCTCGGCCATCGCGGCGGACGGCGACCGCGTCTGGATCGAGGAACGGCACGACCGCGTGTTTGAACTGGATGCGAGTGAAGCACAGACCGGCCAGGCGGCGCCCGTCGTGCGGAGTCTGCCGGGCCGCCCGATCACGGGAAGCCGGTTCGCCCATGCACGAAAGCTCGCGGACGGCAGCATCGAGCTTCGCATCGGCGCGGAGAGCCTCGACCAGAAACGGCATACGCTCCGCTTCCCGGGCCGGATCGAGGCGGTTACGGCGCTGGAGATGGACGGCGCGGACCGGACCTATGTCGCGGTGCGCCGGGTGAACCGCGCGGCGGACGGGCCCGCGAAGGCGGATCTGCTGGTGGCCAGGCTGGGGCCGGACGGACAACCGGACGGCGTGCAGGCGCTGCCGGACGCGTATGTTACGGATCATTACCGCAAGCTCTGCGTGACGGCGTCCGGTGAACTGATCCAGATGCAGACGACGGAAAAGGAGGTACGGTTCATACGCTGGACCCTGGCAGAGCCTCAGGCGGAAAGGAGCCGGCCATGAGACTGCACCGTTCCATTCTGCCGGTTCTTACGGCCACGCTGACCGCCACCACGGCCCTGGGACAGATGCCCACCAAGACCCGGCAGGACATACTGAATTACGGCGCGACGGCCATCGGTTCGCCCTACGTCTGGGGCGGAGGGAACTGGGATCCGGACAACCGGGAGTTCGGCGGTGCGGACTGCTCGGGCTTTGTGAGCAAGTGCTGGTCCATCGAACGCTGGACACCCTATCGCGTAGATCTGCACGGTCCAAGCACGTACAACTATATCCGGCCGAGCTCACGATGGATCGAGGTGGACCGGGCGGACCTGCTGTACGGCGACGCAATCTGCTATCGGTACAACAACGACGCCAACGGACATATCTACCTGTATCTGTCGGGCGACGGCTGGGGCGAACACGAGGTGTACGAAGCGCGAGGTGCGGCCTATGGCATCGTGCATCGCTGGCGCACCGCCCTGAGTACGGCGGAGGTCACCAAAGGGCTGCGCCGTGTGCCGCTGCTGGAAACCGTGGGCGTCACGCAGCACATCGTCGAAACAGATGACGGGGCGCCGGCGTACGTGGATTCCGGCATGACCGGCAGCTCGCAATACGACAGCCATGCGCTGGGTTGCAAGGAGGGCAACTGCCGTTATCGCTGGGTCACGACGGACCGGACGCAAACGTGCACGTATCGCCCGAACCTGCCCGAGGCCGGTTGGTACCGTGTGTACGTTACCTGCAACGAAAGCAGCCCGAACGTCCACGATGTCGGCGTAACGGTAAACCACGCCTATGGCTCCACGCGGTTCCTGTGGGACCAGGCGGACCCCGCCGGATTGAATCAGTGGATGCCGGTGGGCGATCAGGCCTTCTACTTCACCGCCGGCACGGCGGGGACCGTGGTCTGGGACGACTCGCAGGCCTGGCCGACGGACGGGACTCACGTTTTCCGCGGTGACGCCGTGAAGTTCGTGCTGGACAACCGGGTGGAAGTGGACGGGGTGGGCGGTCAGCCGGGACGGTTTGCCACCATCCGCCAGGCCCTCGCCTGGCTCAAAACCCACGAATCGGAGGAGCCGGACATCATCCACGTCACGTGCGATACGCTCTTCGAAACCGGCCCCATCGTGGTGGACGCTTGGGACGATGTCACCATCAACGGCGACGCGGACGGCAACGGCGTGCCGGTGACCGTGGTGATTTCGCCCGGTGTGCCGGCGGATTTTGCGTGGAGCTGCGGCGTGTACCTGGACATTCCCATTCAGCACCACTACACGCTGCGCGATCTGGTCCTGGCGCCGGCGTTCGTGGCGGCGGGATACAACACCGGCGCTTACGGCCTGGTGATCGACGAGCAGAATCCGGCCGGCCACGCCTGCGCCTGGACGCTGACGCTGGAGAACGTGGCGGTCACCGGCAGCCTGCCCGGCAACATCGCCACCCCGGCAGACGTGAATCAGCGGGCGGCGGCCACGATGTTCGGCGCCATGCAGTCGAATTACGGCGCCGCGGTGCTCCAACGGTCGTCCACGTCGCCGGGCGATCCCGGGGGCCGACAGACGGTGACCGCCGCCAACCTGACCATCACGCACAGCGCCTCGCGGGGGCTGGCCATCGAGTCGGCGTTCACGGACTGGCTCATTGACGGCGGCCTGATCGTGACGCATTGCGGTCAGGAAGGCATCAAGGCGTACAATGCCGACAGCAGCACGCTGACGGTCCGCCGGCCCGGCGGCTCTGCGGCGAACCGCATCGGGGAGAACCTCGGTCGGGCCCTGGTGAATCTGGGCGGTGGCCGCGTGGTGCTCGGATCTTGCGTCCTGGACGGCAACCACGGCGCCGACGGCGGCGCGGTGTACTCCGTCGGCAGCAATACGGAGCTGCATGACTGCTGGATTGTGAACAACACGGCCAGCGGAGCCGGCGGCGGCGCATATGCCGGCGGCGGGACATTGACGCTCGGTCAGTGTACGGTGGCGAACAACTCCGCCGGCACGACGGGCGGTCTGCACATCCCGGGCGTGACGGCGGACGTTTCCAACTCCATCGTGTGGGGCAACAGCGGCACGCAAATCAGCGCCGGGGCCGATGTCACGTTCTGCGCGGTGGAAGGCGGCTATGTCGGCGATGGGAATTTCAGACTGGATCCGTCGTTCGTGAATCCGGCGGCGGGAGACTTCCATCTGTCGCGGTGGTCGCCGTGCATCAACACGGGCAATCCCGCGTTCGTCGCCGCGGCCGGCCAGACCGACATCGACGGCCAGCCGCGCATCCAGGCCGGTTTCGTGGACGTGGGCGCCGACGAGCAGTTCTTCTGGGCGGGCGACGCCGACGGCGACGGAGACGTGGAGCTCGACGATTACGCGGCGTTCGCCGCGTGCATGGCCGGCCCGGCGACTCCCCCTCCCACGGCGGGCTGCGATTGCCTGGCCGTCTTCGACTACGACGATGACGGCGATGTCGATCTGGCGGACTTCCGCTGGTTCCGGCTCCGCCGGGCGGGAGCCCCGGTGACGCCGGTGGCGGACCTGGTGGTGGAGTCGCGCGACGCGACGGGGGCGCTGACCTTGCCGCCGGCCTACGTGGAGGACGGCGCGTGGGCCAACAGCACGATCAAAAGCAAGGTTCCCGATCTGACCGGCACGGGCAGCCGCTTCATCACGTATGATCTGCCGAACACCGGCACGGACAATGCGACCTTCGTGCCGATGGTCGTCACACCCGGTGTCTACGAGGTGTTCGTCACGTGGGATGTCGGCGCCAACTGCTACGACGCGCAGTACACCATCCGACACGCCCAGGGGCAGACCATCCTGCTGGTGGACCAGATCCCCAACGGCGTGGAAGGAGCTAACGCCAACACCTGGGTCACGCTGGGACAGTACCGGTTCGCGGCCGGCCAGAACGCCGCCACCGGGTCGGTGAACGTTTCTGAAGCGACGGTCAGCGGCAAGCCGCACAGCGGCTGGAACCAGCGTGTGTACGCGGACGCGGCCAAATGGGTGTTTGTATCGCCATAAAGACCCGACCGCGCGGGCCGCGGGGAATCCCCATTCCGGCATCGCCCTTCCCTACCGTCGGCGTCTGGCCGGCTTGAATCGGCCGCCGAGGGTACGGGGCGGAGCGGAAATGCCGGTGGAGGCGGCCGGCTCCAGGAAGCGCGACGAGATCAGCGGCACATCCTCCGGCGGCGGCTCTGTCTGGCGCGGACGCGGCTGCACCGACGGCACGAAGCCCTCCACCTTGTACTGGTGGACCTCACGGTTGATCAGCTTCTCGATCTCCGTCAGTTGGTTGCCTTCTTCGTGCGTAACGAACGTGAACGCACGGCCCCGCGCGCCCATCCGGCCCGTCCGGCCCACCCGGTGAACGTACGACTCGATATCCTGCGGGGTGTCGTAATTGATGATGTGGCTGATGGCGCTTACGTCGATGCCGCGGGCAGCCAGGTCCGTGGCCACCAGCACCTTGAGGTGGTGCTTGCGGAAGCGGGACATCACCCTGTCGCGCCGCTCCTGCACCAGGTCGCCGTGAATCTCCTTGGCCTCAACGCCGGCCTGGAACAGCTTCTTGGCCAGCTTGCGGGCCATGGCCTTGGTGTTGCAGAAAATAATGACCAGCCGCGGCTCCTCCTGCTTCAGCAGCAGCATCAGCAGGCGGAACTTGTCCGCCGCCTCCACGCTGCAGAAGAACTGGTCCGTGTGCTCCACGGTGAGGTGATCGCAGGAGACGTTCACCTCCACGGGATCGGTGGTGAAAGTCTTGACCAGCCGCTTGATTTCGTCGTCCAGCGTGGCCGACACGAAGACGGTCTGGTGGGGGTGCCGGATCCTTCCCAGGATCGCCCGGATGTCGTCCCGAAACCCGATGTCCAGCATCCGGTCCACCTCGTCGAGGATGGCGACCCGGATCCCGTCCAGGGACAGGTTGCCGCGGCGCATGAAGTCCTGCACCCGGCCCGGCGTGCCGACCACGAAGTGTGGTTTTCTGCCCAGCGCGTGCATCTGATGCCGGATGCGCTGCCCGCCGTAGACGGGTATGCAGTTCAACCCGGAGAACTCGGCCAGTCGAAGGATTTCGCCGGCCACCTGAACGGCCAATTCCCGGGTGGGCACCAGGGCGATCGCCTGAAGGCGACCCGCCGGGTCCAGCCGTTGGAGCGTGGGAAGGCCGAACGCGGCGGTCTTCCCCGTCCCCGTCCGCGCCTGGCCGACGACGTCGCGGCCTTGCAACAGCAGGGGGATCATCTCCCGCTGAATGTCGGTAGGCTCTTCGAAGCCCATTTTGTCCAGGGCCTTGTTGAACTGTGGCAGAATCCCGAGAGCCGCGAACGCGGCAGGCTTGTTCACGAATGGGTGCATGAAACCTCGAAGCAGTCGAAGAAACGGACCATTTGAACGTAAGTATAGGCCGGATCGAACGGAGTGTAAACTCATACCCCGTGCGGCACCCCGGAAACGCCATCGGGCGCTGCGATGGCGGCACGGGCGTCCATCGACAGCCATCCCGACTCTCTCTGACTTCCTGCGGTTATCGCTATAGCAGCCGCGTTGGCGTGGTCGCGGCGGACAGTCTTCCCTGTAAACGGCGGTGGTGCGAGATCTGGCTCCCGAAACGCGGCCGGCGCTGTCGCCGGCCCCGGCCAATCTCCCCATCCGCAGAAGAGGAGCTAATGGTCCGTTTCCGCCGGGCGCGAGTCCTCCAGGCCGCGACCGGATGAGGCTGCCCGCCGGAGTTGCTCCAGCAATCGGGCCCGCTGCGGATGGTCGGGATTGAGTTCCAGCGTGATCTGCCATTGCCGGGCGGCATCCGTGCTCCGGCCGGCCTCCCCGTACGCGTTGCCCAGTCGACAGTGCAGGTCGGCGTCACGAGGAGCCAGGTGGACGGCGTCTTCCAAGCACTTGATGTACGCAAGCAGGTTGCCGCGGCGGCTGTACCGATCGGCCAAGGCCTGGTAGGACTCGACGAGGGTAGGCTGGAATCGATTGGGATCCCGCATCACCGCCTCTTTGAGGCACCGTGTGCTGGTTTCCAGATCGTCGACTGCCAGCGCGGCTTGGCCGTAGAGATGCCAGAACGCTCCGCTTTCCCGCTCGGGAAGCCGCTCCGCGCGTTTTTCCAGAATGGCGATCGCCCGCGCGGGCTTGCCGGCGAGCAACCACACACGTGCGTGCAGCAGGTGAACCTCGAGCGTGTCCAGGCCCGCGTCCAGCGCCGCCTGCACCTGGTAGACGGCCGACTCGCTGGGACAGGTAACGAACCAGCCGGCTCGCTGCGGATCGGGCTCGAGCACGTATTGGCCGTCCATTCGGCGTCCGGGCTCGGCGTTCGGCATCCAACGGGCGGTCAGCGGTCCCAGAACCTGGCCGAGCCGGCAATACGCCGCTGCCAGCGAGCACCGGACGGTTGGATTATCCTGGAGCGTAAGGGATTTCTGAAACGCCTCCGCCGCCAGCGCGTGCCGGCCAGCTTCTGCCTGCACGTCACCAATTCGCCGGTACTGCTCGGCGGCCTGCGCCGGCTGAGCGCCTCTCTGGTAGGCATCGGCCAGCAGCGTACGGGCGGCAAGGCTTGTCGGGTCTCGGGTGACAACCTCTTCCAGCAGAGCGGCAGCCTCGGCGAATTGCCCGGCCCGCAGCAGGTGACGAGCCTGGTCGCACAGCTCTTCGTTCGCCGGCCGGGCGGGCGCCGTCGTCGCCGGCGGGGCGGTACTCCTTTCCGGAGAAAAACCCGGCTCGGCGATACATAGAAAAATCAGCAGCGCGCACGACATGGGTAAACGGCCAAAAGCCAAGACGAAAACGGTTCGTGCGGGATCACCGACTCCCGTGGTCGGCGCGGGTCCAGCCCCCTGTCGGGACCGCACCACTTACGTACCTATCGTACCGCGGAATCCGCTGTCGGCGAAGGCGCGGCACACGCGGGGAATGAAGCCACGATGGAAAGAGGGCGTTTGAGCGTTCCTGACTCCGTGTAGCTCAGCGGGGTTTGATGGTGATGGCCTTGGGCGTTGTGGGGCAGTGGAATTGGCATTGGCCGCAGCCGGTGCAACCGTTCGTTAATACGCGCGGGGGGCCGGAATCGGGCATCTGGATGGCCGTCACGCCGATAGGGCAGGCGTCCACACAAAGCGTGCAGATCTCTCCCCGGGCGCGGAGGCAGACGCTCGGGTAGACGACAGCCGTTCCCATCCGCACGGAGTATCGGTCGAAAACGGGGAGCAAGGCGCCGCTGGGGCAGTTGGCCGAGCAGGCGAGCGTTTCGCAGAGAGTGCAGGCGGCCAGGTCCGGATCGATGATCGGCGTGCCGTGGGCAGGATCGGCCGGGTCGTGCAGCGCCAGGATGGCATTGGTCGGGCAGACGCCGACGCACGTGCCGCAGCGGCGGCAGGTGTCCACAAAAACGTCTTCCAGAACAGCACCAGGCGGTCGGAGGTGAATGCGCGGGGCGGGCAGATGGAAACGTTGTCCAAGATAGTCGGCCAGTGGTCCGACCATGCGGGCCAGCCCTTCGCGGAAGAAGCGGCGGCGGCTGGAATGAGGGTCGGCAGAACTCACGTCAGGTCGTTTCCGGCCGGGTCCGTCGGCCGGTTCTCACGAAACGGCAGCCTGCAGTCGGCTCGGCACCGGGCAGACCCGGGCGACCGCCCGGACTGGTTCGTCGTGCGTCCAGTATAGGCGACAGTCCGTCGGGCGGACATACGTGGTTCGCGCGAGAGAATGGGCCGTCCCGGTGGTTTCCGAGACGGCCCGGCGCTTCCCTACCCCTGGCTTCTCTCCCAACCCGCCAAGAGAAAGAAAGGAACGATTCCTCCCACAGTTCAACACAGCGCGGCGTAGCAGCAGGCGGTCAGGAACATCATGCGAGCCTTACGCCGGAAAAACCAATACACCAAGTGGGTCGTGTACATGCCTCTTGCCTCCTCCTCCGGAAAGCCGCCAGCCGCGTCGTCACCGCGGCGGCCTGACCACTTCTTCCGGCGGGCATACCAGCAAAGAGGCGACCCGTGCCTCCTCGCGGGCCTCGTGCGTATCGGACCTTGCAACTCCTTGTCAATACGCAGGTTATGCGGCTTTCACGACATGGTTCCGGCTGTGCGGGCTGTGAGGGTGGAGAGGCTGAGCATGCTGCCGGCAGCGCCGCAGCTCGCGGAATCCGGAGGCGGGGCGGTTAAGTGGCCGGAAGCACGAAGGTTGTCCATGCGCTGCGGCGGCTCGACACGTCGATTTGTTGGGCCGCCGCGGTTCTGGTAAAAGCGTCCGATTCGCGCGCCGTTGACGGGTTATGGGTCCGGGCGCGCGCCCGGTTGAGCGTCGTTGTCACACCAGGCAGTTGGCCGGAGAAAGCGAAACGGCATGGCCTCCAAAGCGGACGTAATGGACAGGATTGTGGCGTTGTGCAAGCGCCGCGGCTTCATCTTCCAGTCGAGCGAGATTTACGGGGGAATCGGCGGGTTCTGGGACTATGGCCCGCTGGGGACGGAGTTGAAGCGCAACGTGAAGGATGCCTGGTGGAACGACATGGTGCGAAACCCACCGCCCGGCCCGGATGGTCGGGAGTACGACATGGTGGGCGTGGATTGCGCCATCATCATGAACCCGAAAGTGTGGGAAGCCTCGGGCCATGTCGGCGGCTTCAGCGATCCGATGCAGACGTGCCGGCAGTGCAAAAGGCACCTGCGCGCGGACCAGGTGTGGGAGCAATTGAAGGAGGCGGAGTGGGTCAAATCGCTTGCGGAAACCGGCGCGGCGGGACCGGACGCGGATCGAATCGGGGTCAACCCAACGGCGATGCTCGCCTGGGCGAAAGACCGCAAGCGCGGTCCGAGACTCGCCCCCGGACTGGCGCTCGTGCGGAATCCGGAGGCCACGTTGTCGTGGCTGGCGGAGCAAGTTCAGCAGGATCCGGACGAGCCCATCGAAATCGTCCGCCTGCTGCAGTATGTCGCGACCGGGCAACACGCCGTGGCCGGGCTGATGACGCCGTGCCCGCATTGCGGCGGCGACCTCACCGAGCCCCGTGAGTTCAACCTGATGTTCGAAAGCCACGCGGGCGCGGTTCGTGACGACGCGGCGAAAGTGTATCTGCGGCCGGAAACGGCGCAGGGGATTTTCGTCAACTTCCGGAACGTGACGGATTCCACGCGGGTGAAGCTGCCGCTGGGCATCTGCCAGCAGGGCAAGAGCTTTCGAAACGAGATCAATCCGCGAAATTACACGTTCCGATCGCGCGAGTTCGAGCAGTATGAGATCGAGTTTTTCTGCCACCCGTCCGAGGCGCCGATGTGGTACGAGTTCTGGCGTGACACACGCCACCGCTGGTACGTCCGGCTGGGGTTGCGCAGCGAGAGGCTTCGATTGCGCGAGCACGACCCGCAGGAGCTTGCGCATTACGCGGCGAGCTGCGCGGACGTGGAGTACGATTTTCCCTTCGGCCTCAGCGAACTGGAGGGCATCGCCAACCGGACGGATTTCGACCTGAAGGCCCACATGGAGCACAGCGGCAAGGACCTGACGTGGTTTGACGACCAGCGGAAGGAGCGGTTCGTGCCGTATGTGATCGAGCCGTCGGGCGGCATCGATCGCAGCGTGCTGGCGTTCATCACGGAGGCGTACACGGTGGACGAGAACCGGGCGAGCCCGGAGTTCATGAAGTTTCACCCGCGGCTGGCGCCGATCAAGGCGGCGGTGTTCCCGCTGGTGGCCAAGGACGGATTGCCGGAAATCGCCGAGCCGATCGTCCGCGCGTTGCAGCAGCACTATCCGTGCCAGTACGACGCGAAGCAGTCGATCGGCAAGCGTTACGCCCGGATGGACGAGGCGGGCACGCCGTTCTGCTTCACCATTGACGGACAGACGAAAGAAGACGGCACGGTGACCGTCCGCAACCGGGACGACGCAAGCCAGGTCCGTATCGACAAGAGCCGCTGCCTGGAATACCTGCGGGACCAGCGTCCCCTCTGACAAGCCGCGGGTCCGTCGCGGGCGACGTCCGATCGGGCGGCCGCGCGAACCGCTCCGCGCGCCGGCGGCCCGGCCGTTACGATCGCATGATGAACAGGGACAGCGACAGGAAGGTGGACACGCTGATCAGGTCATTGGCCGTCGTGACAATCGGGCCGGACGCGATGGCCGGATCGACGCGAATGGACCGGAAGAAAAAGGGCAGGATCAGGCCCAGCAGCGCCGCCACGAGAATCGCGGAGGTCATCCCCAGCCCGACGGCGAACGCGGTGCGGTTCGCACTGCATTCGACGTCGTATTGCAGCGCCGATTCCAGGAGCGGGACGCCGAACCGCGCGAGCATCCAGGCCGCCAGTCCGCAGGCCGGCGCGATCAGCAATACGATCCGGCCCTGCCGCGCGAAGGCGTGACGGAACCGGGACGAGGCCAGCTCGCCGGTGGCCAGGCCGCGGACGATGATGGTGGAAATCTGGATGCCGCAGTTCCCGCTGATGGCCCCGATCATGGGTACGAAGACGATCAGGGCGTTATAGATCGGCGTCGCGAACCAGCCCTGGGCCAGGGACATGACGGTCGCGCTGATGCTCATGCTGAGCATACACGGCATCAGCCACGCCATCCGGATGCCGGCGGCTCGGATGAGGGAGGCCCGCTCGAACTCCGCGGCATCCAGACCGGCCATCCGGTAAATGTCTTCGTCCGCCTCCTCCTCCGCGACGTCCATGACGTCGTCGTGGGTGATCCGACCCAGGAGTCGACCTTCCGCGTCCACCACGGGGACGGCGGCCAGGTCGTACTTGGAAAAGATATGGACGACCTCTTCCTGATCGGCGGTGATGGGGACGGTGACGGGGTTGCGCTCGCAGATGGCGCCCAGGGGAACAGACCCGTCGCACAGGACCAGTCGCCGAAGGGGAATGATGCCCACCAGCTTCTCGGCCTCATCCACGACATAGACGAAGTGCAGGTCTTCGTTCGGAAAGCTGGTGCGGATCTCGCGGACGGCCTCGCGGACGGTGGCGCCGGTGTGGAGGGCCACCAGATCCTTGGTCATGATGCCGCCGGCGGTGTCCTTGGGATACCCCAGCAGTTCCTCGATCTTGTCGGCGTGCTCGTCGGCGATGGTCTCGAGGACGTCCTCGCGCTTCTCCTCGGGCAGCTCGCCCAGCACGTCGGCCGCGTCGTCCGGCTCCATCTGGGCGACGAGCTCGGAGAGAGCCTCCGGGGCCATCTCCTCGACGACCTCACCCCGCTCCGCTCCGTCGAGCAGTACGACGACCTCGGCTACCACTTCCGGCGGCAGGACGAAGATGAGCCTCGACCGCTGATCGTCATCGAGCAACTCGTAGATTTCGGCCAAGTCCGCGGGACGGATGTCGGCCAGCACCGCCGAGAGCGCAGCGGGTTCGTTCGCCTGCAGAGCGGCTTCAACACGTTCGTACTTCGCCTCCGTGGTCGGCACGTGCGGCAACTCCGTGGGGACGCCCTTCCCGTCGACAGAGCCCGACCATTATGCAGCGGAAGGAACGGAACGCAATCGGAGAAAGAACGGGATTGGCCGACCGGAAAGACACGGAAACCACTCTCGAAGTCCGCCTCGCGAACCACGTACCCGGACCACCCGCCGTACCGCGGAGCGATCGCGGTGGGATCGGCGATGCTGTCGCCGGATGCCGCGCCGATCGGGAACGCCGTGCGGACGAAGGGTCCGGAGAGGCAGTGCCTCGATCCGCGGAACGACGGCCGATCGGCGCGTGCAGCGGTACCGAGGGCTGACCTGCCTTCCGTCCGCCGCGAACCCGTCACCCGACGCCTATTTCTGCGGTTTGGCGAGCGTCTTCAATTTGTCCACGATCTCGGGCAGGCGCTTCAACAGCCGGCGCAGGGGCCGCGGCTTGCAGCGGGTCAGGACGTACTGCGCGATCAGCGGCAGCGTCAGCGAGGCGCACGAGTATACCACGACGTTGTTCTCTCGCGCGTCTTTCACCTTGCCCCAGCTCTTGGCCTCGCTGGGCGTGGCGCCGGACAGGCCGCCCCATTGAGGTGAATCCGTGGTCAACTGGAGGAAATAGTCGTGGCCTCCCTTGGTGGTGTCCTGCAGAAACTGTTCGAGGGCCGGCTGGGTCTGGAGGTAGAAATTCTTCGGAGAGCCGCCGCCGATCTCCACGACGCCGTTGCGCTCCGCGTCATAGACGATGGCGGTCGTCTGGATCACATCGAGGATCGGGTTCAGATGCACCGGCTTGCCGTAGAGATACGGGAGCATCAGATCCATGCCGATGGACGAATCACCCGGCGAGGACGTGAAGATCGGCACGTCGCACCGGGCGGCGGTCACCACGAACGATTTTTCCGGCGCCGGCGCGATCCGGGCCACCTCGTCGCCCAGGGCCTTGTGCAGGGCGGCCGTCGAGAAGGGTTTGGACATATCGAAGCCCTTCAGGGCTTCGAGAATGACGCGGTCCGTCTTGACCAGGGTGTTCTTGTCCTCGAGGAAAACATCATAAATGCGGGAGACGCCGTCTTCCGCAAGTTCGTTGTCATCCACGTCAAACCAGCCCTGCGTGAGCGGGCAGTTGTACGGCCGGTGCAGGTCGTGATACAGGTTGGCGCCCGTCGCGATGACAAAATCCACGAACCCGGCCTCCACAAGGCTGCTGAAGATGCCGCTCATGCCGATCGGCGTCATGGCGCCGGCTACGGTCATGCAGATCGTGGCGCCGTCCTCGATCATTCGGCGGAAGAGCTGTGCGCCCTCGGCCAGCCTTCGGGCGTTGTAACCGCTGGCGCCGTAGACGTTGTCGATCAGATCGGCCACCTGCTCGTTGCCGCGCAGTTTCAGAGGCTCGATGGATCGACCGGACATCCATTTTCGGGCGTCGGCGGGGTCTCTGGTGCTCTTGAGATACGGGTGGTTCAGCATTGAGCGCCTCCTTTCCGGTGATTGGCCGAATTTTCCCTCCCGGCATGAGTGCGAAATTACCAGTGTACGCGAAATGAATCGGCCCGACAAGCAGAGCGGAATGCGACGCGGCGGAAGCGGACAGAGAGCCGCGGACGCATGGAAACGCAATCCGCGGTTCGAGATCGGGGCGGGTTCAGGCGACGGCGACAGACGGCGCCGGCGCGCGAGCCGCGGTTTCGGCCCCCACAAGCAGCGTCTGGCGATCGTCGTCGTTCAGGCTGCGCACAACGACGGGCGTGCCGCAGCGGGCGGCGGCCTCGATGGCCCGGATCTGGACCAGATCGCAGCCGTCGCGGGCCATGGCCAGCGCCTCGGCATACGTGATGTGGGCCAGCGGCGCCGCATCGGCGAAGCGATTGGGGTCTTTGTCGAAATAGCCGGGCACATCCTTGATCAGTTCGCAGCGGACGGCCCCCAGGCCGGCGGCCAGCAACACGGCCGTCAGGTCCGAGCCCCCGCGGCCGAGAGACACAATTCTGTTGCCCGGCCCGCAGGCCAGGAATCCCGGGACCACCGCGACTTGAACGCCTGCGATCCGCTGCCGCAGTAACGAGCCCTCCACGACTACGTGCTCCGCCGCTTCGTCCGGGCGCGGGGCGCGCAGGCCGCACTCGTGCACGCTCAGCCCCACGGCCGATACTCCCACCGCGTGCAGGCACAATGTCAGCATGGCCACCGACTGCACTTCACCGGTGGACCAGAGCAGGTCCAGCGTGGCGGAGTCCGGGGCGGGGCAGAGTTCCCGCGCCAGTTCCTGCAATCGGTCCGTCACCCCGAACTCCGCCGACACCACGACGATCAGCTTCTCGCGGGGCGCCGCGTCCAGGTGCCTCTTCAAATAAGCGGCGCAGCGCGTGTAAGCGCTGCGATCGGTGAAAACTGAACCCCCGATCTTGATCACGACGACGGGCAAGTCCCGGCAATCCGCGCTGCGGCGGATTGTGTCCGAGGTCTTCTGATGACACGGCCATTCCACGACACACACCTCCGCCCATGCTGGGGCATTCGTTCCGACCCACGCGGGGACGTGCCCGGGTTCCTCGAACCGGCGGCGGAGCGAACCGCGCCGCCGGAGAAGAAATCGACCGGGCGAAACCGTCTCGTGAGTCCGGCGCGAGGGCGCAACGGCTATCGGACGTTGAGACCCGTCGCAACGCAATTTCGGGGGATAACTGCCTCTGACGCGGGTTTCGCCGGGGCGGCGAGGCGCTCAGCAAGTCAATTTATCTCTCCCGATCGTTCGGGCAGGAATGAGCACCTTTGTCCGGGGGGACCAGGTTGCTGTGGCGTCATCGGGCCTGTTCCCTCGGCCACTCTGGATAAACCGACCGCCTTCCAGGCAGTCCGAAATCATACTACCTTCCTTCCATCGGCGAAGTCAAGCTTCGAGCCGATGGCCGGCACGCACAAGAGGCGCGTTCGCGATGCGGGCCGCCGGACACACGCGCGGAGCGTCTCGAGCCGCGCGTTCTACTCTTGGGGTCTCGTTTGCGAGCGCCCGCGGTTTCGCGGAGGCGGCGGGTTCACCAGCCGGTGGATGCGTTCCTGCGTTTTCGGGTGGTCGACCGGGGTGTATCCCGTGGTCACGTCTTCAATCCGGCCGCTCCGGCCGATCCAGACATGCGTGGGGACGCTGTTGATGTGATAAAGGTTCCTGGCCACGGCGCCGCCGTTGAGCAGAATGGGGTAGCTCAGCGATTTTTCGCGAGCGAACACGCGCAGGGCGCTCGGGCTTTCGTCCCACGCATTGACGGCCAGTACGACCAGGCCTTCCTCCGCGTGCCGCGCATACAGGCGTTGCAGCTCCGGAGCCTCCGCCCGACAGAATCGGCACCCCTGCGCCCAGAACGTCAGCAGGATGGGACGCGCGGCAAAGTCGGCGAGCGAGACGCGATTGCCGTCGAGTTGTTCCAGCGTGAAATCCGGCGCTTCGAGCCCGACCAGAAGCGAGGATTTCGCCGCGGGCGGCGGAGCAAAACAGCCCGCCACGAGAGTCCCCGCCGCCAGAAGCGCGATTGCCGGCAGTCCCTGGAGGTGTCTCATCTCAAATCTCCGCTCGCCCGGCGCGGAAGGCCGGTGCGTACAGCTCGTTCTGGGTGTCTATCGACCGTTTGCGGGTCCGTCCTTGGATGCCGGCGTCGGGGCCGGCGCGTACAGGGCGGCGATGGAGTCTTCCAGGAGTTCCAGAGGCAGCCCCACCACGTTGGAATAGCTCCCCTCCAGGCGAGTAAGGAAGGCGTCGGCCCGATCCTGGATTCCGTAGGCCCCCGCCTTTCCGCGCCAGGCCTGCGAACGGATGTAGGCGTCCAGCTCGCCGGGTTCAAAACGCCGCAGGGTTACCGAGCTCCGATCATGCGTGATGATCCGCCGGCCGCTGGCACAATCCAGCAGGGTCAGGCCGGTGATCACCTGGTGCGTCGTGCCGGCCAGCGACGCGAGAATGCGCCGCGCGTCGTCCGCGTCGGCAGGTTTGCCGAACACCCGGTCATGCAGAACGACAATCGTGTCGGCCGCAAGGACCAGCGCGGCGTTCCGGTCTCGCGCGACGGCCGCCGCCTTGAAATAACTCAGCGCTTCGGCCTGCTGAGCAGGAGTGACATCCGGCTGGACGCCGGCCGGCTCATCCACACGGGGCGGCACGACCTCGAAGACGTAACCGGCCGCGCGCAGCAGAGCCGCTCGACGCGGGCTGCTCGATGCCAGGACCAGCCGGATGCCGGGCGGAAGCGGCTTCATGGGGGTCCGCCTTGGGCCGCCCGCCTGCCTTCCGCCCGTCGCATGGCGTTTTCTCTGTGTCGCAGACTTTTTGTTGCCATCATGCTCGATCGGTGCGCACCCGCCTGCGTCGGGCCCGTCCGGTGGGAAGCGTGTGGATTGTCGGTCGAACGAGTTTTTTCCGCAGTTTGCGGGCCGCGCGGCGCCTGCGGTAGACGATGATCATGCGACGGGACACGAAATACCCCGTGCCAGCGCTGATGGCGCCGACAAGCAGGCATCCAACCCAGAGTTCCACGCTGAGGCTGAGAATGACACCCGCCAGATACCGCCAGAACGCCGACTCATGCAGATGGGCCAGCACGCCGAATCCGGAATACTCCGGCGGGACACCCAGGATGTTCTCAAACTGGCCGGGGTCGCCGGCAAAACGGCCCGTCAGGATCCACCGGCCCAGCCACCAGCATACACCATAGATCGGCAGGGCCGTCACCGGATTGGTGATCCACACGATCGGAATGGCCACGGTCTTGTTCGCCCGGACCAGGGCGGCCAGCGCCAGTGCAATCAACATCTGGAAGCCCATGAGCGGGGTGAAGGCGACGAACAGCCCGACCGCCACGCCCAGCGCGATCCGATGCGGCGTGTCATCCGCGTGAAGGATACGCCTGTAGATGAAATTTCGCCACCGGCGACGAAGATCGGACAACTTCAAGCCACCTTACCGACAAGAGTCACCAACCCGGAGCAAGATTCATCAGTCTACTGCGGAGTCTCGCTGTCGTCTGCGCCGCTCCCGCGAATGTCGGTCAACCGCGTGGAAGTCTGCACGGACTCAGGAGGATCCGCCTTCCGAAAGACACTCCGGCCGCGTGTTCGCCCGCCCCATCTGCGCGACCACCGCATCCACTACGGTGCTCACCTCCACCTGGTGCATGCACTCGTGCCCGAACTGGCAATGACTCAAAGAACGCAGATAACACGGCGAACAGGGCAGATCGGCCTGGATCAGCCGGGCGCCCGACCCATAGGGGCCCGTCCGGCGGGCGTTCGTCGGCCCCAGGATGCAGACCGTCGGTCGCCCCAGGGCGGCCGCCACGTGAGCGGGAGCCGAATCCTGGCAGAGGACGACGGCGGCGTGTTCCAGAATCGCGACTAGCTCACGCAAGCCCGTCCCGCCGCCCAGCGAAACAGGCCTAAGACTATTGTCAGCAGTCACTTGTGATGCAATTGTGGAGCAGAGATCGGCTTCATCCGGGGCGCCAAGCAACACGCAGCGCACGCCGTACTCCACAGTCAATCGGCTCAACGCGGATGCGTAACGCTCTGGAAGCCAGCGCTTTGTGTCCCATCGGGCACCCGGAAGCACGGCCACAAAAGGACGGTCCGGGTGGATTCCCGCGCCGCGCAGCAGATCGCGGGCCTGGCGTCGTTCGGCCTCGGTGACGGCCAAGTCAAATCGGATCGGCACATCGGCGAAACCCAGCAGGCCGGAGACGGCGTAGTTCCTGTCCACCGCGTGAACATCGGGGTCAGACACGGGAATCTCGCGGGTGTAGAAGAGCCAGGCGAACTCACGGGCTCTGCGAAAGCCGATCCGCACGGGAGCGCCGGACGCGAACGTGAGGAATCCGCTTCGAAAAAGTCCTTGCAGGTCGATGGCCAGGTCGAACCGACGGGCCCGCAGGTCGGCTACGAACCCGGCGAACTCACGGCTGATCCGCAGGCTTCGGGAGATGCGGCCGTACCGACGCCGATCGAACTCGATCACCTCCGAAATCTCCGGATGGTGACGAATGAGCGGTGCGCAGGCCGTCGAGATCAACCACGCAATATGGGCGTCGGGAAACCGCATGCGCAGGCCATGGAGCACCGGCAGCGCATGGATCACATCCCCCAGCGAGCTGGGTTTGATGAGCAGGATCCGCCGATATTCGGGTGTCTCGGTCATTTCACTCGAGCCGATCGGGGCCGGGCTCCCAGCGACCGTCGCGGCGGAGCAGCTCGAACGGCCGGTAGTTGGCTTTGTAGTTCATCTTGGGACAATCGGCGACGTAGTAGCCCAGATAGTAATAGCCGAGATTCTGCCGGGCGGCATATGCGATTTCCCAGAGAATGGAATACGTGCCCAGACTGCGTTTGCCGTGCGCCGGATCGAAATACATGTACACCGTACTGAGCACGTCAAGACAGGGGTCGGCAAGGCTGACTCCGATGAGCCGCCGCCCGAGGCGGTATGTGAACTCCAGCGTCTGCACGGGGGAATCGTAAAGGAAATTGAGGAATTCCTCGCGGCTGCCGGTCATGGTGCCGTCATGCTGGTGCTCCAGGTAGCGCACGTAGACGTCGTATTTCTCGTCGTCGGGAATCGGAGGCCCCACGTCAACACGCAGATCGTGGTTGCGGCGCCAGGCACGCCTCATCGATCGGGATGGCCGGAATCGCGGCACGGGGATGCGGATGGGTATGCACTCGGCGCACTGCCGACACGAGGGGCGGTAGATGACGCGACCGCTGCGGCGGAACCCGCGATCCATGAACGCCAGGTAGAGCGCTGCGTCCAGGGCATTCACCTCAAGGCCCTCGCTGCACGCCGTCCGACCGGGCAGATAGGGGCAGGCATGGTCCGGCCCCACGGGCAGCGTGTGCTCGGACATGAACCGGTCCACAAGGTAGCGGGCCCTGTTGATCTCATCGGCGCTCATCGCCGGCGTATCGTACCCGAGGTCTGGCCCGCGGTCAGGGTGGGGACGGTGTTTTGCAGACAGTTGAACCCGCGTATAATGCCGCCGCCCGTGCGGCAACTGCGGGCGGGAGGCAGCCTTATGATGACTTGTCTGGTCCGGTGGGCGCCCGGGTTGGTGTTCGTGGGGCTGGCGAACCTGGACCTCGGCGGCTGGCTGGTCGGCCCCGAAGTCCGCATGGCGATCGCCGGGTTCCTGGCTTCCTTCTGGACGGCCATCCTTTCCCTCTTCTTGTCGGGGTATTTCGGCGGCACGTAAACCCGACAGCGCGGTCGGGGCGTTCCTCGCGACGCGAGTCGGCAAGGGGGCAGGTCTGTGCCTCCCCCATCGTTTCCGAGGATCCCAACCGTTAGAATCGGGCGTTATGTCCGGCGCTTCGACTTTCTTTCGACCAGGCCGCATCGATGATGTCCTGGCGGCGTACGCCCGTCGGCGCAAGACGCGCGGCTGGTGGGTGAGCGAGAAGGCCCGGCTCTACGGCCTGGCGGACGCCGCGTTTTCGTCCGGCTGTGGCGACGGGTGCGCGATGCGCGAGATCCACGCCACTCTACGCGGGTATTGGCAGATCTTCCGCAACGGAGAAGGCTGGTCGGCGGAGCGGGTCCACCGAGTGCTTGGTTCGCCGCCCTGTCGGGCGTGCGGTCGGGAGGCGCTCGATCTGCCCGCCCTCGCCGCCGGTCGTGACTTGCGGATGGTGTGGGGTTGTCTCAAGGCAATGAGCGGGGTGAAACAGCTGCCCGCCGGGAACATATCGGCGATGGCGGTCTCGAAGTTCCTGCATTTCTTCAACCCGCGGTTGTTCCCGATCTTCGACCGCGCGGTGGTGCGCAACCAGGCGTTCCCGCATTTCCGCGCGGATATCCAGGCGGCCTGCCGACGGTGGGAGGCCGCCCTGGCGCCTCTGCGCGCGGACCAGGAGTACGCACGCGGCTTGAATGACTACGTTCACTATCTGATCTGGGCGGCTGAGACGGTTGGCAGCGCGGGCACAGCAACAGGCATGAGAAGATTCGGCGCGGCGTTCCGTAGAATGGTCGCCGACGAAAACCGCGGCGCCACGCCGCCACGGGACGTAGCGACGTACTACGCCACCGCGTTCGAGATGGCGATGGTGGGTGCGCTGGGGGCAGGCAGCGGATAATCGGAATCAGGCCTCCTCGACGGCCTCGACCAGCCGGCCGGCGGTTTTGTGGAGGACGGACAATCAGCGCAGTAGCGCCTTCGGAGCGCTTGCAGGCCGGGAAGCCGGGCGCGGAATCATGCCGCCGGGGGCTTCACAACGTCACGATCTCAAACAGTTCGTGCGGGACGGCGGTTCCACGCAGTTCCACGGTCCGCCACGGCACGGCATCCATACCCTCGGGAAGCCGATCTCGGACGGCCCGGCTGATCAGCAGCTCGCCGCGCCGGGCCAGTTGCTGGATGCGGGCCGCCACGTTCACCGTGTCGCCGACCACGGTGAAGTTCGATCGGCGGATCGACCCGACGTGTCCGGCCGCGGCGGGGCCGGTATGAATGCCGATGCCGCAGGCCAGCGGCGGTTGACCGCGCGCCGCGCGGCGCTCGTTGAGTCGCCGCACGCGCTGCCGGATCGCCATGCCCGTTCGTACGGCCCGGGCCACGTGGTCCGGCTGTTCGAGCGGAACGGAAAAGACGGCCATGACCTCATCGCCCACGAACTTGTCGATAAACCCGTCGTGTTCGAAGATGGCGTCGGTCACGTCGGTGAAGTACTCGTTGAGCATCCGGGCGGTTTCCAGCGGCGAAAGGCTCGCGCTGGCGGCGGTGTAACCCCGGATATCACAGAACAGCACGGTCACTTCCCGCACGTGTGTGTCCAGGATGCGGCCGGGCTCCGCCTTGAGCGCATCCAGCACGCTGTGAGAAACGCTCTGCCCGAACAGCATCTCAATGCGCCGGGCCCGTTCGGCCAGGCGGCGGGCGTTGGCGCTCATGATCACCCACTGCACGGCCAGGCCCGTGGCCATGATCAGGGCCATGCTCAACACCGGACCGGCCAGCGGAACCACCACTGCGTGCCGAAACGCCGCCACCGACAACAGAACCCAGCCGCCGAGGAAGACAATCGCGCCCGCCGTGATGTAAGCGGCCAGGATGGCCGTCCCGTGCCGCAACTCCCACCACCGCCGGGGGTTCCAGGCGAACCAGCCGGCCAGCAGGCCAAGCGCGCCCGTCAGACCCGCGCGATATGCGGGGCGGGCCGGCACGGATCGAAGGTGTCGGTCGTCGAGAATCTGGGCGACCACGGATGCGTGATAGTACACGCCGGGAGTCAACGGGCCGCCGAGCGGAAGAGTGAAGGTGTCGGCAATGGAGCGGGATTCGCCCACCAGCACGACGGCGCCCTCGACCCAGGCCGGATCGAATGAACCGCTCACGACATCGGCCAGGGGCAGGCGAACCCATCCGTTTTCGCGGATCGCCTGAAAATCCACCCATTCGCCGGCGCGAAGGTGGTGCGGGCCGATCCACGCGCCGTCCGCATCCAGGCGAACCGTCCGGCCCGCCCGCTCCGGCGGCACGGCGTACCAGGCGACAACCAGCGGAAAGTGCGGCACCTGGACGAGGTTGCCATCCGGCTCGGGGACGGTCAGATGAAGCGTCGGGGGCAGGCGCCGCAAGACGCCGTCGACATCCTCGCTGACGTTGATCACCCCTTCGTCGGCGCCCGCCTGGCGGAATCGGGCCGCCGGCCGCTTGACACTGCCGTCCGTATGAGCGACGGCCAGCACGACGGGCGCGGTTGCGTCCGCGATGGCCCGCGCCACGAGGGCGTCCGCGGCCGGTTCGCCCTCCCCTTCCAGAACGACATCCAGCCCGATTACGGCGGCGCCGGCGCGAGAGAGGTTCTCGATCGTGGCGGGCAGGAAGCGACGCAACTGGAACATCCGGTCGCCGGGCGACAGCGATCCGCGGCTGGCCCGATCCATCTCCACGATCACGATGTCCTGCCGGGGCTGCCGCGTTCCGCGCAGGCGGAACCGCCAATCCAGACTCCCGTTTTCGATCCGCTCAAGGGCGCCGGACCGCTCCAGCGCCGCGCCGCCCGCCGCCAGCACGACGGGCAGAAGCCAGCCGATCAGCCGACACAGCCGCGCGGACGGCACGGAGCGGTCCTGAAGTCCATATGCCGGATGATCTGGTTCAGATTGGTTCACGGAATCGCCCGGGCGATCAGCGGTTCGTCGGGTGCGGCGGGTCCGCGACCCTCGACGCCCGCGGCCGCCGAATCCACCACGATGACCACGCGCCCGCTGCGCAACAGGCTCGCGCCTTCCGGCGTCTGCCGCAACGTCTCGGCGTCTTCGGTCGTCAGCACGATCTGCGCGTCCGCGGCGGCGCCGGCGTCCGTCGCCTTCACCACGATCGGCTTGCGGCGGCGTTTGACAGAAGCGCCCTGCGAGCCCGGCTGAGTGGTTGGCGCCGAGGTCGGTTGGCTGGCGGCGGGCGCCGCCGGCGGATCGCCTGACCGATATGAGGCCAGCCGTGGCCGAAGGGCCGATTCGTCAAACGCGGCGGAGAGTTGCTGGAAGGAGAGCCGCGATTCCACGTAGCGGACGACGGGGGCTCGATCCGCGCGATCGCCGGCCACCCGGGACACGTCGTAGATGATTCGTCCCTGCTCGTCAGTCACGACGGGGAAAAGACAGGGGACGGCATGGAGACCGCGGGCGTCGATGATCAGCAGACTGTCGGAGACGTCCACTTCGTCGGCAATGAGCGAGAGCCGGTTGGCGCGACGGGCCGCCGCCCTCCGCTGCTGCTGATAGAACACGGTCGCGATCCCCTTGGCTCCCCAGAACGGCACACGAAGAGTCACGCGGGCGCGGGGCGGCGTCTCGTCGGGGAACCACTGGGAATCCGTCACCTGATGTCCGCGGATCACGCCCCGGATCCTCACTTGCGCGTCGGCCGCGCCGCCGACCCGCGTGAGGCCGTCCAGCGGCACGCCCAGAGCGATGGCCAGCGCGTTGCGTGCCGCACCCGCGTCGGCCGCCCGCTGGGCCATGAGCCGGCCCTGTTCGTCGCGGGTTTCGCCGATCCCCTTGCCTTCGGCCAGAATGACGCCCTCGGCCCAGTCGATGAACCCACCGGCCACCGGCTGGACGTGAGCGGTCAGACCGGCGGGCAGGCCGGGACCCTGCGCCATCGCGGAACAGGAACACACGGCTGCCGCCGCGAAGGCCGACACGACCGCTCTTGGGTTCATGGCAATCTCTCCGAAACGCTCACTCTGGCCCGACGTCGCAACGTGGACGCGGGAAGCCCCATAAGCCAAGACACGTTTTTACCCGCGAAGATAGGAGCCGGACAAGGCAAAAACCGGCGTCGGCGGGGCAACTGGAAGATAATCCCGTTCCGGCGGGACGGCGCATGCGTGTTCTACCGGACGTTTATCTCGGACGCACAGGACCGTTCGGGAATGCCCGCGGTCGCTGGACTTCGGCGAAACCCCGCCTACGATTCGAACAACTGGAGAGGGAAGACACGCCGACCTCCCGCACCTCCAGCCATTCGCCGCACGAAAGAAGAACACCGTCAGGGATCCGGAGTCGCGTGCATCCCGGCCGCGGCGACGAGGCCCGGCATAATCGAGAGGAGAGAAGACAATGAGCCGAATCGCAACTGTGATGATGTGTGGATTGGCGTTGAGCGTCGGCACCGCGGGTGCGGCGACGATCCCGATCTCCCGGCCGGCATCCGGCGAGGCGAGCCACCAGGCGATACTCGAATCGCTCTATTCGGGCGCCTTTTCCGCCGTGGGAAAGGACTTCGTGGGCCGCGGCGGCGCGGCGGGGATTCGGGTGCTGCGACAGGATGACTCTCTGCGGCCCATGGGTGTCCTGAGCGTGACGGACGGCGTGCGCGGCAGCGCGGCGGATGCCGTCTGGTCCGGCGGCTCGATCTCCGCCACGGCCGTGGCCCGCTACGCCGATCATTCGCAGCGGTTCGGATTTGACCGGGGCAACGGGTTCGAGCTGCTCTTCGACGTTCAGGGACAGGCCATGAACGTCACCGGCTCCGCATCGATCGACCTGACGAACGACGTATGGCGATGGGTCCGCCGCGATCAGAACGGCACGAACACGTGGTATTCCGATCCGAAGCGGAACAGCGACGGACTGGATCACATGGTGACGTATCGCGTCACGGGACTGGACACGTACGAGACCGTCTGGCTGCTGTTCTGGGAAGACCTGCCCAAGAATTCCTCCGACCTGGACTACAACGACCTGGTGGTCGAAATCCGGGCGCTGCCCGAGCCGGCGACCCTCGCCTGGTCGACGATGGGCGCTCTGGTGATGCTGTTCGGCTACCGCCGGCGGCTGGTGTAGGCGATCGAGGCGGCTCGCGACAGACAACGACAATTGCGAAGAACAAACGAACGCCGGCCGGCGATGGCGGAAGCCCTCATCGGCTGGCGTTCCTGCCGTATCGCTCTCCGTCGACGCTCGGTTCCCCACCCCGGGCCGGCCGCACGGCACGCGTGAGCGATCAGGATCACGATCGGCGCCGCCCGCTGCGAAACTTCACGTAGCCCGCGGCGTGGCCGGTCAGCGAAGTCGCCAATCGGCGGAACGATATCTCATCGCAAGGCTCGGAATATCGCCCCTTCAACCCCGCCTTGCGTGTACTCATGATGAAGCAGGCAGCGTCGTACAGCCGCTCGCGGACAAGCCGCCGACACAACAGTTCATAGCGCCTGGCATACGACGAGTCCCGAAACTCGGAGAAAACGCTGAAGTGGAGCTCACTCGCGTTCACGGGCCTTGTCGACTCCGGCGCGTCCTCGAGCATCAGGAAATAGCCCAGCCATGGACGGACCGAATCCTTGAAGGCGCCCTCACGAAACGCGGTCCACAGATCGGTAGCGGAGCCGATCGCCTCCTCCGTTCGATTGTTGAAGTTGTTTCCGAACGAGGGGCCGACCTGGGATTTGAACTCGATTGTCGCGATCAGGTTTCCGTCGGCAATCGCCAGCAAATCCCAGTCCTTCGTGGGGCGAAAATACCCGGGCAGCGTCGCCCGCCGGCAGTGAATGCTCGCATCTGGAAGACCCGCCTCCACCAACAGGGATTTGACCAGATGCACGAAGCCGTCACACTGCTTTCCGCCCGTGACGGCCGATCGAGCGCCCGGATCCTTCCGGCCGGTCCTGGCTCCCTGCCGGGCCGATTGTTTCCGGCGTGTTTCCCAAAAGAAAGCCACGGCCTGCGACAATTCTCGCCTAAAGGGGTCTATCATACCGCGACCTGCTCGATCTGCGTGGTGCCGAACAAGCTGCCGGTGTGGCGTTCCAGCCGGTCGACGGCGGCCTTGTAGTACTCCGGATCAATCTCGGTGCCCACGCTGTTGCGCCCGCATCTTGCCGCCGCCAGCGAAGTCGTGCCCGTTCCCAGAAACGGATCGTAGACCGTGTCGCCGACGAAACTGAACATCCGGATCAGCCGCTCCGCCAGTTCCAGAGGAAACGGCGCGGGGTGGTTCCGGGTGGACGCACCGGTCAGCCCCGTCCAGATTTGCTGGAACCACTCGCGCTGGGCGTCTTCGGGAATGACGCTCATGATCCGAGTCGTCAGTGCAGGCTTGCGGTAGGCGCCGGGTTTCCGTTCCATCAGGATGAACTCGATGTCGTTTTTGATGACCGCGTTCGGCTCGTACGGCTTGCCGAGAAACCCGCCGCCCCGCTCGACCTCGTACACGGCATTTGCGATCTTGTGCCAGATGATCGGAGCGAGATTGTCAAATCCGATTTCGCGACAACGCTCTTGGATGGACGCGTGAAGCGGAACCACCCGGTGCCGCCCGCCGTTCTTCCGACGGGACAGACACACGTCCCCCACCACGCAAATGAGACGACCGCCGGGCACGAGCGCGCGGAAACACCGCTCCCACACCCGATCCAGCTCGCCCAGAAACTCCGCATAATCGTCTATGTGACCCAACTGGCCGTCCGTATTCCGGTATTTCTTGAGCGTCCAGTATGGTGGGGACGTCAGAATCAGATGGACGGACTCGTCTGGAAGGAACGAGACCGTTCGCGCATCGGCGAGGGCCAGTCGGTGCCGGGTGGGCACGGCCGGCAGGGCACGCTCGATCGCCTGGGTAAGCCGCCGATCCTTCGCGATGCGAGGGATGCCCGTCTGCGGAGACTTCAGCTCTCGCAACGGCTCAGGCACAAGCTCATGAAGTCCCGGCGGGACCGGCTCCACCATCGATTCGGGCTCCAGATTTCGCGATGCCTTCTCCAAGTTAACGCAGAGTCGCGCCCGGAGTCCAGCCACGTACAGCGGCAACCTGCAGCTTCCGAGCCCAGTCACGGGCCTGCCGCACGGCAAAGCCCGCACCCGTCGGAGAGCGGCTTGACCGGGATTCCCGCCCTCGGCTCCAGGGGCCAGGGCTTGCTCCGCGGGCTCATCTGACTTCCGCCGCCCCGTCGGGGGACCACAACTACGGTTGATCCGGGTCACGGGCCGACTCGGCGGCCGGCGATGAAAACGTGTTCGATCTGTTGCGGGCGCAGGGTGTAGAGCAGCGCGGAGATACGCTGATCCGGCGGGAGCTCCGCAATCCAGGGCTCCGGGCGCACGACCAGCAGGTCCGCCTCCAGGCCCGACTCCACGGACCCGATCCGATCGTCCATGTGCAGAGCGGCCGCGGCGCCGCGGGTGAGCAGCCACCAGGCTTCGGCCGGTGTGGGCACGTCGTGCGTCCGCCGCGGCATGGCGTAGACCTTCAAACCCTTGGCGGTCTGAAGGAAATCCACCGCGACCTGCGGCATGAACGGATTGGGCCCGCCGCCCACTCCACTGCCCAGCGCCATGCGGATGCCGGCCGAGCGGTGGGCCACGTAATCCATCAGACCGCTTTCCAGGAAAAGATTGGCCGTCGGACAATGGACGATGGTCGTACCCGCCTCGGCCACCTGCTGGCGCTGGGCCCGGGAGAGAAAGACGCCGTGCCCGAATAGCGTTCGGTCGGTCAGCAGGCCCATTTCGGCCAGCACGTCCACGCCATCGAGTCGCTCGGGAAAAGCCTCGCGGACGGCCATCACCTCGGCGGGCGACTCGGCCAGATGCGTCTGCACGTAACAGCCGAGCATCCGGGCCAGGGCGGCGGCGCCGCGCATCATGGCCTCACTGCAACAGACGGGCATCCGGGGGCAGAAGGCGTAGTGCAGGCGGCCGTTTTCCGCACCGTGCCACTTGGCGCCCAGCTCGCGAGCCTGATCCAGGGCGGCGTTGGTCTGCTGGCACAGCGGCGCCGGGCAGTTCACGTCGTTCAGCATCATGCCGAAAACGGCCCGCAGCCCGCGGCGGGCGAACACGGAGAACACGCGGTCCGCCGATTCGGGGAACGGACAGCCGAAGGCGGCGACCGTGGTCGTTCCGAACCCAATGACGCCGGTGGCGAAGGCCTCCGCCTTCCGCTCGGCGAAGTCGGGATCCTCAAACCGCGCCTCGGCGGGATAGACGATTCTCTCGTGCCAGTCGAACAGAGTCAGGCCGTCGATCCCGCGTCGCTCCCACTGCGGCACGTGACAGTGGGCATCGATGAAGCCCGGCAGAATCCAGCACGAGGCATCGCCCACCGTCGCGCCCGTCCCGGCGCCGGCCGGGACGACTTCGTGAATCCGGCCACAATCGTCAATCCGGACCCATGCGTTCTCGTGGATCATGCACTCCGTGGCGGAACGCGGTTGAAGTACTGTTCCGTGAAGGGTTTGCATGGCCGGTCCTCTGCAATCGGGATGCGGTGCGCCCGGCGGCACGCCCGAGGCCGCCGGCGAGCAGACACTCTATCCGGCACGCGTCGGGCGATCAAGCGACTTGACGTTCCCTCCCCGCTCCACTACGTTCTCCGGCGGCTCTCGCCGTCCATCTGTTGTCATGCAGCGAGTGGGAGAACGAACTTGGGTTATCATTCGATAGTATGCGTCAAGCAGGTGCCGGACACGGCCAACATCACGGCCGACGCCATGAAGGATAACGGCACCGTGAACCGGGCCGCTCTGCCGGCGATTTTCAATCCGGAAGACCTCCACGCGCTGGAGGCCGCCCTGGACGTTCGCGATCGCTTCGGCGGCACGGTGACGGCGCTGACGATGGGTCCGCTGAACGCCTGCGAGGTGCTGCGGGAGTGCCTGTATCGGGGCGCCGACCGGGCGATTCTGATCACGGACCGACGGGCGGCGGGCAGCGATACGCTGGCCACCGGATACATCCTGAGCCAGGCCGTCCGCAAGCTGGCCACGTATGACCTGGTGTTCTGCGGTCGGCAGGCCATCGACGGCGACACGGCCCAGGTCGGGCCGCAGATGGCGGAGAAGCTGGGCATCCCCCAGGTGACGTATTTTGAGCGGTTCATCGAACTGACCGACACGACGGCCCGCGTCCGGCGGAATGTCGGCAAGGGCTGGGAGGTGCTGGAAACGCGGCTTCCCGCCCTTCTGACGGTGCTGGACATTGCCAATCTTCCGCGGCCGGCCGCCGCCCGGCGGGTCATGCGGTACAAGCGGGCCCGGGCCCGGGACGAGGTATCGCGGGAGATCAACGCCCAGATGCCGGACGCCGCGGACGATCACAAGGACGCGGAGTTGCAGAAGCGCATGCTCGCTCTGCAGGTGCGCGGCCTTCTGATCGAAACGTGGAACCTGCAGGATCTGGGGGCGGATCTGGAATGGTGCGGGCTGGCCGGTTCGCCGACCAAGGTGCATCGCATCCAATCCATCGTGCTCACCAAAGAGGGGTACACGGAAATTCCGCCGAACGAGGAAGGCGTGCGACGGATGGTGCACGAGCTGATCGTAGACCACACGCTGGGATGACGGCGCCGCGACGGCCCACGCCTCGAACCGAAACGCCAGGAGCACAGAGCGAAATCCATGATCGAACCGAACCGCAAGGGCGAAGTCTGGGTCTTCGCCGAACAGGAAGATGAAAGCCTCAACGACGTCTCGCTGGAACTGTGCGGCAAGGCGCGCGAGCTGGCCGACCGCCTGGGCGTGCGCGTAGGCGCGGTTCTGCCCGGCTGGAACGTCCGCGAGCTGTCCTACCGGCTGATCGCGCACGGCGCGGACACGGTGTACGTCGTGCACGATACGAAGCTGGAGTACTACCGGACGTTGCCCTACGCCCGCGTGATGTGCGAGCTGATCAACCGGCACAGGCCGCAGATCGTGTTGTACGGGGCGACGCCGCTCGGGCGGGACCTGGCCCCGCGGGTCGCCTCGGAGATGCGGGCGGGCATGACAGCCGACTGCACCGACCTGCAGATCGGCGATTACGAAGACACCCGGTCGGGCGTCACGCACAAGAACCTGCTGCTGCAGGTGCGGCCCGCGTTCGGCGGCAACATCATCGCGACGATCATCAACCACGACCGCTGGCCGCAAATGGCCACCGTCCGCGAGGGCGTGATGGCCCTGGGCGGCGGCGACCCGCGGCGCAGCGGGCAGATCGTTGAGGAGAAGGTCGCGTTCACCGATTTTGATCTGGCGATGCGGCTCATCGAGCGGCATCGCGAGCCGCGGAAGGTGAACCTCAAAGCCGCACGGACCATCGTCACCGGCGGCGGCGGCGTGGGGAGCAAGGAAAACTTCAAGCTCATCCACGACCTGGCGGCGGCGGTCGGCGGCGTGGTGGGCGGATCGCGAGCGGCGGTGGACAGCGGGTTCATCGGCAAGGAGCACCAGGTGGGCCAGACCGGCACCACGGTCCGGCCGGCCCTGTACATCGCCTGCGGCGTGAGCGGGGCCGTTCAGCACCGGGCGGGGATGGAAGAATCCGCCAAGATCATCGCCATCAACTGGGACCGGGAAGCCCCGATCTTCTCCGTGGCGCACTACGGGATCGTCGGGGACCTAAACCAGGTGATCCCGATGATGATCCGCGCGATCAAGGAGCGGGCCCAGCCGGCCGGGGGGCAAGTCGAAGAAAGCCGAGTTTCCTGAGCATCGAGGCCGAGCAGAACCATGCCGAACTTTTTTCGTGATAACGACGACCTGCAATTCCTGTTCGAGCACCTGGACCTGGCGCGCATCGCCGCCATCCAGGAAGACGATTTCCGGGCGGCGGATGGGCCGGGCAGCGAATACGCCCCGCTGGACGCCGCGGACGCGGTGGACAACTACCGCCGCATCCTGGACATCGTGGGAGACGTGGCCGGCAACCAGATCGCTCCGCGCGCGGAGCAGGTGGACCACGAGGGCAACCACCTGAATGAAGACGGCACGGTGACGCTGGGCGAGGGCGTGCGGGCGAACCTGCGCGCGCTGGGCCAGGCCGACCTGATGGGGTTCACCCTGCCCCGCGCGTACGGCGGGCTGAACTGCCCCAACGTGATCTACACCATGGCCAACGAGATCGTCAGCCGGGCCGATGCATCGCTGATGAACATCTTCGGCCTCCAGGGCATCGCCGAGACGATCAACGCGTTCGCCAGGGAGGAAATCCGGCGGGAGTTTCTGCCGCGCTTCGCCCAGGGCGAGCTGACGGGCGCCATGGCCCTCACCGAGCCCGACGCCGGGTCGGACCTGCAATCCGTCGGACTGCGGGCCTGGCAGGACGACGACGGCCAATGGCGGTTGACCGGCGTCAAACGGTTCATCACCAACGGCTGCGGCGAGGTGCTCCTGACGCTGGCCCGCAGCGAACCGGACGTGAAAGACGGGCGCGGACTGAGCCTGTTTGTGAACGAGCGGTCACCGCGCCTGAAGGTCCGGCACCTGGAATCCAAACTGGGCATTCACGGCTCGCCCACCTGCGAGCTGGTGTATGACGACGTGCCCGCCCGGCTGATCGGCGAACGGCAGCTCGGCCTGATCTCGTACACCATGAGCCTCATGAACGGAGCGCGCATCGGCATCGCCGCGCAGTCCCTGGGCATCGCGGAAGCGGCGTTCCGGGTGGCCCGGGATTACGGACGCAGCCGCAAACAGTTCGGCGTGCCCATCGAAAAGCTGCCCGCGGTGGCGGAGCTCATCACGGACATGCGGATCGCCATCGAGGCGGCTCGTGCCCTGACCTACGAGGCCAGCGGCAGTTGCGACGTGGAAAACAACAACCTGCGCGTACTGGAGTTCCGCACGCCGGCCGATCCGGACGAACTGAAGCGCCGAAAAGGCGACGCCCGCGTGCTCAAGCGGCGCAACGGAATGCTGACGCCGATGAGCAAGTATTACGCGTCCGAGATGTGCGTGCGCGTGGCCAGCGACGCGCTTCAGGTGCTGGGCGGCTCCGGCTACATGAAGGACTATCCGGTGGAGCGCCATCTGCGCGACGCCCGCATCACCACCATCTACGAAGGCACCAGCCAGCTCCAGATCGTGGCGGCCGTCCGCGGCGTCTGCGGCGGCGCCTTCGAGAAGCTGGTGGCCGAATACGAAGAGCGCGAATACACGGACGCCCTGCTCTGCGACCTGCGGCAGACCCTCAGCCAGGGCAAGGATCTGGTGCTCGACGGCATCCGCGTGATCAAGGAAAAGGGCGGCCAGTACATGGACCTCGCCGGCCGGCGACTGGTGGACTCGGCCATTGCGGTCATCGTCGGGCACATCTTCCTGCGGCAGGCGACGGCCAGCGAGCGCAAACGGGCCGTCGCGCAGCGCTACATCCGGACCGCGGCACCCACCATCCGGCGCGACATCGACCTGATCCGCAGCGGCGATACCTCTCCCCTGGATCAGTTCGAAGTCCTGGCCGGACCGCCGATTCAGAAGTGATGCCCGATCGGCGAACGGGGCTCCTCGTCCGTCACGCCACCACCGCCGGCGCCGCACACGCCGGCGCCGAGGCGCTCGCGGGAACGTCCGCCAGCATCGAGAGACGCTCTACCACCGCATCCCAGGTCTCGTCGGCCACCAGTCGGCTGCGGGCGCGCCGCCGCGCGGGGGCCGCGTCGGCCACCGCTTCGTCGCAGGCCCGGGCGAAGCTCTCGGCGTCGGCGGCGATCCGGACTTCCGGCCAATACCGTTCCGCCTCCGGCAGGGGCGTCGAAACCACCGGCAGGCCGGCCGCAAGGTATTCACGTAGTTTGATCGGGTTGATGTTCCGCGTCATGCGGGTCCGGGTGAATGGAAGGAGGCCGGCGGAAAACGCGCGGCAGTAGGCCGGCAGCGAGCCGTACGGCCGTCGGCCCAGGAAGTGCACGTTGGGACAGCGTCGCAGCCCGGCGTGGTTCCGTCGGTCTTCCCCGATGAGCACGAAGGAATAGCCCGGTCGAAGCCGCGCCACCGCTTCCATCAGGTCGCAGTCGATCCAGTGATGGATCAGTCCGAAAAACCCAAGAATCGGTTCACGGACGCCCGCCAGTTCGGCCGGCAGGGGCAGCCCGTCGTCCAGGGCCGGGGCGAAGTGCGCCGCGTCCACGCCGTGCCGGACGAGGTGCGTGTTGGGGTTGCGGCACCGCTTGGATTCGTAGAGGGCCTGCGACGTGGTGACGACGACGTCCGCCCGCGCCAGCACGCGCTGTTCCGCGGTGGTGACGGCATCGCGATCAAAATCCTCAAATTCGCCGTATTCGTCCACGCAGTAGTACAAAAAACACTCCGGTTGCAGCGCGTCGGCCAGAAACTCGCCGTCGGGAGCGAACGTCCAGACCTGAACCGGCTGGTTAGGCGAGCGCCGGACGTGCCGAATCGCCCGCCGCACCTGGAGGACCAGAAGCCGGCGATTCCAGGCCCGCGTCAGCCGGTGCAGGGCGCCGGGGATCACCAACGGCGTGAAGTGCACCATGCGCGGGCCCGCCCGGCGGACGCCACGCAGAATCTGGCCGATCGTGGAGATCACCGCGCCGGCGTCCGCCGCGGTGGCCCGCGGACGTCGGGACGCGCGGTAGTTCACCCAGACCACGTCGTTTTCGCGAGCCAGGATGCGCATGACCTGGTGCTTGCTGGTGGGATCGTAGTCCCACCGGCTCGCCAGGCAGACAATGACGCGATCACGGATCATGTTCGCCCTTCCGCCGGTCGCCGCACCGCCTTCCCCGTTCGTCCCGCCGCCCGCCGCGAGCGACCGTCCGGAGCCGACATGCGTCCTACTCCTGCCGTTCGCGGTGGTAATAGTCGTTGTAATACCGGTAGTACGGGTAATAGCCGTAGTAGTAGCCGTAGCGTGTGTTCCGTTCGTTCCGACCCACCAGCACGCAGCCGGCCACGGGAATGTTGTTCACCTGGAGCATGCGCACGGCGCGGCGCACGACCGGCCCCGGCGTCCGATTCATCCGGATGACCATGACGACCGCGTGGCAGAGCTGGCCGATGATTCCCACGTCCGTCACCGTGGTGGCGGGCGGCGTATCAATGATGATGCACTGATACTGCGTCTGGAGCTTGCGGAGCATGCGGGCCAGGGCCTCCGACGAGAGGAGGTCGGCCGCGCTGCGGTTGCCCATTTTGCCCGCGGGAATGAACATCAGGTTCGGCATCACGGTGGGCTGGATGATCGACTCCAGGGGCGCCTGGCCCCGAAGCGTGTCGGCCAGCCCGGGCCCGCCCGGCTGATTCAGCAGACGGGCCAGAGAGCTTCGTCGGAAGTCGCCGTCGATAACCAGCACCCGCATGTGCTGAATCTCGGACAGGATCAGGGCGAGATTCAGGGCGGTGACGCTCTTGCCCTCCCGGGGGACGGCGCTGGTGATGGCGAGCACCTGGGGCTCGTTCGCGGGATTCATGCTCAGCAGCCGGGTCCGCAGGGAGCGATACTGTTCGGCGATCATCGAGGAAGAGTCGTAGTAGGCCACCAGCGCTTCGGACATGCCTTCCGAGGCGGACCGCACCGGGCGCACCGACTGCAGGTCCGGCACAGGCGCCGGCGAGGTGCGGGTCGGTGCCGGCGGGGCCTGCGGCGGCGGCGCCGTCGACGTCAACGGCTCGTCCGCCGACGCAAGTTGACGTTCCCGCTCCGCTTTCTTCAATGCTTCGGCGATGCGTCCCATGACACCCTCCCGGCGCGACGGGCCTCCGGGCCCGCCACGGCGGATCATCGGTCCTCGTATCGATCGTGCGCGGTCAGCAGGCCGGCCGGCAGCGTGTAGGCGTTCACGACCGGGCTCAGCGGGAACAGCACTTCCTGGATGCGCAGGCCCACCCACCCCAGCGGTGTCGGCGGCACATAGACGATGTCTCCCGGCTCCAGCAGCACGTTCAGGCTGGTGTCGCCCTCCGCGAACATCCGGTCGACGTCCACCGTGATGACATGCCGCCCGTCGGGCGCCGGATTCGCCCGGATGACCTTGACCTGGCTGCGCCAGGCGATGAAGCTCAGGCCCGCCTCGGCCAGCGTGTCCCGCAGCGTGTTGCGGCCCGTGTAGGGAATCGCCTGAGCGTTGCCTTGGTTGGCCGTTCCCACGCCGCCCCGGGCGCCGCCGACCTGGCCAAACACGTAAACCTTCTGGCTGCGGTACGCGGCGACCCGCACTTGCACTTTCGGGTCTTCGTAGTACTCCCGCAGGAGTTCCGTCAGTTTGGCGGCGATTTCACGGGCGGTCATCCCGTCCACGCGGACCTCGCCGAGAAGACGAAGCGTGAGCTTGCCGTCCGGTTGGATGGTCTGCATTTCTCCGTCGATTTCGGGAACGCGTGGCGCTGTAATCTGCAGGATGTCCGGGATGCCGACCCGGTATTCAAACGACGAGTTCGGCTGCTCGTATTCCATGAGCCAGTTGTGGATCTGGTCCTGGTTCGACACACATCCACCGACGGCCAACAGCACGAGCAGTAACGGCGTCCTGATTCGCATCGAATTCACGGCTCGGCGCTCCGTTTGCCGGGGCCGGGATCCGCGCCCGGCTGCGGAAGGCCGCAGACACTCCGCGGTCCACCGCGGGGCTGACCCGCGCGACGGCGGCCCGGTCCGCTCTGACACACGTCCGTTTTATCGGGTTTCAAACCGGCTGCCTGAACGAACTTGCCGCCGGGAAAACGACCGGACCGCGCGGTTCTCGGACGTGGCTTCCGGCTTTTTCCGCAACCGGACTCGCGAAACGAACCGTCACATATCTCAAGCACCCCCCCGCCGAGCCCGATATTCTCCAGGACAACCGGATGTCCGCGCCCGTGCTGTGAGAAGAACGGACTGATTCCTGTGTACGCCAGTTATTTCGGCCTGCGTGAACCGCCCTTCAACAACACGCCCGATCCGCGCTTCTTCTATCCGACTCCCGACCACGAGGAAGCGCTGGCGACGCTCATTTATGCCGTGGGCGAGGGGAAGGGATACGTCCTGCTGACGGGCGAAGTCGGTACGGGCAAGACACTGATGTCCCGACTCATGCTCCGCCACTTCGACGGGCGGATCGCCTTCGCCACCGTCAACCATGCCGTGGAATCGGCCCGCGACCTGCTGCACCTGATCTGCGCCGAGCTGGAAATCGACGTTCGCGGCGAGGATTCCAACGCGCGGCTCATCCACTCTCTGCAGACGTTTCTGCTGGACCGTTTTGCCGCGCGGATGCCCGTGGTCCTGGTGCTGGACGAGGCCCAGAACCTGCCCCGCGACGCCTTCGAGCTGCTTCGCACCATCGGCAACCTGGAATCCGACGAATCGAAACTGCTGCAGGTCGTGATCCTGGGCCAGCCCGAGCTGCGCTCGCGGTTCCGGGCGGCGGACATGCGGCAACTGCGGCAGCGGCTTTTCCGCACCGTTCATCTGCCCGCCCTGAGCCTGGAGCAATGCGACGCATACATCCAACACCGCCTCCAGGTCGCCGGCACGGCGGCAGCCATCTTCGACCCGTCCGCGGTGGCGGCCATTCATCATCACGCCGGCGGACTGCCGCGCCAGATCAACACAATATGCGACAACGCGCTGCTGAGCGCCTATTCCGCGGACCGGACAACGATCGACGCCCCCTTCGTGGAGAGCGTGCTCCGCCAGATGATGCCCATCGATGGCGAGAAGCTCGAACCGTCCGATCCGGCGGCTCCGGTCGAGCGGGCTCCGAAACCGCCGGACGCGCCGCCGGTGGCCGCGGCGCCCGCCACGGAAGCCGGGCCGACGACACCGGCATACGACGCACGGTACGTTCTCATACCCGCCCAGGACTGGCAGACCACTCTGCATCGCCTGGACGAGCTCTCGCGAATCCAGGCCGCCCACGCGGACGCCCAGCGATCGGCCACCAACGCTACCGCCGCCGGCCTCGATGAAGTCGCGGGCAAACTGACGTCACTCGAACAGGAGATGGCGGGTGTACAGGAACAGGCCGCTCAGAACACGGCCACGGTCAACGCCACCGCACGCCAGGTCAGCCTTCTCCAGCAATACGTCGCGGAGAGTGAGCGGCGATACGAGCAGGCCATCGAGAAGCTGATGTCCAGAACGACCGAACAGAGCCAGCGAATCACCCGGCTCGAACGGCTGGCCCAGGCTCTGCGCGTGGCCCGTCAGGCCGCCGACGAGGCGTTCGCGCAGATCGCGGGCGAGCCCGGACCCCGCCTTCCCGAGGCCCCCGACACCGCGCTGGTCTCAGCACCCGCGGCGGCCGGTCCTTCCGCGCCGGCGGTGAGCCCGGATGAACGTGTGGGTCAGCTCATGCAGCGGATCGCCGAGGCCGAGCGGCATATCGATAACGTCGACGCCTGGCTGACCGGAGCGATTCATCGCGGCGACGCCCAGGCGGCGGCGCTCCAGAATCTGCAGAATACGACCAGCCGTGCCCGCCGACTGGCCCGCAAGGCTTTTGAACGGGCCACGCGGGCCCACCATCGCGTGTCAAACCTGGCCGAAGACGTGGCCGGCCTCCAGGCCGCCTCCGATCGCATGACCCAGGCACAGCAATCGATGTTGGCTCGCGTAGGCGTCTTGGGCCAGTCCGCCACGCACGCCCGACACACCGCGAACGAGGCCATGAAGGAAGCCGTCAGAACCGCCGGTCGATCCAAGCGGATAGGTGCTGAGATCGACAAGGTGGTTCGTCAGATCGAGCAGGTCAGCCCCGCCGGCCGCACGCCGACTCGCTCGGATCGACTGGGCCAGGCCGCCCGTCTTGACACGAACGCGCGCCTTCGGCGGATTCTCGAACGCAGCCAGGCGGCAGTGGGCGGATTGCGGAACACGCCGGAAGCGCCCACCCCCTACGCGTCAGCCTCCGTGAACACCTCGGCCGGCGAGGCCCTCGCCCGCGACCTGACGCATCTGGCCGACGTGCTGAACGCCTGAGGCGGCCGCCGTGATCGCCTGGATTCTCACCGACGTAAAAACGGAAAACGCCAGATCGCGACTCTCGCCCCGATCTGGCGGCTTCCCTCGGAGGAGGAGGAAGAAGGAGGTCTTGGCATTGGATATGTCGAATTCCGGCCGCCCGAAAGCAAATGGATTCAGCGTTTTTCGCAATAGAATCATCACAAAATAGTTATCGCACTTCACAGCCCCGTTGCCCGCCTGTGAGGCGACCGATACACTGTGGGACTTGTCGAAGCGTCGATAGACGGGATCCGCCCGGCAGCATGGGAACTTGAGCATGACAGACACGCAACCTTCTGGGAAAGCGGGTAGTTACGATTTTCGGACCATCGAGGCCCGCTGGCAGGCCTACTGGCACGAGCACAAGTCTTTTGCCGTGGCGAACCCCGGCGATCCGGGCTTCGACCGTACCCGGCCCAAGTGCTACATCCTGGACATGTTCCCATATCCCAGCGGCGCCGGGCTGCACGTGGGGCACCCTCTGGGATACTGCGCGACGGATATCTACTCGCGATACAAGCGAATGCGCGGGTTCAACGTCCTGCATCCGATGGGCTACGACGCGTTCGGCCTGCCGGCGGAACAGTATGCCATCGAACACGGCGTGCATCCGGCCGTCACCACGCGCCGAAACATCGAGAACATGCGGCGGCAGCTCAAGATGTTCGGTTTCTCGTACGACTGGGACCGCGAAATCGCCACCTGCGACCCGGAGTACTACAAGCACACGCAGTGGATCTTCCTGCAGATGTTCAACAGTTGGTTCGACGACGAACTCGAATGGACCGATCCCACCGGGCGAACCTGCAAGGGAAGGGCCCGGCCCATCGACGAGCTGGAGGCGGCCCTGCGCAATGAAACTCTCTTCGTGGATGACGCCCTGAAGCTGGTCCGCGATCGGAAGCAACCGCACCGGACGTGGAGCGATCTGTCGACGGCCGAGCAGCGCCAGGCCATCCACAACCAGCGGCTGGCTTTCATCGACGAGGTGCCGGTGAACTGGTGCCCCGCGCTGGGCACCGTGCTGGCCAACGAGGAAGTCACCGCAGACGGCCGCAGCGAACGCGGCAACCACCCGGTGTTCCGGCGCCCGTTGCGACAATGGATGCTTCGCATCACGAAATACGCGGAGCGACTGCTGAACGATCTGGAACTGCTGGATTGGCCGGAGCCGATCAAGATTATGCAGCGCAACTGGATCGGCCGCAGCACGGGCGCCCAGGTGGATTTCCCCCTGGTTTCCGGCGGACCCGCAGCGCCTCTAATGCCGGATCCGGCGCAATGGCGCGCCGCGCGGGAATCCGGCGGCTGTCCGGCCCGACCGGAGCCGTTCACGATTCGCGTGTACACCACCCGGCCGGACACGCTCTTCGGAGCCACCTACATGGTGCTGGCGCCGGAGCATCCGCTGGTGGACAGAATCACCACGCCGGACCGGCGGGCCTCCGTGGAAAAGTACGTCGCGGTCTCTCGCCACAAATCGGATCTGGACCGCACAGCCGAAACCAAGGAGAAGACCGGTGTCTTCACCGGGGCCTATGCGATGAATCCGGTCAACGGCGAACACATCCCGGTGTGGGTGGCCGACTACGTGCTCATGGGGTACGGCACGGGTGCGATCATGGCGGTGCCGGCACACGACACGCGGGACTTCGCGTTTGCCAAGGCGTTTGATCTGCCGATCCGGGTGGTGGTCCAGCCGCAGAATGACTGGCTGCATGACCAGATCGTCGGCGGCCGGTTCGACCACGACCGGGCCGAGCACACGGGGCGGCGGCCGGTTCTGGACGCGATGATGCAGGGCATGGTGAGTACCGCCAACGTGATGAACTTTACCGCGCTGAACGTGTTTTCGATTCTGGACGGCGACCCGGCCTGGACGGACCAGGTGGCGGTACCCTTCTATCGGAACCACGCGGATCTGCTGCTCGAATCCTTCACTGAGGAAGGCACCGCCGTGCATTCCGGCGAGTTTGACGGCCTGACCACGGCGGCGTTCCAGATTCGGATCACGCAATGGCTGGAACAGAAGGGGCTGGGCCGGGGGGCGGTCAATTACAAACTGCGTGACTGGGTGTTCAGCCGGCAGAAATACTGGGGCGAGCCGTTTCCGGTTCTGCACGGCCCGAACGGCGAGATCATTGCGTACGACGCGGAAGACCTGCCGGTCACTCTGCCGGAGATGGACGATTTCAAACCGACGCCGGTGAGCGAGGGGTCCGACGCCCTGCCGGAGCCGCCGCTGGGCCGGGCGAAGGACTGGGTCACCGTACAGCGCGACGGGAAGACCTGGCGTCACGATCTGAACACGATGCCGCAATGGGCCGGCTCATGCTGGTATTACCTGCGGTATCTGAACCCGACCCTGGACCGGCGCTTCTGCGACCGGCAGGCCGACGACTACTGGATGCCCGTGGACATGTACGTGGGAGGGGCGGAGCACGCCGTGCTGCACCTGCTCTACGCCCGGTTCTGGCACAAGGTGTTGTTTGACCTGAATCTCGTGTCCACCTGCGAGCCGTTCATGAGGCTGGTGAACCAGGGGATGATTCAGGGCTTCGCTTTCAAGGACACACGCGGGGCGACCATCGCGGCGGATCGGGTGGAAGAGGTATCGGAGGGGCGGTTCCGCCACAAACAAACGGGCGAGCCGGTGACGCAGGTGATCGCGAAGATGAGCAAGTCGCTCAAGAACGTGGTGAACCCGGACGACGTCATTGGACAGTTCGGAGCGGACACGTTCCGACTGTACGAGATGTTCATGGGGCCCATCGAGGCCTCCAAACCGTGGAACACGCGGGACGTGCCGGGCCTGTTCAAGCTGCTGTCACGCATCTGGCGGCTCTTTATCGACGAGGAAACCGGCCGGCTGTCGCCCGCCCTGGTGGACGACGCGCCGGATCGGGAATGCCTGCGCGTGCTGCACAAGACGATCCGAAGCGTGGAGGAAGACATCGAGCAGCTCAAATTCAACACGGCCATCGCGGAGTTTTTCGACTTCGTGAACTTCATGACGCCGCGGAGCCGGCGACCGCGGGCGGTGCTGGAGCCGTTTGTGCTGCTGCTGGCCCCGTTCGCCCCGCACATCGCGGAGGAATTGTGGCGACGGCTGGGGCACGACGAGTCGCTGATCGGCGAGGCGTGGCCGGCGTACGACGAGGCGCTGGCCCGCGACGAGTCGGTGGAGATCGCCGTGCAGGTGAACGGCAAGATCAGAAGCCGGATTCACGTGCCCGCCGACGCGGACGACGCCCGGATCGAGGCCCTGGCCCGTGCCGACGCGAAGGTCTGTGACGCCCTGGCCGGCAAGACGGTCCGCCGCGTGTTCGTGGTCAAAGGCCGCCTGGTGAATCTGATCGCCGGTTGAGTCGCACACGCCAGCCGGAAGGAGGGGCGGCTGGCCCGGTCGAAACGTGCGCCAACCGCCTGTACGTCCGTCATTGTCGGATCATTTGCCATTTGGGCCGTCCGCCTGTCCGGACCGGATCAAGCCGTCATGGCGAATCATCCATTCCTCAAGATGGCCGGTCCCCCACGGCACATCGACCTTCAATAGCCCCAAGAGGCCGGATACGTGAAAGAGGGCACCGGGCCGACCTGTCGATCGATCCGGTGCCCCAGGTTCCTTATCCGAAATGCGTATGTCTTGTACGGGCCGCCGGATGCAAGCCCGTCATGCCAACCCTACTGAGGGCCACTGGCCTCCAGCCCCGTGACGAACGTCGGGAGGTCATCCGCGTCGATGTCGAGGCTCGGAAGGAAGTCTGCCCGAACGCACGTTCCGCCGTCGAACGGGCCGATGCACGCCTGGTACACCGCGAAGTCCCTCAGGTCCACGTCATGGTCGCCATCGGCATCGCCGACCTTGACCACGAACTCGACGTCGTTGTCGCCGACAACGCCACTGCCCGCCAGGTCGACCACGCCCGTCACCGTCGCGACGTACGTTCCCTCGCCCAGGGCCGGGGAAACGGTCGCGGTCACGAACCGCCCGTCGGCACTGAGAGTCGGCGTGTACGGTCCGCCCGGGCCGGTGATGATCACCGCGCCGGCCGGCGCACTCACGTCTTCGGTGAATTCAATGACCAGACGGGTTTCCGACAGATCCCGCGGTTCACTGGTCGCGGCCGCGCCGGTCGCCGTTGCATCCAGCGGGATCTCGCCGACCACCGGGTTCAGCACGAACTGGACGTTCTTGATGTCAATGAAGTCGTCCAATCCCCCATTCCCAGTGTCCCAGTCTGTTCCGTAGAATCGCATGCGCGTAATGTTCGTCGGGTCAAAGGTATTGCCGCCGTAGTTGGTGTCCTTGCCCGATGTGGCTACGGAAATCGTGACGTGCGACCACGTCGGATACCAGTCCCCGAACGGGAAGGAGTTCACATTGGGCCCATATACGATTCCGTACTCTCGATAGCCGTTCAGCATCGACCCGTCGTAGTTGTACATGGTCACGAAGATGTTGCAGTCGCCATAGGGATTTGTGTTCGTGATCGGGTCCTGGAATGCGCGCGCATCGAACTCGAACGTCAGATTCGTCTTGGTGATGTCGATAGGGCCGTCGCCGCTGAGCACGAAGTCGATATACGGACCGTAGTACCAACCCTTGTTCAGGTGGTATCGAGTGAATCCTTCCGGTTCGTCCGGCGGATTCGCGGGTTCAAACGTGATGAACGCGTCGCCTGAGGAAAAAATCGCATCGCCCTCCCCGAGGTTGATCTGCTGATCCATCGGAATATCCACCGTAACGATCGGCGTCCCATGCTCGGCCGTGCTCTTGAAGGACACAATCTGCGGCGGAACATTGGCCTCGACGGCCGCCAGCTTGTGCGGCTCCTGCCAGTTGAAGAAGTAAGCCCGCTGGATACCGTCCTCCTGAATGGGGCCCAGCACCGGTCCGCACAGAAGGTTGGTCCCATGGTTGTTGTCGTTGGCGGGGCCCGTGTTGTACTCAAAGAGCGTCGGGGTGTTCAGCGCCGGATTGCCCACGGCGGGGCTGTCCTGAATCTCGAACTCGAACCCATCGAAAACCCCGTCCTGCGCGTGGTAGTCGAGATAGACCGGGTCGCTTGTCTCCACGCCGTTGGATACGGTGATCGTGTTGTTCTCCAGATCGAACGTGTAGGTGATGTGCTGCCACTCTCCCGCCACGATGGACACCCCCTGGGGGCCCCAGTGCTTCGTTGTGATCTTTCCACCCTGCGCCGGTTGATACGCCCACCACTGACCATAATCCCCGCTGTGGGACATCCAGATGGCGTCGCCCAGATCCGTGCGATACTGGTCGAACTCAATAATGATCGTTCCATTCGAATTGGCCAGTCCGCCCGGGTTCAGGATACGGTCGAACTCGGCCCAGACCGCGGTAACGCCCTGATCGCAGCTTCCGGATATATCCATGCTCAGAACCCGGCCTTTGCCGGCGCCGGTGGGGTCTTCAATGATGTCCAGCACCCCGGGCACGTTGCCCACTTCCCTCCACGTGGCGTCCCGCGTCCCCCAGCCGCCCTGGGCCGAGTTCACCTGAAAGACAATGCTCCCGAGGGCATAGCCTTCAAAGCCGCCCACATCCAGCGCAACCGTCAGGGGATCGGAGCTCACACCGTTCGTCGAAATAACGAGGTTGTCGATGTAGATCGGACCGTCATCCGCTTCTTCGCAGCTCTCCACCAGTATCCCGTCCGTCACGTTGACGGCGATAACGCGGGACGTGAACGTGGGATCCAGATCCGTCCGACTGTTCGTGCCGGACAGGTAGATGCTCTTGCCGGCCGCGTCCTGGTAGAGTCCGCCCACCGAACGCGGCTCGCCGAACCATTCGGTCGTGTAGTACGACCCGACCGTGCAGTCGCCGGTTCCGTCGTTGGGGTCCATGTACCGCTGAATAGTTCCCCCAAAACCCCCGGCCAGGACATCGGTGCCGTTGAAGTCCAGCATGGCGACGTCATAGAAACCATGCCCGGTGCCGGGGGCCAGCAGGCTGCTCTTCGCGCCCGTCACGGGGTCATAGACGTAGAACGTGCTGCCCGTGTCGGCCCACGTGGCGATGTACAGCAGACCCGTAGTCTGCGAGTAAATGACGTGGCTGCGCTTCTGCGTGTGCCCCGTCGACGCCACCCAGGCGTCGCTGGCGCCGATGCCCGGCTTGATCTTGATGCCGTAGGCCAGGTCCGGCCCCCCCACGTGGAAGTACAGGCCGTGCTCGCCCGGCGCGAAAGCGTCGGGAACGAATGCCATCTGCCCGCCCGTCGCCTCCGGGATGGCGTTGGTCGTTCCGACGTAGTTGGACCAGTTCAGCGTGCCGGTAGCCGAGTCAATCTCATACACCATGCACTGCCCTGCGCTTGGAGCGCCCACGACGTAAAGTCTGCCACCGTACAGCACGGGCGTGAGCTTCTTGTGTTGCCCCGCGAACCACGAATAGGGCAGCACGGTCTCCCAGACCTTCATTCCGTTGCTCTTGAGATACGCGACAGCGATGCCGTTTCCCTGATTGTCCTCGCCGATCGCGTAAACGCGGCCGCTCGGCCCGCCGTCACCCACCACCGGAGCGGCCGAATCCCGATCGTCGACATCCACGCCGACGTAATGGCGGTTATCGTCGCCCAGAGCAACGCCGTCCGTATTGGCCGTCCAGCGCGGCTGCCCGTCCGGCGTGACGGAGAGAACCTTAGGTTCGGGCCACTGGCACTTCCAGTACAGGTTGCCCTCTTCATCGAACGTGATGGCAGACCGCGATTCCGGCAGGTCCGCGTGGAGTGGCGCCGCTTTGACGTCCAACTCGAACGAAGGCTGGACACCGGCCGTGAACGTGAACTCGTATTCCGGGTACGTCGTCTTGTCGACCGCCGCGGTGCCGCTCAGATTGCCGTGGATGGTCCCCCACGGGGCCACGACCTCGTCCGCCAGAGCGGGCGCAACGCACCCTGCCAGCACTATCAGACCGGCAAGCGTGAATACTTTTCGCTGGTTCCTCATGCGTCTTCCTCCTGCTTAGATAGAAATGCACACGCACTACTGCCTCGTCATCCCCAAAACCTGGGGATCACGCCCACGACTCAGACCGCTCCAAAAGGACTTGATTGACAGGCTCGAAAGGGCTTCTTCCATCCCACCTCGCGCAATTCTCGCTATCCTCGACTGCCGCGTCCGACGGATCCGAGCGCCTCTGCTCCCGGGAATCGGCAGGGCCCTCATACAGGACCGCCCTTACCCCGCTGCCGCTGGGGTCGCTGGCCGGACTGGCTCAGCGAACGACCCAGAAGGTCGCACGCTCCGCCCTGTGACAGCCTCGTATCGAATCATAGGCCGAACACAGCCGGGAAACGGAGTCCACCTGGATTATGATTCCGCCGAAACAGTCGCCATGACGGATCGCCGGACCATCAGACTCCACTTAAGGGATTCTACCTAGATCAGTGTGGCGAATGCAACCCACCTTCGCGCATGACAACCCGAGTGATGGCAACATTGGTCAACCATCGTATGGTATTACGCAGAACCCCAATTCTCATGATACGCCAATCTCATTTTTACTGTATTTTGTATCGATTGGCTGAAAACGATCTGGAATGCTACGCGCGGCGTGAGGCGATTGCAGAATGGGCTTCTGAACGCTCGGGCGAATCTGCTCACAGGGTCCGGGAATCCCGGTTTTAGCGTGCCGACGGTCGGACGGCTGGCTGACAATGCAAGATGGCAAGCGGTTCGGACGATGCTCCGATTATGGAAGTCCCGAGTTCCATCCCTCCAACCGGCGTACTGGCTCCGCTGGCCACCTCCGCGAGGCCGACGCGTGGGATGACCCCGCTCGATCGGCTCCGTGGCCGGCGCGTCTGCTGGCTGCTGGTCGGGTTGTGGATCGTCAATCTTTTCGACCTGGTCATGACCATCCTGGCTCATCAGCATCGACTGGCGGAGGAAGCCAATCCCATCGCCGCACGCATCCTTCCGCTGGGTCCGGCCATGCTCATGACATACAAAATCGCGCTGGTGACCATCGGCACCGTGGGTCTGTACATATTCCGCCACAAGTTCATCGCCGAGTTCGCGGCCGGGGCACTTCTGCTCATCTATGCCTTCGTGGCTGTCCGCTGGAAGATCTGCGTTGCCCTTTATGAGACACCCTGTGCCAACCTGACGAATTGGATCATCGACGGCAATTCGTCGTTGGGCTGGGGGCTGTCCTGAACCGCGGCGCCGCCGGCGGCTCGCTCCGCCGCGGGCAGCCCGCGGGCACACCGTTACCGCGATCTGCTGCAGTCTCCGGGCAAACCCGTCCCCGGGCACGCCGATGGGGGGTTTGACGCGCTTCCAGTCGACGTCTACAACATCCGGGGCATGAGTACCGACTCCTCACAGCCCGCACTTTTCGAGATATCCTGGGAGGTCTGTCGGAAGACCGGCGGGATCTACACGGTCCTGCGATCCAAGGCGCCCCACGCCGTGCAGGCCTGGGGCGATCGCTACACGCTGATCGGGCCGTACGTGCACGAAACGGCCAGCATCGAATACGAACCCCTGGAGCCGGGCGAACTGCTCAAGCCGGTTCTGGCCACGCTGCGGCAAGAGGGTATTCAGGCCCATTTCGGACGGTGGCTGATTACGGGCAATCCGCGGGTTGTGCTGCTGGACGTCGGCCACGCCTATTTCAACCTGGACAACTGGAAACGATGGTTCTGGGAATCGTGCTGCCTGTCTTCACCCGGCGGCGATCCGGAAACGAACGACGCCGTGGTGTTCGGTGCCATGGTCTGCCGTTTTTTTCAGGAGTACACCCGCCACCACGGCGACCGCCACCGGCCTGTCGCCCATTTTCACGAGTGGATGGCCTCCATGGCCATCCCGCTGATCCGCCATCACAACCTGCCGGTGGCGACGCTGTTCACCACCCACGCCACGCTGCTGGGACGATACGTCTGCGCGACGGACGGCGATTTCTACCGACGGTTACCCTGGATGAATCCGGACGCAGAGGCCGGACGGCTGAACGTGCACCATCGCCATTCCGTGGAACGGGCGGCGGCGCACGGGGCGCACGTGTTCACGACGGTTTCTGAAGTGACGGCGCGTGAAGCGGAGCATCTGCTGGGCCGACGGACGGATCTGGTGCTGCCGAACGGCCTCCGCGTCGAACGGTTCGAGGCGCTGCACCAGTTCCAGACCCTGCACGCAGAGTACAAAGAGCGAATCCACGAGTTTGTCCGAGGCCATTTCTTCGGGTCGTACTCCTTCGATCTGGACAAGACCATCTACACCTTCGTGGCCGGTCGGTATGAGTACCGTAACAAGGGCATCGATCTGTTCATCGAGGCTCTGGCCCGCCTGAACGGCATCCTGCGACAGGAGTCCGGCGACACGACGGTGGTCGCGTTCCTGGTTGTGCCGGCGGCGACGCACAGCATGAACGTGGAGGTGCTCAAGAACCGCTTCATGATCGAGGAGCTGCGCAAGACCTGCGATCAGATCACGCGGCGCGTGGGAGAGCGGATCGTGCGGGCGGTGGCCGGCGGACGGCTGCCCGACGTGGACACGCTCATTAAGGACGCCGAACTCATCCGCCTCAAGCGGACCATCTTCTCTCGCCGGCGCACAGCTCCTCCCGCCGTCGTGACGCACAACATGGTGGACGACGCCCATGACCCCATTCTCAAGCACCTTCGACACAGGGGGTTGTTCAACACGGCGCAGGATCGGGTCAAGGTCGTGTACCACCCCGAGTTCATCGTCTCCACCAATCCGCTTTTCGGCATCGACTACGAGGAGTTCGTACGGGGCTGTCATCTGGGGGTGTTCCCGTCGTACTATGAACCCTGGGGCTACACCCCGGCCGAGTGCACAGTGATGGGTGTGCCGTCGGTCTGCTCAAATCTATCCGGTTTCGGAGCGTATGTGCAGGCCCACGTGGAAAACCACGAACACAAGGGTCTGTTCGTCGTCAACCGACGGGATGTCAGCGCGGACGAATCCATCGGACAGCTCACCCGCATCCTGCACGATTTCATCCGCCTCAG
>JBPOIK010000078.1:0-4532 GCA_052034525.1 Planctomycetota bacterium
TGACCCGGCGCGTACAAGAGCGTTTCCGCTCCCTCCCTTAAAAGTAGTATATCACTATTAGTGACTTCTGACTACTTTTAGTAGTATGTAATTGCTTCTAATTACTTCTGGTACGGGATAGAACGTCTAACCTCTTTGTTACGCGCGGGTATACCGGCGGGCAAGGAGGTTTTTTATTATGGTTAACCCAGTGCGAAAGGCCCGTGAGGCGAAGGGCCTGACTATGAAACAATTCGCCGTAGTTTTGGGGGCTCCTTACAGTGCTGTGAATGGGGTTGAAACCGGACTATTGACCCAGTTGCCCGCAACATGGGAAAAAGGCATGACCCGCCTGGGGATGGATTACATGGCAATGCAGAGGGCTTACATGGAATGGAGATCCCGGAAGGCTGAAGCTATCTTGGAGGGTATGAAACATGGCGATTGAGCAAACGAAGGTTAAGCCTTTAACGATGGGTGAAGAGGCCGCGGCCCTCCTCCGGCGAGGATGGACGGTGTTTCCGCTACATACGCCGGACGGCCGGGGCGGGTGTTCTTGTAGAAACGTTAAGTGTGTGAATATCGGTAAACATCCCCGAACTAGGAACGGCCTGAAAGATGCTTCAAAGGACCCGGCACATGTTGCCCGGTGGTGGTCCATGTGGCCGGAAGCTAACATCGGCCTTGCTTGTGGTGCTATCTCCGGGCTTGTGATCATTGACGTAGACGGCGCGGAGGGGGAGGACTCCTTCCGGGGCCTGGAAGCCGAACTGGGACCATTGCCGGCAACGGTGGAGGCCCTGACGGGAAAAGGCCGTCACCTATACTTCAACCATCCCGGTGGAATTGTGCGACCGACAGCCGGCATTCTAGGCCCAGGCGTAGACGTACGGGGTGATGGGTCCTACGTTGTGGCCCCTCCGTCACTACATGCCACAGGCCGGCGGTATACATGGGAGGCAGAACATCATATTGAGGATATCGCTTTAGCGGATCTGCCGGAAGCATGGGCCCACAGGCTACGAGCGGACAAGCCCAGGGGGAAGAGGCCGGCAGAAGAGGCGCCTATTCCCGAAGGCCAACGAAACGCTACATTAACATCGATGGCCGGGACTATGAGGCGTAGGGGGCTCAGTGAAGATGCAATTCTTCAAGCCCTTTTAGTTGAGAATGATAAGCGGTGCAGGCCCCCACTGGAGGCCCGGGAAGTGGAGGCTATTGCTAAGAGTATAGCCCGGTATGACCCGGCCCCGGAAGCGGTGAAGCCACAGGTTACGCCTATAGCTATCTATGCCGGCAATGATAACCTGCCGGAAGTAACCGGGCAGGCCTGGGACGCTATCAAGTGGGCTAACCGGGAGGACCCGTCACTTTTTCGAAGAGGCGGTGCGCCGGTTCGGGTGGAAGATGATGAGCAGGGAAACCCGGTTATTACAGTGCTTAACCCTGACCGAATGCGCTATGAGTTGGCCCGGTGTGCTTACTGGTATACCCTCAAGGGAAAAGACGGCGAAGAAGTGCCGGCAAAGCCCCCAATGTATGTGGTGCGGGACGTTCTTGCAACTCCTAACTATCCTCTTCCCGTTCTTGAGCGGGTTGTTGAAGTGCCGGTATTTTCACCTGACGGGAAGATAAGTCTTGCGCCTGGGTACCACGAAGAAAATCGGACTTATTACAAACCGAAAAAGGGTCTTACTATTCCTCATATCCCGGACAAGCCCTCAAAAGCGGATATTGAAAAAGCCCGTGGAATACTTCTGGAGGAACTACTTGTTGACTTCCCCTTCAAAACCCAGGCCGATCGGGCTAATGCCACAGCGTTGTCACTACTTCCTTATGTTAGGGACATGATAGACGGACCGACTCCGTTTCATCTTATTGAAGGCCCGACTCCGGGCACAGGTAAAGGACTTCTTGCAAGTGCTCTTCTCCGGCCCGCGTTAGGTGAGCGTTTCGGGATGGTCCCGCCGGCTGATAATGAGGAAGAGTGGCGAAAGAGGCTCACCTCTACCTTCCGGGATGGGAACCCGGCTTTCTTCTTAGATAACCTAACCCGCTTTCTGGACTCCGGTGTCTTAAGCGCTGCAATAACGGCCACAACGTGGATGGACCGTGTTCTTGGGGAAACTGCTAACATTACGTTGCCGGTTAAGTGTATCTTCGGCGCGGCCGCGAATAACCCAGGCCTATCGACTGAAATGGCCCGGAGGGCGGTAAGAATTCGCCTGGACTCAAAGACTGAAAAGCCCTGGGAACGAACCGACTTCCGGCATGAGTTGCCCGCGTGGTCCTTCGAGAACCGGGGGGATATTGTGTGGGCTAACCTTGTGTTGGTTAAAGCATGGGTGGAGGCAGGTCAGCCTTCCGGAAATAGCCCTGTCATGGGTTCGTTTGAGCAGTGGTCAAATGTAATGGGCGGTGTCTTGGAATATGCCGGCATACCTGAATTCTTAGGCAACAAAGACCAGTTGTTTGACGCGGTAGATTCTGAAATGGCGCGGTGGAGGGCCTTTGTGGAAATGTGGGGCGCAAAATTCGGAGCGGAACCGGTTAGAGTTGCGGAACTATACGACTTAGCCGTTGAGTGTGACTTCCCGTTAGGCAAAGGTGACGAGCGGGCCCAGAGAACAAGTCTTGGTATGCAGTTGAACCGGGCCCGGGATCGTGTCTTCGCCGGCTTTCAGATAGTTGACGCGGGTCATCATAGAAACGCGAAGTTGCTCAAATTAGTTTCTGTCAGAATTTAGGTGTTAACCTTGTTAGCCTTGTTAACCTTTTCCTTAGCGTCGAATCCGAGGTTAGTACCTATATATGAATAGTACAGTAAGCAAAAAGGTTAGTAAGGTTAACACGCCAAGGCGTTAAAATGGTATATAGCTGGGGAGTAGAGGTGTTAACCTTTTTTCGAGGTTAACACCCTAGCGGGCCTAGTTAACATAATACGAAGTCAGAAGAGGGTGACTCTTGTGAATAGTAGACTGTTTTTAAGCAAAGAGAAGCGAACGCCGGCATATGAAAAGGCGGTGGAAGCCCTGGAGGCCCTACGGGAAGAGGACCCGGATCTAATGACCCGGGCCTATGCGGAAGTCTCCTGTGGTTATATAAAAGGCCTTTATACAAGTAGGACAAGCCGGCGAGGCTTGAACCTGAAAAAGTCTCCGTCCCGAAACACATTCGATCGCCTTATCGGACGGCGCACGAACTACGGATATGATCCCCTATGGTCCCGGTGGATGGATCATCCATCCCTATGGTTAAAAGATGGCAGGCCCTACTCTTTCGTAGGTCAGCCCTATGGGATATCTGAAGAGGATATGCGGGAGATAATTGCTTATTGTGACGAGTATAACCTTCAATCCTGGGTAGATACAGGGTGGTCTTGGTGGTTTCCCGGCGCGACCCTCCTTATTGAACTACGGCATAAGGAGTAAGACAAGAAATGAGCAATCTTAAATTGTTCACCTGCCGGAAATGTGGCAAGAGCATAGAGGCTATATCTCAGGCCGTTGTATGGTGCCCCTGCGGGCACATGATGGAGAAGCAAGAGCCTATGCCGAAGGGCAAGCAGGGTAAAGTATCCTAGCTAACAGCGCACATGTCAGGGGTATTTGTGAGCCTATAGATACGGAGCGGGTCCTTCCAGGGATATTCAACCGGTGGTCCGAAGCAGTGCGCTATATCCCCGGCTGAAGTAACAGAAATCTAGGTTACAAGGTTACAGGACACTAAAGGCGAATGGCCCCCGGTGCTGAATATTTGTTCCTCTGGGAGACTATGGACCGGGGAGGGGTCCTGACAAAAGACATTCGGGGGCCTCGCGCGGGTTTTTTATACACGAGGCCCCCCTCCAATAGCCGGGAGCTAACATCTTTGGCGACTGGGTGAGCGGTGAGCTATCCAATAGCGCGATCGCCTAGAAACGTTTTTCCCCGACTTGAAGCAATAGCAAAAACCCCCCCGGTTCGCCGGAAGAAGCAAGCCTGCTTGACCGGTGCCGGCAGGTGCAAAGACCCCGGAACGATTCCATACGTGAGGGGGGTAAGCGGACCCGGTGAGCGGATCGGCAGGATCTAGCCGGCCTTCGGCCTTGAGCGCTAAAAAGTGAGCCCTCAGAACGCATTCTGACGGCCTAATAACAAGCATTAGGTGTCATAGTATAGGCAATCATTGTCCGGAAAACGGGACAATAGAACACTATAAAAAAAGGACCCCACGAAGCCAACGAGGTAGTTGGTACAAACCCAACCAAACCGAAGGCATAAAAAAGCGAACCAACCGAACCAACCGAACGAACCGAACCACTAAAAAACGGTACGGAACGGAACGGAACGGATCACAAAAAAAGACTGTCCGGTGTCATATTTGCCGCCCCTCATTGCATAAGCTGGTACCGCTTCAGCGGTCCAGCAATAGCCCCCACTGCACCCTTTGAGGGTGCGTCTTAGGGATTTTCAATCCCGGAAAAATATCGGCATAGTTTGGTATGTATTTACCGGCTATGCCGATTTTTCATTCTTTGTGGTGGATGTAGAAACCGGTGGCTCAAACTCGCC
>JBPOIK010000089.1:0-2615 GCA_052034525.1 Planctomycetota bacterium
CGCGTTCGCTGCTGCCTGGGTGGCGCTTTCTATGCCGAATGCACCGTCGTGGCAGGTGCTGCCGCTCATGGTGCTGGCCGGCATGGCGGCGGGGGCATTTTGGGCTCTCCTCCCCGGGGTTCCCCGGGCGTATCTGGGCGTCAACGAGATCATCACTACGCTACTCTTGAACTACGTGGCCATCTACTGGGTCGAGTATTTGGTGCACGGGCCGTGGCGGGATCCGGTGAGCCTCAACTTCCCCCTGTCGGCCCCGTTTTCTAGCGCAGCCAGGCTGCCCTCGCTGTTTGGCACACGCATACACATGGGCCTCGTGTTCGCCCTTGTGGCGGCGGGCCTGATCTGGTTCGCGCTGGGGCGCACCAAATGGGGGTACGAGGTTACGGTAATTGGCGAGAACCCCCGCGCCGCCCGGTATGCCGGCATGAATATCGAACGCAACATTGTGCTGACGATGTGCCTCGCCGGCGCCCTGGCCGGCTTGGGCGGCATGGCGGAGGTGTCGGCGATTGCCGGGCGGATGACGCGGCAGCTGTCGCCGGGCTACGGGTACTCGGCCATCATCGTAGCATGGCTCGCCAAGCTGAACCCATGGGCTGTGGCGCTGGTGTCGGTGCTCTTCGGCGGGCTCTTGGTGGGGGGATACTCGGCGCAGGTCATCGGAGTGAGCGCCGCGTCTGTCAACATGCTGCAGGGCCTAATGCTCTTCTGCGTGCTGGCCACGGAGGCTCTGGGACGATACCGCGTAAGGGCTGTACATGCTGCTGTCCGCGGGAGCGGGGAGGAGGAGAGCATTGATGGCTGATTCCATGTTTGTGTCCATTCTCTCGGCCGCGGTCAGCTCCGGCACTCCTGTGCTCTACGCCGCTCTGGGCGAGCTTGTGTGCGAGCGATCGGGCGTGCTCAACCTGGGAGTGGAAGGTATGATGCTGGTAGGCGCCGTCAGCGGGTTTCTCACTGCGGTGCGTACAGGCAACCTTGCGGCGGGGGTCCTGGCGGCGCTCGTCGCCGGAGGGCTTATGGGTCTGATACATGCGTTCATGACTATCACGCTCAAAGTCAATCAGGTTGTGAGCGGCCTGGCGCTGACGCTGTTCGGCACAGGCCTCAGCGGCTACCTGGGCAAGTCGATGATTGGAGTGCCTTTGGCCGTCACGTTCAGCCAGGCGCCTATCCCGGGGCTATCCAGCATTCCGGTGATAGGGACGATTCTGTTCAAGCACGACTTGCTGGTGTACCTCACGTATATCGTTGTTCCTTTCCTCTGGTTCTATCTGTACCGCACCCGTCCGGGCCTGCATCTTCGGTCGGTGGGCGAAAGCCCCGAGACCGCCGATGCGCTCGGAGTGAATGTCTTCACTATTAGGTACGCGAGCGTGACGGCAGGCGGCATGCTGGCTGGGCTGGGAGGCGCCTACCTATCGCTGGCCTACGCTCCCAGCTGGCTTGAGAACATGACGGCCGGCCGCGGTTGGATAGCAGTGGCTCTAGTGATATTCGCAGTATGGGATCCGTTCAGGGCCATGATTGGCGCATACCTGTTCGGAGGGATAGACGCACTGGGTTTCCGCATACAGGTGTTGGGGGCGAGGATACCGTCATTCTTCCTCAAGATGATGCCGTATGTATTCACGATAGTGGTGTTGATCATTGTGACCGCCACCGCGTCGCGGCGCAGTTCGAGGGCGCCGGAGGCGCTGGGATTACCGTATGAGCGTGAGTGACCGGGTGCCGCCCGGAGGGGGTTCAGTTGGCAGACAACGTGGATAGCAAGGCGTCGGAACGGCGCCAGACCATTAGGTGGAATTTCAAGATCAGCAACATCGACGCCATGCTTTCCAACGTGGCGGTGGGGATGGTTACTCCCTTCATCCCTGTGTTCGCCATTGCTCTGGGCGGCTCCAACACAGAGGTAGGCCTGATCACAGCTGTGCCGGCCTTCATCAACATGCTGATGTACCTGCCCGCGGCGTCTTTTGTGGAGCGCGGCGGGAGCAGGCTCAAGATCACCATCAGGACGGTGTTTATCGCACGCCTGCTCTACCTGGCCATGGCCGTTATTCCGTTGGTACCGTGGCCCCAGTATCGCACGGCGATGCTCATCGGGATTCTGGGCGTTCAGACCATACCCAACGTCATCGTGGCAGTTGCCTGGACCGCGTTGCTGGGCGATATGTTCCCCCAGGAGGAGCGGGCGCACCTGTTTGCCATGAGGAACATGTACAGTGCCTTCGTCGCGCTGATCTCGTCATTGGCCGCCGGCGTTCTGCTCGACCGGATCGCCTACCCAGCCAACTATGTAGCGCTATTTGCCATATCGTTCGTCACAGGGATGGCGGCACTGCACTACTGCGGTAAGCTCGTCGAGGGCCCGATCAGGCCCAGACCCACCTGTCGCAGGTCCGTCGCGGAGCGGCTCAGGCAGCCGTTCGCCGACCCGATGTGCGGGCGCAAGTTCCGCGTGTTCGCAATAAGCGCGGCCTTGCTACACCTGGGGATCAACATAGCGGTCCCTGCGTACTCCATATACCATGTCCGGACCCTTCACCTGTCCAATAGCGTTATCGGAACGCTATCGCTGGCGGCGGGCCTTACTACCGTGCTTGCATACCCTG
>JBPOIK010000159.1:0-25430 GCA_052034525.1 Planctomycetota bacterium
TGATCTTCCTGCCTCGATCGGTTGTATTGCCCATGGGGGCTCCTCCTTTCAAAGTGCTTTCGCAAAAAACACTTATGGAGGATGCCCCTCGCCTTTTCAAATTCCACAGGAAGTGAGACTACCTCCCATTGATCTCAACATAGGTCTGGACGGACTGTTGTACGTTCTTTCCCCTGGCGGGCTTCTGGGCGGTCAGTACCTGGACGTATACGATCCGATCAGTCTCACTCACATCCGCAGTCTCAATCTGAAAACATCGCTCGGAACGACGGCCCATCGTTCCATAGCCGTAAACTCCGAGGGTGACATCTTCGTCGCGGACCCGGACGGAGAGCTTCATCATCTGAGCCCCACCGGCGATCTGCTGGGCACCACGCAGTTCACGACCGAGACCTCGGTGGTGGATCTGTATGACGTGGACATCCTGCCGAACGGGTCAATCATTCTCGGCGACGGGAACGGGCGTGTTTTTCTGACCAACGAAGATTTCAGCGTCTCATCCTCCTTCGTGGTGGGCACCAGTTACGTATTCGTATCGTACGTCCCTCACATCCCGGAACCGGCCACAGCACTGCTTCTGTTGCTCATGGTGGGCCTGAAGACCCCGCCCGGCAGTGCGAGTAAACGGTGAGAACGACATTGCGATACGCCTGACTCACGCCGGTATTTGGCCAGAGGCTCCCCAGTGGGCTGCGTCTACCTGCCCTCTGTCGGGCTGAGTGCAGTGAAAATTTATTAATTCATGCTTGCGTGCAAACATGGCGTTGCTCTTCGGTTTCGGCGCGCCGTTCGTACGGGGCATCCGCTATAATCAGCGCTGCAGCAAGGCGTTGGGATGTGCCCTTTTGCCGGGTGTCCGAGCCAGTGATTCGGGTACCGTTCGGCAGAATGCCATACACAACGCATCAAGGAGTCTTGGCGATGCAACGAAATGGTTTGCGCGGTGGTGGCGTGTCGACCGTGTGCGGAGTCTGCTTGTGCCTGTTCCTGGTACCTGGCGCCATCGGTCAGACGGTGATCGTGGACAACGCGGATGCGGACTTCACCCTTCTGTCCGGCGTCTGGACCACGGGAACATACGGCACGCCGTACGGGGTGGATTACAACTGGGCCTATTCGTCTGGCGGCGGCGGTCCGCCGGGGGAGGCGGAGTGGCGTCCGAACCTGCCGACAGACGGCACCTATGAAGTGGCCATCTGGTACGTGCAGGGTGCCAACCGGGCCGTGAATGCGCCGTTCACGGTGCATCACCGGGGCGGGACCACCACCATCGAGGTGAATCAACAAATCAACGGCGAAACGTGGCTCAGCCTGGGAAGCTACTGCTTCCAGGCGGGAACCAGCGGGTGCGTCCGGTTGGGCACGGACGCGACCGCGGTTGTCGTCATCGCCGACGCGGTGCGGTTTGAACTGGTGAATTCGGCCACCGTCAGCCTGAGCATGGTGGTGGACCCGGCCGGCGCGGGCACCGTGACCCCGGCCGAAGGCGGGGTTCACGCCTGGTGCCAGGAGGCGAACCAACCGATCAGCGCGTCGCCGGCCCAAGGCTGGCGATTTGATCATTGGGAGGTTTCCGCCGGAACGGGCGTGGCCAATCCTGTCGCGCCGGATACCACGGTGTACATGGACCAGGACAAGACGGTGACGGCCGTGTTCACTCCGATCTCACCGGAGGAGGGTGAAATCCGCGCCGTCTGGATCGACGCGTTCGGAGCCGGGTTCAAGAGCATCGCGGAAGTGGATGCGATGATCAACAACGTCATTGTGGGGCGATACAACGTGATCATGCCGGAAGTGCTGGCGTTCCACGACACGGGAGCCGGCGCCCACGGTGCGTACTGGAACTCGAGCATTGTGCCGAGAGCATCGGACATCGTCGGGCCGTTTGATCCGCTGGCATACCTGATTCAGCAGGCGCACGCGAACGGCATTGAGGTGTATCCCTGGCTGGTGGCGTTTCGCGTGTCGTCCGTCTGGCCGCCGGCGGGGAATCCCACTCTTGCGGCCCACCCGGAATGGATGATGGTTCCGCGGGCCAACATAGGAGGCGGTCCGGCCAAGGTGACCGACTATTACACAATGGACCCCGGCTCGCCGGAAGTGCAGGACTACCTGGCCAGCATCGTGGTGGAAATCTGCAGCAACTATGCGGTGGACGGTCTGCACTGGGACTACATCCGCTATACCACGAGGGATGCGGGATACCCCGCAGACCTGGGCTACGCCGGATCGACGCTGGCTCGTTTCAAGAACCTGACGGGATACGTGGGCACGCCGTCTCCCAACGGAGAGCCCTCGTGGGATGATTTCCGTCGAACCACGATCACGGAAATGACTCGCCGGGCCATGACGGAGATCGCGTTGATCGACACAGACAAGCCGATCCGACACTCCGGGGCGCTGGTCACGTGGTACCCGGCCAACACGGATTTCACGCAGACCCGGCCGTACTACGACGTGTTCTGCAATTGGCGGTACTGGCTGGAGATGGGATACCTGGATACGGCCATTCCGATGGTGTATTTCAATGAGAACAGCTATCCCGCCACCTACCGTCAATGGGTCGACAACACGATCGGCTGGGCGAACGCCTACGGTCGCCATGCGGTGATGGGACCGGGGATTTATCTGAATTCCTTCGCGGACAGCGTCACGCAGTTGCGGTATGCCCGAAACGCGGGGGCGCATGGATTGTGCACGTACTCGTATCGTACGACGAACAACGGCGGCCTGCCGTGGGCAAGCTGGTATCCGTACGTGGCCGCGAATTTGTTCACCACGACGGACACTGTGCCCATCATGCCGTGGCGGCTGCCCCAGTACGCCACAAAGGGCTCCGTCTACGGCCGCGTGGTGGACGGCAACACGGGGCTGCCCATTGACCATGCCGTGGTTCACGCCGGCGCGTCCGCAACCACGCGGACGGACGCCAACGGCCGGTTTCTGATTCAGAACCTGGTCGCCGGCGCAAGCGGCACGATTGTGGAGGTGTCGGCCGGGTACGGTATCCCGCCGGAGGTATCGCGGCCGGCGGTGCTTGTGGAACGAGCCGGAATGACGGAAGTGAACTTCGCAATCGGTCCGTGGCCGGCGGGAGACTATGACGTTGACGGAGACGTGGACGTCACAGACTATGTCCGATTCAGCGACTGCATGACCGGCCCGGACGCAGGGCCGATCGCCGCAGGCTGCGATCTGTTTGATTTTGACGCTGACGGCGACGTCGACACCGAAGACTTCCAGACGTTTCAGAGCGCGTTCACGGGATAGGTCGGCGGCCTCTGAAACGTGGGTTTGAAACCGTCGGGCGCCCCATTGCGGAGGAAGTCCGCGATGGGGCGCCCGGTTTTTCGCCTGTCCGACCGTTTGGACGCGATTCGGCAGGCAGGGACCATCCGCCGTGCGGTGCCGGCAGTCTCAGCAGCATGTTCGCTCCGACAGAAGTCGCTGTGCTGGACGTGTCGAACCCGACCCTCCGGCCTCGGCCTCGCGGCGTTCGCCGACCGCCTGTCATTGGTCAAAATCCCGCGTGCCTTCCGAGTCCACGTCGCGAACGGGCTGCCTTGCCTTGGGTTGGCGGCGGCGGGCCTCTTCCATGCCGGGCGGAATCCGAAACGCCTTGTCCACGTCCCATCCTTCGTGTTCGCAGATCAACCGGAACTGCGGCAGCAGGTCGTCATACACGTCCTGCCGAACCTCCAGGTCAAGCCCCTCCCAGAGCCGGTGCTTCATGTAGCTGGAATGGTACGGAAGCTGCATGAAAACACGGACCCAGTCCCGCAGCATCTGAGGGAACGGCTGGAACATGCGCCGGTCGTTCGGGTCTGTCTGCGGGTCTTCCATGTATTTCAGGTGTACCCACTTGGCTCTGCCCAGGGCCGCTTCAAACCCGTCGGCGTTGCCCAGGCTCAGCTCGCGCAGGGCCCGGTTCAGCAGCGACCCGATGGCCGCCGTCGCCGATCTGGACGTCTCGGCCGTCTCACGCCAGATGCTGAACACAAACGACTCGAGCGGCTGAATGTACTGGGGCTTGGTTCCGCCCGTTTCCTGGTCCACGTCGTAATCCCGCAGGTATTCGAAGTAGTACCGGGCGCGGGCCATGGATCGGACGTCGCCTTCAAAGTACAGGTCCCGGATCGCGTTGCGCAGGAAGTTGACATGCCCCGCCCAGTAACGCGGGCCGGAAGTGCCCTCGCGAAACTCCGGATCGTCCCCATCCTGCTGCTTGCCGACCTCCAGAAATGACTGGTGCGTGGCGTCAATGAATCGCGGGTCCGGCAGAATGTCGATGAACGAGTTGAAAGGCTCGTCAAAATCCGGCTCCACGATATAGCGGCCGCGCTGCACGGTATTCTGCAGCGCGAAGTTGATGAACCGGGCGGTGTTCATGGCATCCGAAGCGTCGAGCTTCTTGACGCGCCGCGTCACCTCGTCGCCCAGCGTTGCCCAGTACAGGGTGTGGCCGAACGGCGTCCGCCAGTCCACCGGGCCGTATTTCTCCATCAGCCGGAGCATCCGCTTGGGATCCATGTGGAACTGGACGCCCAGCTCGCGGGCCCGCAGGGATGCCAGCAGCCGGTCGCGGGCGTCCGCCGTGCCTTCGTCCTGCAGGATCGGCAGACGCTTGTTGATCTCCTCCTGCGTGTCCTCGTCCACGGCGCTGCGCAGGCGCCGCACCTCCTCCTGCGGCCGCATGTGCCGGGCGACGAAGTCGAGCAACTCCGCGTCGGGGTTCAAATGGACCGTCCGGAGCCGGTCCACGAAATGCGCCACCGCCGGATCCGATGCGATCAGCGCCTCCACATCCGGGTCCGCCTCGGCCACGGGCCGGAACCACTCGACCTCCTCGTCCGTGCGCAGGGTCAGCGGACGAGCGCCCAGGACGCGTTCCATCTGAACGGCCAGCGCGCGCTTGTAGTCGTAGTGGTGATCGTCCGTCATGTCGCCGATCTTGTGCCAGAAGATGTAGGCCAGCTCCTTGTACAGGCCGTTGGATTTCGGATTGTAGAGCAACCCCTGGTCGCGGATCAGCCGGATGCCGTTCTGCACCCACTTCCAGCGTCCCTCCGCGGTATACTCACTGACGGAAATGTTGTAGGCCTGATTCCACGCATGGTACTGCCAGACCTTGTCAAACTGAGGCGCCAGCTTGCACAGCCAACTGGACAGTTGCATCAGTTCAAAAAAGCGGCCCGCCTGCTTGAGTTCTTCCGCCCGACCGAAGCCCACGACGATCGCCAGGCCGCGCAACGTTCCCATCTGCGTCACCAGCGAAATGTCGGCTGGCAGCGTGCCGATCTGCTGCGGATCGATGAGCAGCTCGGATTTCTGGCGGATCTGGTTGAGCGGGCCCACCAGCGCGGCGGCCCCGATCACGGCGGCCAAGGCGCCGGCGATGGCCGAGGCCTGAATCAGCCGATCACGCCGCTGGGCCCGCTCCCGCAGACGCAGGTATTCCGGAATGTGAATGGGAACATGCAGCGACATCTCAGATCGACACCTCCGAGACTTCGCGGAAGTGGAACATCAGGCAGGCGGCCAGGAGCACGATTCCGGTCTGCACCAGCGCCATCGTGCCCAGCCCCAGGAGCACCCACTTCAGCGTCACATTCCGCCCGTCCACAAACGTGTTCACCGCGTCGAACGACGGGAAATTCGGAATCACGAACAGAATCACCCGCAGAATCAGGCCAAAACCCGCCTGGAACATCCCCTCCAGTCCGTCCCCGCTGAGATACTCGATGGACTCGGCGATGAAGTCGCGGAACTCCGCCAGCGTGTACACCACCAGCGATACCAGAATCGCCACGGGAAACGAGAACACCGTACATGCGGCCACCCCCAGAGCGGCCAGGAACATGAGCTTGAAGAGAATCAACGCCAGTACCCGCGCCAGATTGCCTTCAAACGACCCGACGCCGAACAGCACCTCCACCGGAGGGGTCGGCTCGAGGCGTATGACGAACGGGTAGATCTGCTCGTCCGGATGTTCCGCATCTACGAGAATCGGTCGCTGATCCGGCGGAAGCACGTAATTCAGAAAGTGGATGCGCAGGGTGTGGTCTTCCGCCACCGTGGCGGCCGGCACGGAAAACGTGTGAAACCGATCATGCACGTCACGCCGCAGCGTCCAGTACGGCTGAACCTTGTCCGGATCGCCGATCTGCCAGAACGACCGGACGATCTCGTCCGCCGGATAGTTCGTGGCCAGCGCCTTGTAGCGAATCTGGATGGTTTTGCCCTCACTGCGATCGCAGCGAACGTTCCGGAACACGAACTCCCGCCACTCGCCCGGATTCACGTTCCGCCAGCGCTGCTCCTCCTCCTGCTGGAGGAGGGTGATCTCGTTTTTCTCGCTGACCTCGCTCTGACGGCCGTAATATCCCTCCTCCTTGCGGCGTTCGAACCGGTTTCTGGCCGCGTCTTCGAACATCCGCGTGGGCAGCTCCACCGCCGCCTGATGGCGGGCGACGAACACCTGGTCCGTCAGCTTCAGGCGATCCAGCGCGTCTCGCGGCTCCTGCGAAGCCGCGATGTAGCGGGCCATTCCACCGATACCCAACCCGGCCAGCAGCAGCAGAGACAGGTCAAACAGTACGATGCCCAGCCACTTGCCCAGCACGTACTGCCAGCGCGGCAACGGCTTGGTCATCAGGAAGAAAATCTGCCGCTGCGCCAGCTCGTCCGAGAGCGAGCGCGACAGAAAAAGCGTCAGCAGAGCCAGCAGAAACGAAACCGCGCCGAGAGAATACACTAGGAAGGCCTGGATCGCTCCGCTGACCGTGCCGTCGCCCCGGGCCACAAACGGCAACCCGAAAATCAGCAGAGCCAGCAGGCAGATGAAGAACACGGCGATCTTCATCCGGATGGCCTCGGACACCATATGGCGGGCGACGGCCCAGATGCTAGTCACGCGGATCGGACCTCTTGTCCGGATCGGACAACAGTGAGTCAATCACATCGCGGTCCGCCTCGATCGCCTCGCGCGGACCGGCGGGCGGAGCCGGCCCCTCTTCCTCCGCTTCCGGTACGACGGTCGCCGGCTCCGGTTCACGGGCCAGCAGCGACTCCAGCACGTCCTGGGCGGGGCCTGTCGGCGCCGCCGGCACCTCCGCGACCTCCACCGGCTCCGGCTCGGGAATCCGGCGGCCCGCCGCGTGGACCAGCTCGTCGACCACAGCCGCACCTTCGTCGCGCGGTCCGAGGAAATCCGGCATGGCCCCGGACGCCCGGGCCCCGGATGTGGCCACGTTGGCCACCTGGGCCTCATGCACGATTTGCAGGAAAATCGTCTCCAGCCGCTCGGCCGGAGAAGTGACCTCGATCAGTTCCTTTTCCTCTTCCAGGCGGACGACGTTGCGGATCCGCTCAATGGTCTGCGGCTCCAGCCGCGGAGCGATGATCTGGGTGCGGTCCGTCTGACGCAGCAGTTCCTTCACCCGGCCTTCCTTGCGCTGCTGGCCGCCGTATAGAACGCTCACCCGGTCGCATACGTCTTCCACGTCGGCCAGCAGATGGCTGGACAGCAGAATGGTCTTTCCCCGGTTGCCCAGTTCGCGGATCAGATCCTTGATCTGCCGCGTGCCGATCGGATCCAGCCCCGTCGTCGGCTCATCGAGGATCAGAAAATCCGGATCGTTGATGAGGGCCTGCGCCAGACCGATACGCCGGGCCATGCCCTTGGAGTACTCACCCAGACGGCGCCGGGCCTCGTGTTTGAGGCCCACCATTTCCAGCAGTTTCTCGATGCGCTCCCGGCGCACGCGCGACGGCAGGTGGAACAGCCGCCCGTAATAGTCGAGCGTCTCCCGCGCGTCCAGAAAACGATACAGATACGACTCTTCGGGCAGGAAACCGATGCGGGCTTTGGTCGCCACGTCGGTCGGCGCCCGGCCAAACACGGCGATCTGCCCCCGCGTCGGGTACAGCAGACCCAGCAGCATCTTGATCGTGGTGCTTTTGCCGGAGCCGTTCGGGCCCAGCAGGCCGAACACCTCGCCGCGATGAATCTCCAGATTCAGGTCTTTGACGGCCTCCACCTTGGCCCGCCGCCAGAAGTCCTTGAACTGCTTGGTAAGCCCGATCGTCTGTACGACTGGGATAATCATGCCGAACCTTGGGAAACGCCGTTGCCGGCTGCGGAGAACACTCGGATGGACCGGCCTGCGACGGCCTAACCCACCAGCTTCTTGAATTCAATGTCCTTCTGGATCTGCTGGATCTCGTCAATCCGCTTCTGCTCGGGATCCGGCGGAACCATCAGGCGGATTTCGTTCGTCTGCGCGGGCAGCGTGTACTTGGTGACGCCGTCTGCGTTCAACAGGTGGATCCATGTTTCGTGCCACAGCCGGTTGATCAGCAGTTCCGGACTGCGGCGAAACTCATCCAGCATCGCGGTGTAGACCTCCACGTCGCCGGCGATCTCCTGAACCGCCCGGGCATAATACGCCCGGGCCTGCGAAATCCGGCTGCCCGCCTCGCCCGAGACGCGCAGCCCCGGATCCGTGTTGATTTCGGCCCGCAGTTGTTCGATGCGCTCCGCCTGGCCGGTCTCCTTCGCCTCGACCCATTGCTCGACTCGCTGCCGGACGTATTCCAGGGCTGCCTCCGGCGTGCGCACGGGCATGGCCGGTACCTGCGGAGGAGCCGTCGCCCCTCCGTCTGCCGCCGGCGTCGAGCCCGGCAGAGCAGACCCCTGGACCCCCGTTGCGGCCCCGCCGCACACCCGGTCGATCAGAAGAGCCAGGACTGCTTCAATGTCGTCATCTCCGTTCCGTCGGGCGGCGTCCTGCAGGTCGAACAGGCCCGCCAGATACAGGTGTGCTTCTCCGGCCGCCTGGGTGAGCAGGCTGTTGGCCTCTTTGCGAGCTTTCTGGATTTCCTCCGCCTTTTTGTTCTCCGCGACGGACACGTTGGTATACGCGCTGAGCGTTTCGGAAGGAACGGTCGTTTCCGGCTCCAGCGTATCCACGTGCAGCCCCGTCTCCAGCCGCTCCAGCTCCGTGTTCATCTCCCGAAGCACGCGCGAAGACAGGTCCGCGGTGCGCTGACGCGTGATCTCCTCCACCGTGTAATCCGCCGCCACCCGAATGGCCGTGCTGTTGAGCAGAGATGTGATGATCGCCTGCGCCGCCGTCGTATCGTCGGCGACGTGCCGGATGTACATTTCCAGATCGGAGATTCCGTACGTGACGGTCCACTTCACGTGCACCAGGCCCTGGTCGGCCGTCAGCAGGGCGCCGTCCCGAACCGGATCGAGCGGGTTGCGATACTTGTCCGTGAGCGCCTTGAGAGCCAGGTTGCGGTCGGCATCGTCCACGTGGAAGAAATGGTCCCAGTGTACCAGCGTGTTGCGCTGCTTCGTCGAGAGTTCCACGACCTGGTCCACCGGGTAGGGAAAGGCCGGCAGAAACCCCGGCTGGAACGGGCGGCCGTCCCGGGCCAGCTTCAGCTTGCCGAACCGGAAGATGACCGCCTCCTCGTTATTATCTACGATCTTGACGTTCGAGATCAGAAACCCGATCGCCACCGCGATCATGATGAGCTTGAGAATCCGGAAGCTCGCCCGCAGGGCGTCCGCCAGCGACTGGTTCGCAGCGTCGAACGGCACGTCCTCCGGCCCGTCGTCGTGCGGATGACCGTGATGATGATGCCAGCTCATGGTCCGGGCACCTCCCGGGTCGGTGTTCCCGATGCATCCAGGTCCAGTTTGAGACTCTTGGCGGGGGCCATGCGCTGCTCCGCGTCAAACAGGTCGGCCGGTATGGTGCTGGTGTCGAGAATCAGGGTCGTCCGTTTGGAGAGCGTCTCCTCCAGGGCCCGCAGCTTGTCCAGGAAGATGCGAAGCTCCGGATGCTCGGCGAAGCTGCGATAGATTTCGCCCACCCGGCGCCGCCCGTCCGCCTCAATGGAGTCCACGTTGAACTGGGCCGCCGCCATGATGAGTTCGTTCTTCCGCTTGGCTTCCGACAGTATCTCCTGGGCCTTGGCCTTGCCTTCCGCCTCGTAGCGCGTGGCCCGGCGATTCTGCTCGGCCTTCATATATTCGAAGATGGTCTTGGTCACGTCCGCGGGAAGCCCCAGCTTCTTGATGCCGAAGAAGGCAATTTCCACGCCGAATTCCTTCCGTGCCTCGGAGGCGACCTGGTCCATCATCCTCTTCTCGATCTCCGCCAGCCTCCGCTCCGCCGGGTCCGTCGAGACGAATTCGGCGAACTGGTGCTGTCCGATCACCGCCTTCTTGTGGGCCCGGACCTTGGTCCGCAGCGCGGCCTCCGCCTCCTTCTCGTCCGGATAGGCCGTGTGGAAGAGCTTGGGGTCCGCCACGCGCCAGCCGGTGTACGTGGTGACGGTCACGTTTTTCCCGTCGGCCGTGGGCGTTTCCTCCACCATGTCCTCCATGATCCGGATGCGTCGGTCGAACTTCACGGGTTCCTGGATGGGCCAGGGCAGCCTCCAGTACAGGCCCGCCTCCGTGATCGGCTCGTCACTCATCCGCCCGAACGTCTTGAGGACGGCCATCTCCGTGGTTCGAACCTGAAAGCAACACATGTATAGCCCGAGGACGACGACCAGCGCGATCCCCGCCAGAATACTGGGCAAACGACTGGGCATGGCTTGACGATCTCCTTCCGCGCACCGCGCCATGGCGGTGTCGCTATTTCTTCGTCTCTTCCGCCGCGATGGAGAACACATCCCGCTTTTCGGATTCAAAGATGACGATCAGCTTGGATTTTCGCGTATCCAGCGTGACCACGTATTTGCGGACATTCTCCAGACTCCGCTGAAGCATCTCCAGGTATTTGCGCACCTTGTACAGCGACGGGGCGGCTTCGTAGGCCGTCACCTCCGCTTCGAACAGCCGGGCCTTGCTTTCGGCGTCACTGACAGAGATCGTTCGGCTGGCCTGGGCCGCCGCGATCTGCATGGCCGCCTCGCCGCTCATGCGGGGAATGTCCCGGGCCGGATTGCCCAGCAGCAGGTCCGCCACCTCGCGCTCCGCCTCCTCGCGGTTTTCCGCGGATGCCGTACGGTCCTCCGCCAGCCGATCGCGCTGCGTAATGGCATCGACCAGAGCTTCCGCCCGGGCCACGTCGCCCGCCGTCAACGTCAGTTGCTGGCGTGATTCGCCCTCGGCCGTCTCGATATCCGCGTTCTTTTTCACTTCCGCCGTGATCACGTCCTGAAACGCCTTCGCAACGCCATCCGTGTCCGGCGGGTGTGCGTCTTGCAGGGCCAGAAACGTGATCTCAATGCCCAGCGGCGGATCCAGCGCGTCCGTCTCCTTCTGAAGCTCCGCGCGGAAACGCTCGGCGAATTCGGCCCGTCCCGTCCCCATCAGGTGGTCGATGTCCACTCCGGCCGCATAGTCGGACAGGGCCCGAAACGCCAGGACTTCCAGCACCTTCGCCGGATCGGTGTAGCCGTACAGGTAATCGTGCAGGTTCTTGATCCGGTACTCCATGGGCACCGAGATGAACATCAGGTTGACGGCGACGGACTTGTCGCGGGCGTCCTCCGGCACGTCCCCGCGCGCCGCCTCCCGCAACCGGTCGTATTCCGTCTGCGGCGGTGAAGCCACGATGGTCAACATTTCCGAGGTGAACCCGTGTGACGTGCCCCACAACACCGGCTTCAATCGTCCCTTTTCATCCCGCGGATCTTCCTTCGGCCGCTCGCCCACCATCGATGATTGAAGCCGCCGCACCGGCGCCCGATACACCCGCTCGATCGGCCAGGGCCATTTCAGGTAGATCCCCGGGTCCAGTGGCCGATCCGCCGGCTGCGTCAGACGCCCGAAGTACTCCACGAACGCCTGCTCCTCCGCGCCCACGATCACCACCGACGAGGACAGCAGCAACACCACCAGCCCCAGCACGACCAGCGGAAAGAACGCCCGCTTGATCAACTGGCCGAACCAGGTCTTGGTCACCTCGAACCCGAACTGATAGTTGATCGCATCCGCGATGGACCGGGCCACCCCTCCCGGCTCGCTGATCATCTCCAGCAGGCGGCTGTCGAACGCCGGCCGGGGAATCTCGCCCGGTATTCGCGGCCGGTAGTAGTTCAAGAGCAGCGCGATGAGGAACTCGACCCCCAGCAGCAGCATCAGCAGGCGAATGCCGTGAGCCACGATCGGCTCACCGTGCGGCATGTCATAATTCCGAAAGCCGATGGAGATCACCAGGGCCAGGCATGCCAGGGCATTGCCGGCCAGATAGCTGGCCCCCGCGCGCAGCAGCCGCCACTCCGGGTGATGCGACATGCCCGCCGTGTAACGCGAGTACAGAAAGCAGACGAAGCCCGTACCGGCCAGGAACGCCAACAGCGGTCCCGTCCGTGGATCGAACTTCCACGCGTCGCTGGTCAGCGGCTCTCCGATGCGCCATGACCACCGAACGTAGAGCGCCCCCACAATATGATACGCCGCCAGCGCAAGCGTGGTGAACAGGAACAGCCAGCGGTACATCCATTCCAGCCGCCGCCGTTCCACCGTGCCCTCTTCCAGCTCGAAAATGGCCAGGGATGGATCGGCCGCCCGCATGCGCTTGAGCTCCTCCACCTCCCGGTCTTTCAGACTCGCGCGTTTTCGCTGCGTGAAGACCAGCAGCAGAACGAACCAGATGAGTGGTCCGCCCAGAAGGTAGCGCCCGCCCGCCAGAATGGCCGGAGATCCGCTCCAGAACCCCAGAGCCAACAGGGCAGCCACCCCCGCCAACTGAACGCCAAGTCCAGCCGCCGCGGCAGTTTGCCCACGCCGGTCCGCCGCTATGGACAAGTCTTTCATGGATGACTCCGGAACGTCTTTTTTCCGTGAACCTCCCAGGCCTGCCAAACGTCTCGATGACAGCAGCCCGGAGTGACTCTCAGCCGTTGTGTTGCCACGCCGGGGCAGCAGAATACAATAACGAACACCGGATGCCAAGCGCCGCCCCGCCACGGCCGGCGAGATCTTTACCTTGTGCCTGGCAAGCAGTTGCGACCACAACCATGCACAGCCGATTTCTGGGTATCGCGATCAACGCCCTCATTGAGACCATCCGCCAGCCGGTGTACCTGGTTGTGCTGGGTGTAACGGCCTTCCTGCTCATCATGAACGTGGCACTGGCCGCCTACACGCTGGACGACGACGACAAGCTCCTGCTCGACCTTGGGCTTTCTACGCTGATGCTGTCCGGGATGTTCTTGGCGGCTTTCAGTGCGGCCGGGGTTCTGGGCCGCGAGATTGAGAACAAGACGGCCATGACCGTCATCAGCAAGCCGGTCGGGCGCACAACGTTCATCGCGGGGAAATACCTGGGCCTGCTGGCGGCTCTGGCCGTCGCTTTCTACATCAATTTCACCGTCCTGCTGATGACCCAGCGCCACGCCGTCCTTCAGACGTCGGCCGATCCCTGGGACCTGCCGGTTATCGTGTTCGGCTTCGGCAGCCTCCTCCTGGTGCTGCTGGTCGCAGCTTTCTGTAACTACTTTTATGACATGGAGTTTACATCGCTGGCCATCACGCTGGCCGCCCCGGTTTTCACAGTCGCGGTTCTCTTGATCGCCTGCTTTGACGAGAAGTTCCAGCCCAAGACATTCTGGGTCGGGACGGACATGCCGGGCGGGCAGGTGTTCGTGGCCGCGTTCCTGGTGTTCTGCGGGGTGTTGGTACTGGCGGCCGTCGCCCTGGCTGCCTCCACTCGCCTTGGGCAGGTCAGCACACTCCTTGTTTGTGCGGTCGTTTTTGCTCTGGGCCTCACGTCCGATGCGACCCTCGGGCGACATGCCAAAGACTCCGCTGTGGCATCCACACTTTATAAAATCATGCCTAATCTGAACCTCGTGGGCGTGACGGAGGCCCTTCATGCAGACGCCGTCTTCGTTCCGTTTCGTTATGTCTGGATGACTGCCGCTTACTGCGGGCTGTTCGTGGTGGCGGCTCTGCTGATTGGCGTCGCGTTGTTCCAGACCCGCGAGGTCGGCTGACCGGGCCTCGAATCCGCCAGAGACCCTGTCCATGCGCCCGGCCGCCGGTCGTCTCGCCCGGGCACCTGACTGCTTGTTTTTCACGAGTGAAAAACGACCGCTCGCCGCGCGGGTCTTCCACTGTCGGTGGCGGAACCCGCCGACCGAAACCGATGAGGGGTGTAGAATCTTGGGGACCGGGGCCCGAGCTCAGAGAGTCAATCCGCCCAAGGTCGGGGTCCGGCCCGGATAAGAGTCGGTGCATCTGGTGAAGACGCGAATCCGATGGTTCCTGCTTGGCTCTGCCGTGGCCCTCATCGGGCTGCTGGGTGGCCGGTACGCGTGGAAAGTGCGGGATCATCGGGAAGCGGACCGGATCCGGCAGCACGAAGCGCTGGAACGCGAATACGCCGCCCTCGCCGAAAAGGCCGAACAGATCGAACGGCAGCGCCGAGAGTTGGTCGCCATTGTGGAGCGACTGCGGATGGAGCGGCGCGTCGCGGACGTGGAGGTGCTTCAACAGCACCACGACGACCAGAACCGTATTCGGCAGACGGTTATCCGGTTCACGGAAATTGCCCGCGACGGCCAATCCCTACCGCCCCTGGTGATCGGCGTGCCCGGCGGAGTCCCCCACTTTGACGCCCTGGTTCTCAAGTTCTCCGACGACTGTGTCGAACAGGGCGACGCCCTTCGCGGGCAGAGCCTGGCCCTGTTCAGGCGAATTTACAGCGAAACACAGGCTCCGGAAGACGGGTATTGGCTCGGCCGACCGGGCGACATACCCGATGTCTATCGCACATCGCCGGAACCGAGCCAGTTCGAGGTCGAGCTCTGGCGGCAGTTCTGGTCGTACGCCACGGATCCGGACAAGGCCGCGCAGGCACACGTGCGCGTTGCCCAGGGGGAGGCCGTCTATGCCCCCATGTCCGCCGGCCAGCGCTGGCGGTTGAGCCTGGAGGTCGACGGCGGACTGAACCTTGTCAGGATCAACGACGACGAGTCGCTCATCGCCGCATCACGCCCGTCCGAGCCCGATACCGACGAGCAACTCCATGCCCCCTCGCCGCTGAACCGGGAGTGAGTGACTCGCGGCAGAGCGGGAGCGCATCGCCGGTAACACGATCGATCCGGATCCGCTGAGCGTCGGGGCTGTTCCGTGAGATGCCGCCGCCATCGGCATGGCACCGAAACGCTGCCTGCTTCCCTACCCGGTGTAGGCCTGCTGGAAAATGGCAAAATCGAAGAGGTCGACCACGCCGTCAGCGTTGAAGTCGGCCAGGTCACAGGCGGGGTTCGGATACGGACTGACAAACGCCGCCTGGAAGAGTCCGAAATCGCGCAAGTCCACGTGCAGATCGGCGTTCAGGTCGAACCGGGCGCAATCGCCGCCGACCGGACCGATCGTGGGACCGAATGTACACGGCGCCATTCCGTCGAAATCGTTCAAATCCACATCGTCATCGCCGTCGATATCCGCCGGCCCGCAGCCCATCGGCCCGCACGCGCTGATGCCGGTCAGGCAGTTCACGAATGTTTCGTAGTCGGCGGCGTCGACGTCGCCGTCCTCGTCGAAATCGCCGATGGCCGGACCGGCCACCTGGAATTCATACGCGCCCATGTCCACGATCACGGATCGCGGGTCCGGACCGGCGAACGCGTTGATGAAGCGCGGATTGCGGTCCAGGTCATAGGGAATCGGTTCGGACGTGTCTCCGTCTCCGTCCAGATCATTCACGTCAGGGGCGACCCTGGCGTTGTTCCCCCGGTCCACACACGGCGACGCCGCGGTCAGGCGGTATTGTCCCATGGCCGCGTTGAGAAACCGCGGATCCTCACCGATGTTTCCCTCACCACCCAGCGCGCCAGACCATCCCTCCACGCAACTGTCATTGATGAAGCCGTTCGAATTCACGCCGTTGGAGTTCAACTGGGCCGCTTCCAGATCGGAATAGCCGGACACATTTCCCCAGAAGATGGAGTTGGAAATACTGGCGAACGTGTCACCCTGTGTGTTGAATGCGCTGCCATATTCGCTTCGGTTGCCCGCCACCGTACAGTTGCGCACGATCAGCGTACCCGTGGTCGAGAAGACGCCTCCGCCACTGCCGGAAGAAGCATTATCCACCACGGCGCAGTTGGTGAGATCCAACTGCTGACCCGCCCAGGAAATGCCGCCGCCCTTTGCGTAATACCAGGACGCCGTGTTGCCCGCGACGGTACAGTTGGTCATGTCGAGGAACTCGCACACCGCCTCCAGACCCCCGCCGTTGCGGGCGTGGTTATCGCGAAAGACGCAATCGATCAGGGTGGGGCCCCCCTGCCCGGCTGCATAGAGCCCGCCTCCGTAGTCGGAGGCCCGGTTCTGCTCGATGATGCAGTTTCGCACCGTCGGGCTGCCGTTGACCATATACACGCCCGCGCCATATCCCCGCCCGTCGCCATAGCCGTCCGCCCGGCCGCGCCGAATCGTGAACCCATCCACGACAGCCGCCGGCCCGGTGTCGCCGGCCGTAACCACGTGATAGCTGTTCTCCGCCGTACTGCCCCAGTCGTCATCGTCGTGGAGATCGCCACAGAGGATCGTTCGGTACCGGGCGATGTCGCGGCGCCGCAACACTGCCTCATCGCCGCGGAAGCCGCCGTAGAGAGCCACGCCATCCAGCAGGGCAAACGACGCCGAGCGATCGCCCGTGCCCCGATCGGGTCGATAGGTTCCCTGCGCGACCCATATCTGCGTGATGAACGGATCGAGCGCGGCCGCCGACAGCGCGTCCTGAAGATCCCGAAACGCATTGGCCCACGAACTGCCGTTGTTGGCGCCGCCGGCCGCATGGTTCACGTACAACACGGCCGCCTGAGCACCGGAGCACGTCTCCGTTTCCTCGTTACAGCCCTGTCCGAACGGACAGGGATTGCCCGTCGAGATACAGCCCTGTCGGACGCTGCAGATTTCCGCGCCGTTGCAGAAAAGTCCATCGTCCGGGCAAAGCGAGTGATTCGGAGTGAAAACGCAGTACCCACCCACGCAGTCATCCACGGTGCAGTCGATGCCGTCGTCACAGTCCGCCGGACCCTGGCAGCTCTGATACTCGTATTGCTCGTAACAGCCGATGTCGTGCCCCAGCCCCGCCGTCCGCGGAACACCGTCAATGTCCACGGCAATATCCTGCCCGAAGAAACTCAAATACTGGTCGTAGACCGACGGAGCGGTTCCCGCGTCGGTGGCGGGGCTCCCGGGCTGCGTGCGGTAGTCACCGGCGGCGGCGTCCACGAACAGCGGATCGCCCTCCAGATCGCCCGTCCCCTTCCCCGTGGCGACCTGAAACGCCGCAACACTGGTGTACGTGGCGGAACTCCACTTGATCCGAACGGGCCCCGCGGATTGATAGAACAGGTCGTGGGTGCTGGTGGATTTCGCCGCGGTGCTCCCGCTGCCGCCGAACACGTCGATATGCTCGGCGGCGGACATGTTGGCGATGATGTTGTCGGCCAGCCGGATGCCCGGCCCGTTCTCGTACCGAATCCCTCCTCCGCAATTGGCAATCGTGTTCCCGACAATATGGGCCGTCTGCTGGTTGTTCCAGCAGGTGATCGCCAAGCCGCAATTGTGGATCAGGTTCCCGACGAAGTAGACATCGCCACCGGGCCCGCCGTCGTTGCTGGGCGCGTTGATGCCCCACTCATTGTCATACAGGTGATTGTAGATGTACCACAGGTTGTAGGGCCCGTACTGAAACGCCAGTCCCTTGCTCACCGACCACGGCGTCGAGATGACGTCGTGGACCACGTTCTCGGAAAAAACCACGTCACGGGCCTTTTTGACGGTCAACCCGGACTGACGCACGTGATGCACGTGGTTGCGCCCCACGTACACGTGGTGGGCCGGACGATCGCCCGTTTCGTCCAGGAATCCGGAGTTGACCTGAAGGCCGGACCCGCTGGTATTGTAGATCTCGTTATCCAGCATCCAGACGTGGTTGGCGTGGTGCCCGATCACGAAACCGTGATGATCCTCGTCCGTCTGGGCGCTCAGGTTCCCCAGATCGTGAATCCGGTTGCCGTAGAAAACGATATTCCGGACGACGGTCGGATCACCTCCGTCCCAACTGCCCACCGCCACCAGGCCCGCACCGTTGCCCCGGGCGTTCTGCACTTCACAGTGGCGGATACAGACCCCGTCGGACGGCCCCAGTACGTTGCCCTGCGCACGCGGCCCGTCGAAGTCCAGGTGTTCGATGATGAAGCAGGTTCCGATGAAAGTCGTCTCGATGGTGATCTTTGGCGGGGCGGCTGGATTGCCGCGGATGAACACAGGCAGCGCGGTGGTCCCGTTGCCTCGCAGTGTGCCCATGGCCGTCGTGGAGTACGCACCCCCGTCCACATAGACCACGCTGCCCGCTGCCAGGACGGAGGGGATCGTCTGGCGCGGCCGAGTCGGACTTCCGAACGGGTTATCGTCGTCTGTCGCAGCCGGATGTGCGTTGTTCACATAGTGCGTGCAATAGTCCGAGCTGCCGTACACGCCGGCCACGGTCTGGTGAATGCCGAAGTCCGGCTCGGGGATACCGATGGGAGGCACCCACGCCGCGGCCCGCCCGCCCCACACGGCCACACACACCGCTGCGAGCCCCCAGAGCTCCCAACGAATCCGTCGCCGTATTCGCGTCGTTGCGGTCAGGCGCCGCCTTTCCGCCAACACTCGCTCTTGCCGTGAACTCACGTCTGCCCCGCGGGCCGCCCGCTCCGCCCGGCAGGACGCCGCGACAAATCGCATTTCGTCAGCGCGTTCTGTCACTCCGGCGTCCGGTCCGCGCCGGCTGAAGCTGGGAGGCCGATTCTGGAAGGCTGGGGGAGCACATCTCAGAGGGCCAGTCGTTTCGCCCGGCCATGCGCTTTCTGTGCACCCCAAAACAACCCGGCGTGAAGGACCGATATCCAACCGATCCCATTCATCCCAACATCGGAAAGCTATCCGCTGCCGCCGGGGAATTCAACCTTTCGGACGTTATTCGTGCCGCGCAATGCGAGCATGAGATGCTTCGGAAACGGGTCAGGCGACGTTCTCTCAACTACCGAGCGCGCTTCGTTGCTACAGTGCTTTCTGTCCGGCCCTGGGCGTCCCGGGTTTTGGCCGCGATGCGGATTTGCGGTTGCTCGCTGCCATTGACATCGACCACATTAGCCTGAAGATCATGCGCAGCTAACCCTTTATAAAAAAGAAGGATAGTAGTACAATTGGAGCAAATGGGATCCGGCGACCGGGACACCCTTCGCCACCGTCCGCACCGCGCCGTGGAACCGATCGCGGTGTCACTTTAATTCTTCCCGATTTGCATGCATGGAGGCTGGAAATTTGCTTGAACCCCCTTTTGGGACGGTCTACAATGGAACAATTGAGTGGGAACGGCATTCAGTGGGGTGAGCACCGTTCCAGACATCCTCTGAAAACGGATACTGTCGGTTGGTTCCGATGGGGTTGTTGTCCGTGTATGAGGTGTATCGGCGTCAGATGGCCGCCAGCCGGCGGCTACGCGCGGGGGAAAAACGTCGTGGACAGGCATCCGAGCCCGCCCGACGCTGAAAGAATCCGGGAGGCAGAAACGTGAGAAGCGTTGCATTGGGATTGCTGATCGTGTTGGGGGGCTCTCTGGCCACGGCCCAGGGAGATTACACGACGATCCAGGCCCCCTTGTTCGGAGAGCCGACTCACCAGGATATCCTGAGTCACCTCTACGGAACCTCGTTTTCGGCGAGCGGGCTGAACTTCATCGGTGCAAACGGCATCACCGTCACGCGTCTGCACGACTTCGGCGGCGGCGGCGTGGTGGATTTTCGTGACGGGTCGCTCCCCGGGGCTGACAGCCTGTTCACGGGTGGAAACACCCGGGCTTCCGCGACCGCTGTCTTCTCATCCAGCCGCCAGCAGTTCGGTCTGATGTCCGGCGACGGCCCGGGCGCCACGTTCCAGAAGGGATTTGAAACCCAGGGGTTGGGTTACAACGTATCCGGCTCGTTCACCATAGATCTGGCCGACCAATCGTGGGTTCTGGCTCGTCGAGGCGGGCTGTTCAGCGGGCAGCGGAATCTGCATACGTCCGTGGCCTCGGATAACCCGTTCGACCAGGATCACCTGGTGACCTACCGGGTGGAGGGGCCGGGCGGGCAGCTCAGTTGGCTGTTGTTCTGGGAAGATTCGTCGATTCCGGGCTTGCGTGACTTCAATGACCTGGTGGTGGAAATCCAGGCGATTCCCGCGCCTGCCGCGCTGCTGCTGGGCGGATTGGGTCTGGCGATGATAGGGTTCGGACGCCGCTGGCTCGCCTAGTCCAACGAAGTATGTACACAAGACTCAATGACCCGCCGCTCCCGTCGGCGGGTCTTTTTGTATGCGAGGTCCGGAATGCCCGGGCAGAGCAGGATGGCATTGGCGCGCGCGTCGACCCGCGTATGATGACTCGTGTCGACTGACCCGGGCAGCATTCGGTCTGCGCACAAAGCTCCTCTTTTCGGAGGCACGTCGAGAAAACGTATGTACGCACCGCACGGATCGGTGAATGTCCGCGTGCTCGTCGTTCTCATGGCGATCCTGGTGTTGCTCGGCGGCGGAGGGGCCGCCTGGTACAAGGTCCGCAAACGCGCCGTGGCCGATCGGGCCCTGCGCGAAGGTCTGGCAGCCCTGGAGGCCGGGGAGTACGCGACGGCCTGCCGTCATCTTCGCCATTATCTCGTCCGCTATCCGGACGATCCCGACATTCTCGGCCGATTCGCCGATGCCAACCTGAAGGCGCGCCCGCTGGAGCCCGCCCACCTTGGCGACGCCATCAGCGCGTATCGACGCCTTCTGCGGCTTAAGCGGGCGGATCAATGGTCGAGCGCGCAGTTGGCCCGCTTATGCTTCCGAGTGCGGAACTTCTCGGAGGCCGCGATGGTGTGCCGGAACCGGCTCGCCGTGGCTCCGGACGATGCGGATGCGTTGCTCTGGCTGGGCAAGGCTTGGGCAGGCCAGCGGAAGCGCGACGACGCGGCAAACGCACTGACCGACTTGCTGGAGCGGCACCCCGACGTCATCGAAGCCTGGATTCTGCTCAGCGACCTGGCCCTGGAGGCGGACACGCCCGAAGGGCAGTCGGCGGCGATCGAAGTGCTCGGCCGCGCACTGGAGCACCGACCCGACCTCGCGGATGCCTGGGCGCACCGCGCTCGCCTGCAACGGACGGTGCGCAACGATGAATCCGCTGCAAGACAGGATTTGACGGCGGCAGACGCCCGTCCGGCCGCTCTGGTCACTACGCCGTTGGTGCTGGCGGAAGAATGGCTCCGGCTCGGCGAACCGGCCCGCGCCGAGCATCAGCTCGTCGCCCTGCGGGATGCCGGCATTCCCGACGCCGTCGAGCGCGATCCGGCCGACCTCTGGCTGGCCTGGTATCTGCTGATGGGTGACGTGCGCCTGCGCACACAGGCACTTGACGCAGGCGTGGCGCTGGCCAGAGAGGCTCTGGCTTCGTTGACGGACCCCCACCGCGTGACGTTCCTGCCAACGGCGGTAGATCTGTTTCTGGCGGCCAACCGTCTGGATGACGCGCGGCAATGCTCGCAAGACTATGCGCGGGCACTGACGGCCCCGATGGGCAGCAGCGCCACGGAGGTCGGCGCCGCCCATTTGCGGGCGGCGATCGCTCGGGCGGAGGGCCGATTCTATGACGCCATCGCCGAACTCGAGACGCTGACTACGCGCAATCCCCAGGACGAGTCTGCCTGGCGCCACTTGGCCGACGCTTACGAGGCCACCGGACAGCAACTCCGCGCGATCGACGCTCGACGGCAGTTGCTGACGATGGCGCCCGGCGACTATCCCAGCGTCATCTCCCTCACCCGGGCGTATCTGGATCGCGATCCGGCCGAGGCCCTGAAGTATGCTCGAATGGCCCAGCAACTGCGGCCGGACGACCTGCGGGCCCAACTGCTGCGAATTGAAGCGCAAATCCAGACCTGGCGGCCTGCGGGCGGGTCTGCGGCGGAGCTCCAACTCCTGGAGCGGGATCTGCTTGCGCTGCGCGAATCGAACCCGACCCACGTCGGCATTCCCATCCTGTTGTCCCGGATCAAGGCCCTGGCCGGCAACCCGGATGCGGCGATCACCCTGTTGGAGGAAGCGATCGAGCAGTGTCCCAACGCAGAGCTCGCGGGGCTGGAACTGGTTCGGCGATATCAACAGACCGATCAGGCGGATCGGGCGATACAAGCATGCCGCCGAGTCGTCGAGCTTTCGCCGGATTCCGCCCTTCCCCGGTTGTTGCTCTCGGAATTGCAGGTCTGGCAAGGGGCAGTCGCGGAGGCGATCCAGACCTTGGAGGCCGCCGCCGACGCCCTGGCCGGAGCGGATCGCATTGAGGTCCAACTCGCCCTTGCCCGCCTTCAGCGGGAACAGGGCAACCCCGACAGCGGACGGGCAATCCTGGAATCCCTGTGCGAGGCCCACCCCCAGGACCCCTATTACCGGGTGGAACTGCTGCAGTTTCCGTCGGTTCGGGCGGACATGCGGCAGGCAGACGCCCTGCTGGCACAACTGCGTGAAATTGAAGGCGACCAGGGCGTGCATTGGCGAATGGAACGCGCCCGCCTGTCCATGGAAGCCCCCGACTGGGAAACGCAATCCGGACAGATCCGGCAGCTTCTCGCCGAATGCATCCGCACGGATCCGGGATGGGCCGCACCGGTGCTGCTGTTGGGTGAGCTGCACGAACGGCTGGGCGAGGCCGGCGAGGCGGAGGCGCTTTATCGCCGAGCCGTAGATATGACCTCGGCCAACGTGGACGTGGTCGCCCGCCTCATCCGGCTCCTGCAGCAGCAGCAGCGATACACGGAGGCGGAAGCCATCCTTCGCCGTCTGCCGGCGGACCTTCGGGTGTTCGACGACCAGCGTCTGGCGGTGACCGTGGGGCTCGGAGCATACGAGGCGGCCATCCGCGAGGTTCGACGACGGATCGAACAAGAGCCGGAGCACGCACCCAGTTACGTCTTCGAGGCACGCCTGATCTTTGCGGTTCGCGGCGATATCGACGACGCGCTGCGGCTGCTGGATCGAGCCGAGTCGCTCGATCCCGGTCTGTTCGCCGCCGTGCGCTGCCGGGCGCAGATTCTCTTCGCGGCCGGCCGCATCGACGAGGTCCAGACCCTGATGGATCAACAGGTCGCCCGACGAAACGATTTTGCCGCGTACGAGCTTCGCGCGGGATTCCGAACGGCGCGGGGTGACTATGAGGGGGCCGAATCCGACTATCGCACACTGTGCGACATGCCCGACCTGGAGGCCGTTGGATACGCCGCCCTGGGGCGCTTCTACGCCGGCCTGGGCCGCCAGGATCCGGCTGTGGCCGCCTGGCGCGCCGGCCTCCGGCTGGCACCGCAGGACACGACGCTTCGCAAACTGCTGATCCAGGCGCTGCTGTTCGACCCGGATACCACCGCGCGGGCGGAGGGAGTCGCGATGTTGACCGAAGCGATGACCCGGTCACCCGACGACGTGGATTTCCAGATGCTCCAGGCGCACCTGTTGGCGGTCGAGGGCACGGACGAGGCTCTGGCAGAGGCCGAGAACCTGTACCGGCAGATTCTGTCCAAAGACGCCTATCACGTGGGCGCACACCTGGCCATGATCGAGCTCGCCCGGCAACGCGGCGATTATCCGGAGGCGCGGGAGAGGTTCACGCGCGCGTTGGGCGCGCGCCCCCGAAGCACGGAAATCATCGTGGCCGGAGCGTGGATCGAGGCGGACAGCGGCAACCGGGTTGCCGCCCGCGACATGGTTGAGCCCGTTCTTCGCCTCGATCCGCAGAATGTCGCCGCGCGAAGCCTGATGGCCCGTCTGGCTCTACTGGAAGGCGACCTGGACCAGGCGGAGCAATTCGCGAAAGAAGCCCTGGCTCTGGATCCCACCCACGATGCGTCGCGGCAGATCGAAGCGCAGATTCTCGTGGCCCGCGGCCAACTGCCGGAGGCGATCGAACGCCTCGAGAACATCCGAAAGACACAGCCGGCGGCGTGCGGGCCGGACATCTTGGTGATGCTCGCCGATCTGTACCGCATGATGGGCGATGCCGCGCAAGCCGAATCCGCGCTGCGGGAGGCGGAGCTGCGCGTCCCCGAACAGGCCAGTGTGTTTCTCGCTCGGCAACGCCTGCTCGCCTCGATGGGAAAGCTGGACCAAGTGCGGGATAACATCAAACAGCGCGAGGCAAGCCACCCGCGCGACGTGAATGTGCTGGTCGAAGCGGCCGTCCTGCTGGCGGCTTCCCCCGATGAGCGGTATGTCCGAACCGCCGTAGATCTGCTGAAAGGCCTGACGGCACGCGCGCCGGATCAGGCAACCGCGTTTCGCGCGCTGGCCCTGGCTTCGCGACAGGCCGGTGACCTGGCCGAGGCCGAGGATGCATTCCGCCAGGTGCTGCGGCTCGAGCCATACCATCGCCAGACCCTCAACGATCTGGCATGGTTGCTGGGAGTGGACCGCGGCTTGCCGGATGAGGGCCTGGAACTCACCGAGCGAGGGCTGGCCCGATACCCCGCGGACCCCCACTTGCTCGACACACGCGGTGTACTGCTGCTGCGCATCGGACGGACGGCCGACGCGCGACAGGCCCTGGAAGCAAGCGTCAGAACAACAGGAGCCCCCGCCCAGACTCAGGCACGAGCCCGACTTCATCTTGCCCAGGCCTGTCTGGAACTGGCGGACCCGACCGCCGCACGGCTCTGGTTGGCCGAAGCGCGTGCGATCGACGAGCGCGAGAACGTCCTGACGCCGCAGGAACGGCAGCAGATGTCACAACTGACCGCGGCCGCATCGGATTCGCAGGACACCCCGGCCGAAAACAGGTCACAAACACCGAACGATTGACTGTACTCCTGGTGATCCCTACCATACGCCAGCAGCGGGCGCAAAGGGGTGCTGCAATTCAACGGCGCAGACTTGATGGCAGCCGTGCGCCCGCGCAAACGAGGCAGCAACGGGTCTCTTGAGAAGCTCAGGAGGATAGGTCGTGACGAAGAACACTCTGCTTACAGCATGGTGCCTGGGATGGCTCAGTCTGGCAACGGCGGCCGATGGCCAGACGCTCTACGCGGTGTCGGGCGATGAAACGAACGGACGCCTCTATCGCGTGGACCCAACCACCGGGACGGCCACCGAGATCGGCCCGCTGGGGGTCGGGCGGATGGCCGGCATTTCGTACGATGACACGGGCACCTTATACGGCTACTCGGGCGTCGAGCCGTACGGTGGGCTGTACACGATCAACGTGACGTCGGGCGCCGCCACGCTCGTGGGGCCCATCGGCGTGGCGGTGTTCGAGGGTGGGCTGGCCTTCCACACGAGCCAGCGCGTTTTCTACGGCACGGACAGTTTCGGGGACGACACGCTTCTGCGCATCGATCCATCGACCGGCGTCGGCACTGTGGTGGGCCAGATGGGCCTCGCCGGTCGG
>JBPOIK010000155.1:0-30740 GCA_052034525.1 Planctomycetota bacterium
GCTCCCAGAGCGATGAGAATAAGCGGAACGCTCCAGCGATCCAGCAGGGCCGCCACCAGGACGACCACCAGGAAGATGACGGGGACAATCAGGTAGGGGTAGGTTTCGCTCATCAGCCCATTGTTTCGAATGCCGGCTCCGCGCTGCCGCCCGGCCGTCGTCAGGACATGCCACCGGGGCCCGGCAAGCGTGCGACATCCGGCCTGCGGCGGCTATTCTGCGCATTCGCGGGGTGGCCGCAAGCGAAAACCGTTGTGCCCGGTCCAGAGGGCCCGGCCGTCAGGGTATCCGCGCGGCCGCCGCTGCCCCCCTTTCCCGGCCCAAAAAGGAACCGGCCGCGGGGTGGGGCCGCGGCCGATGGGTGGATGCTGTCGGGTATCTATCCGGTCAGGCGCGCGGGTGCGCGTCGTCGTAAGCCTGTTTGAGTCGTTTGGCGGTCAGATGGGTGTAGATCTGCGTCGTGGACAGCGACTGGTGTCCCAGCAGTTCCTGGACGGACCGCAGATCGGCGCCGTTGTTGAGCATATGGGTGGCGAAGCTGTGGCGGAGCGTGTGCGGGCTGATGGTCGGATCGAGTCCGGCCTCGGCCAGGTACTTGTCCAGTTTGCGGCGGACGCTCCTGGTGCTCAGCCGCTGACCGTGCTTATTGACGAAGAGGGCCTGCACGTCCGAAGCGGCGTTCCTCGGATCGTTGCGTCGCAGATCGAGATATCGGTTGACGGCGGCGAGGGCGGTGGGTCCGATGGGGGTCTGACGCTGTTTCTTGCCCTTGCCGCGGACGCGGACGCACTGGCCGACGAAATCGATGTCTCCCTGGTTGAGGTCCACCAGCTCGCTGACCCGTATGCCCGTGGAGTACATCACTTCGAGCATGGCGCGGTCGCGCGCGCCGAGCAGAGTGTTATCATCGGGCGTGTTGAGCAGCTTGGTAATGGCATCTGCCTCGAGGAATTTGGGCAGTCTGCGTTCCTGCTTGGGCGTGCGGATGGCGGCGAGCGGATTGGCCGAAACGTAGTTGCGCCGCAGGAGGAACTTGTAGAAGCTGCGCAGCGTGGCCAGCTTTCGAGCGGTGGTGGACTTGGAGTAATCCTGCTCCGCCAGATAGGCGAGGAAGGTTTTGATCTGCTCGGTGGTCACGCTGATGAGTTTCTGGCGGATGTCGGTTTTGACCATCACCGCGGTGCCCGACGGCGGCATGACATAAGCGGTTCCTCCGCCGCTCGGTCCGGCGGCGCCCCCGCGGCCTTCGCGCAGGAACGTGCAGAACTGACTGAGGTCTGCCGCGTAGCACTTGGCGGTGTGGGGGGAGAAGTGCCGCTCGAACTTGAGATAATTGAGAAACTCGTTGATCAAGTCAATTTCGCTCATGATTGGCAGCCACTACTTCGGCGAAATCCCATTGCACGTCCGTCGGAACCGGCCGGCCCGGGTCGAGGGTCCAGCGGTTGCCGCGAGTCGCCATCCCGTATTCACGTAGCGACCTGGTCCAGTTCCATCTCCAGTCGACGTCCCATCTGATAGCTGAGCACGGCCGCATCGAACCAGTCAAACGCGCTGGATGGGCTGGCGGCCATCTCCGCGAAGGCGTCAATGACGTCCGCTTCCCGCCCCGTCTGATATCGGAAAACGAAGCGTTCCGATCCCTTTACAAGAGACAATTGTCGCACGCGATCGTTCATGGGTTCGTTGCTTTCCGCCATGTCTCTTATCCTACGGTCCCTGGGCCAGGGCCAGATCTACGCCTCCGCCGAACATGGATCGCAGGGTGCGTTCACAGACGTAATGGAGAAAGTGCTGCTGGCTTTCCGTGTAGAGTCGCCATCCGAACGGACTTTCTCCGGCGTTCCGCTGTTCGGCGAAGTCGCGGATGTCTTCGGCCACGTAGCCGTGGGATGCGTTGTACACCCGTTCCGCCTGGGCGAGTGGGCCGAACGTTTCCGGTCCGGGTCCCGTCGCGGTCGGACGGGCTTCGCGCGAGAGTCGGACCGGATCGAGGCCGCCGGCTTCACCGACACGGCGTACGCCGTACAGTTGAGCGGCGATGCCCACGACAGGCGGATGGTAGGGTTCATATTCGGTCACCGCAAAAACCAGGATCGCGTCGGCGCCCAATCGTTCCACAATGGTGCGGGCATGGGCGGGCGAGGCGACACTGTCGCGCCCTTCCTGCCCGAGCACCGCCAGCACGCGGCTGACGGGGATGACCTCCACCCCCACGACGGAGTCCAGCTCCGAAGCCATGATGTCGGCCACCGTGTTCGGATCGAACGCGGTGGAGCCGCTGAAGTTCAGGGCCGGGGCCACGGCCACGGTCAGCGGTCCGAGGTAGGCGTTGGCGATGCGGAGGGGAGACGTTCGCGTTTCCGGTCCGCAGCCGGCCAGGCCTCCGAGGCATCCCGCGACGGTCGCCAGGATCGACGCCGCCAGAGTCCGTCTTTCCACCCGGTGTCGGATCATCCCTGATCCACTGCCTTTCTGATTCCGCGGGTCGGCTCCGCCATGGTCCTTCCTGGACCTTCCCGCGCCGAAGTCGCTTCTCTCATCGTCCAACCGGCGGCCGTCCTGAAGCCGGCCGGTAACGCTTTGTCCGAAATATCACGACGCACCGGCTCCCTGCCCGGCCGGGTCGGTTTCCGGACCGTGACTGATGATGTCGCGTTCGGGCCCGACCAGTTCCGGAGCAGACGCGCCGGGAACGAGCGACCAGATGTTTTCGTGTCCGCCCCGCGTGCTGGTGAAGAACACGCGGCCGTCCGCGGACCAGGCGGGCCCGTAGTTGGCGCTGTGTCCGTCGGTCAGCCGGATGCGGGACTGCCCGTCGACATCCACGATCCACACGTCCGCCACTTCGGGGGACGTAGCCACATCCGTATCCGCCGGCGGCGCGGTGGCCACCGTGCAGTATGCGAGCTTCCGGCCATCCGGGCTCCAGGAGGGCGTGATCATGGCGTACTCGGTGCTGGAGGCGATTTCCGTGGGATGGCGCGGTTCACCATCTACCAGCCGGATGGTCCAGATGCTGAACCAGCGACTGCCCCGCTGACGAGCCCTCTGGTACGCGATCATGTCGCCGGAGGGGCTCCACTGCGGGAAGAGACCATAGCCGATGAAGCTCTTGGTAGCGCCGGCGGTGGCGTCGGCGATCCAGAGCTCCCACTGGCCGCTGCCGGGGGCCAGGCTGCAGAAGACAAGCTGTCTGCCGTCGGGAGACCAGCTCGGATGCACGTCGTCCTCGGGCCCGCGGGTGACCTGGACCGGCTGCGTGCCGTCCACGTTGATGATCCAGATGTCCCAGTTGCCGGCGCGATCACTGGCGAAGGCGACCGACCTGCCGTCCGGTGAGAAGACCGGCTGGACGTCGGACGACGGATCCGCCGTGAGCTGGGTCACGGCCGTTCCGTCCACCGACTTGATGTACAGGTTCGGACGGATCGTGTGTCGGGTGGACGCGAAAACCAGGCGCGTGCCGGTGGGATCCAGATGAGGATCGAAGTCGGCGCCTTCCTCGGCGAAAGTGTGGCGCAGCAGCGAGGTGTTGTCGCGACTGAAGAACGGCACGATGGGCCGGTTCGGCAACTCGCCGAACAGAGTGATCTGGGCGTCGGAAGAGGCGGAGAGCATGGGTCTGGGTTCGAGGGGGGCCAGGGGCTTCACGTCCGCCGGCCGCGAGCAAAGGCAGCCGGTCAGAATAAGCATGACCGTGAGAACTCCCAAACCGCCTATTCGTTTTGCTGTCTGCATCATCATTCGGCTCTTCCTGCGACGATCGGACGAACCTGCGCTGTGGTGGCGCGGCTTCCCGGCACCAGGCTTTCGGGAAGGGCCACGCTCACACATCGGAAGGGCCGGGACACGATATAAGCTCCAAATATCGGCCCCGCTGCGTCGTCCGATAACCAGAGGTGTATCGACTGATAAGCGGGGCGAACTTGACCGAATACGCGGGCGGCTGCTCGGCCTGGGCGAAGGGCCCCGCCTGCGGTGCCGATTGGTGCGTGACGCTCTCCGCGGACTCGCGTTGTGGTTGGGGGTTTCAGCACTGAAACGGGGCATGATCGGCAGAAAGGTGGCGCGGGATCGCAGAGCGAGCGAGGCGGGCGCCTGGTGCGAAATGCTCGCCTATTGCTCTTTCGCCTGCCGAACCAGGTAGTCCCAGTCAAAAGCGGGGCCGGGGTCCACCTTCTGCGGGCTGATGTGCCAGTGTCCCAGGAGGCCGTGGTAGGCTTCGAGTTCTTCGGCGGAAAGAGCAGTGGTGCGCAACATGCCGTTTTCATCACGCGGGTAATCGCATGTGATTTTCGGGAAGGTGCGGCAGATTGCGGCGGTGAGTTTGACGAGCGAATGGTACTGTTCCGGGGTGAAGTCGTATTGGCAGAGTCTGCCGCCCTGGATGACGCCGCACACCGGTTCGTTGCGGGCGGGACGGGCGATGAAATCCGGCGTCCGGATGCCGGCGTTCGGCGTGCGGACGTCGCCCCCATCCTTGTAGACGGCCGGAACGGTAACGCGCAGGCGGCCGGAGGCGTCGCGGGCGTACCAGTCTTGCAGCACGCTGATGTCGCGATAGGCGCCCTTGTTGGCGATTTCGATGCCGATGGATCGGTCGTTGGCGATGCCGGCGTGCCAGGCCCGCTCTTTCAGATCCAGCGTCTGGTAGATGGTGCCGTCGAGGTCCAGCATGAAGTGTACGGACAGGCCGCGCTTGTCATGCAGAACCTGGAAGCAGTTTTCCGAGGTGCCGCAGGCGTCGTAGTGAATGACGAAGAGGTCGACATACTGCTGGAGCAGCGGCAGATCCCAGCCGTGCATGCGCACGTGCTCCCGGACTTCAGATGGAATGTTGCGCCGGTAGGTGTCGTATCGCTGGGCGGAGGGGTTGTCGCCGGCGGGGTTGGCAGGCAGCACGCGGTCGGGAATGAAGCGGCATTCCGCGCGGTAGGCATCGTAGCCGCCCGGGTCCGTCCACAGAACGACGGGCGCGCCCACGTGGATGCGCCGTCCGCAGACCATGATGACGTCGTTGGTTTCCGGCGCCGGCGTGCCCGAGCGGGAGCAGCCGACCGGCATCATGAGCCCGGTCACAAGCAATCCGATCGTCAGCCGCGGCATGGGTGATCCTTTCCGTGCGTGATCCGACCGTGCGGGAGTCCGTTCCGGCGCGCGTCGCGTCCGGCTCACGGGCGTCCGAGGCCCAGGCCCGGGCGGTCGGAGGGCGCCACGACGCCGTCCCGGAGGGTCGGGCCCGTGAACGGATCGTCGGCCAGCAGAAGGTGTCCGTCGAGGTCCACGTAGTCGGCCAGCGGAGCCAGTTGGGCGATCGCGGAGATGCCGACGGACGTTTCCACCATGCAGCCGAGCATGACCTGGAGGCCGAGATTCCGGGCAAGGCGGATCATGTCGAACGCCTGTCGAATGCCGCCGCACTTGGAGAGTTTGATGTTGATGCCGGTGACGACGCCGGCCAGTTTCACCACGTCGGCGGGCCGGCAACTGTCTTCGTCGGTGATGACCGGCAAGCCAACCGCCCGGGTGATGCGGCCTAACGCCTCGTATTGGCGCGGGGCGATGGGCTGCTCGATGAGTTCCAGGTCAAACCGCCGGATCGCATGAATACGGTCCACGGCCTCGTCGGCGGACCAGCCGCAATTGGCATCCACCCGCACCTTGCACCCGGCGGGCGCGTTCTCGCGAACGGTGGCCAGAACCGCCTCGTCGTCGGGCGTGCCGACCTTCACCTTGATGATGTGGAAGCCGGCGGCCTCGCGGGTTTTGCGGGCGATCAAATCCAGATCGGCGATGCCGACGGTCATGGACGTGGCGGGGCAATTCGTGGCGTCCAGCCCCAGGAGACGCCAGACGGGCACCCCCAGCTTCTGACCGACCCAGTCGTGCAGAGCCTCGTCCAGGGCCGCCACCGTGGCACGCTGGTCGTCGAAGCGGGCCAGCAGACGGTCCACGACGGGGCCGATCGCAAACGGATCCTCACCGAGCAACGGGCCGGCCTGGCGGAGGGTGGCCTCCACAGTGTCGAGCGACTGGTTGTAGAACGGCGAGGGCGCCGCTTCGCCGCGTCCGACGATTCCGTCGTGCTCCAGTTCAACGATGATCCGGTTGACCTCCGTGCCGTCGACCGAAGCGCCCGGCCGGGCGATGGTGAATGGATACTTCGTGTGTACGGTGAGTCGATGCCAGTTCAGTTTCATGGTGCCGGATGGTACCCTTGAAGAGGGGGAAAAGCCAATCGATCCGGCCGCCAGACCCGAGACGGCCGGGCCGGCCGGCTCCCGGATTCTGCGTCGGGCCGCTTTTTCGCGGATAGAAGCGGATAGAATCGGGGCGGTCCGGTCGGAGGGGGGTGTCCGTGCGGCAGGTCGGTCAATCGATGGCGTCGAACGCAAAGGAAATCAGCCAGCGTCAGCTTGTGCGGTGGATGTTCCGGTTCCTGCGGCCGGTGAAGCGGCTGGTGGTGCTGGCCTGCCTGCTCCTGGTGCTGTGGACGGGGGTGGAGATCACCGCGGTGCGGGTCACCGCGGAGGCGGTCAACCGGATCAAAGCCGTGGACGTGGCCGCGACGACGGTGGAAGAGGGCGCGTGGGCGTGGCTGCGCAGCGGCCGGGTGGAGGCGACGGCGCTGCGGAACATCATTCTGCTGCTGGGCGGGTTCACGCTGAGTCTGGGCCTACTGAGCTTCCTGCGCGAGGTGACCAACGCCAGGCTCAGCATGACCATGGTGTTCCACATCCGGGAAGCTGTGTACGACAAACTTCAGCGGGTGGGGTTCGGGTTTCACGACGCCATTTCGACAGGCGAACTGATCAACCGGTCGCTGAGCGACCTTCAGAACGTGCGGGCGTTCGTTCAGTCGGCGGTGCTGATCACGCTGGAGATCGTGCTCATCAGTGGCGGATACCTGGTGCTACTGTTCTCGCGTTCGCCGTGGGTGGCGGGGCTGGCCCTGGCCCCGTTGCCGATCTGGATGGGGTACATCAGCCGGTTCGGCCGCCGGGCCCAGCCGACGCTGAAGGAGGTCATGGAGGTCGGCGACCGGAACATCTCGATTCTGACGGAGAACATCGCGGGCGTGCACGTGGTGAAGGCGTTTGCCACGGAAAGCCTGGAAATCCGGAAGTACAACGCCAACTGTGACGCCTTCTTCTCGAAGGTGATGTTCCGCATCCGGCTGTTCGCGAACTTCATGCCGGTGATGCGGGGCATCGCGTCCGCCTCGCACCTGACGTTGTTTCTGGCCGCGGGGATCCTGGTGCTCCGCTCGCGGCTGACGCCGGGCGACATTCTGATGCTCGGCTCGGCGATGGGGGCGATCCTGGGCCGTTTCCAGCAGATTTCCGTCATCAACGACCAGTATCAGAACGCCGTCGTTTCCGCCCGCCGACTGCACGAGGTGCTCCACGCGGCCCCGACCATTCCGCAGAGGCCGGACGCGCGACCTCTGGCGGATGGACCGGGCACCGTGCGCTTCGAGAACGTGACCTTCGGCTACGATCCGGCCAAACCGGTGCTGCACGGTGTGACGTTCGAGGCTCCGGGCGGCAGCGTCGTGGCCGTGGTGGGGCCCACCGGCGCGGGCAAGACCACGCTGGTGAGCCTGATCGCCCGCTTCTATGACCCCGATTCCGGGCGCATTCTCATCGACGGCACGGACATCCGCGATGCGACGCTGGAAAGCGTGCGCACGAACGTCGCCTACGTGTTTCAGGAGACCTTTCTGTTCAGTGACACGGTCGCGGCCAACATCGCATACGGGCGGCCCGTGGTCTCCAAAGCGCCTATTGAAGGAGCGGCGCGGCTCGCGCTGGCCCACGAGTTCGTGCGGGAGCTGCCCGAGGGGTATGCCACCACGCTGGGCGAGCGAGGCACCACGCTGTCGGGCGGCCAGCGGCAGCGGCTGGCCATCGCCCGGGCCCTGCTGGCCAACCCGCGGATTCTGGTGCTCGATGACGCGACCTCCGCGGTAGACCCCGAGACGGAAGACGTCATTCGCAAGGCGATGCGGCTGGTCATGCAGGATCGGACGGTGTTCGTGATCGCGCACCGGGTGAGCACGGTCAAAAACGCGGACATGGTGATCGTGCTGGAACACGGGCGCATCACGCAGACGGGCACGCATGAGGAGCTGCTGGCGCAGGAGGGGCACTATCGCCACATCGTGAACCTGCAGTTGCACGGCGACCAGGAACTGGATGAGACGGGGGCGGAACGCTCGCACCTCAAGCGAATGCGCGACTATGAGGAGCCAGCCGCGCCCGTCCGAATTGAAGGGACGATTCACGGTGAGCCGCTTGGATGACAAACCGGACGCCCGCCCGCACGTCGTGGAGCGGCACGGGTGGCGCAGACGTCTGGCGGCGCTGATGCCACGGCGCCGTCGCGACGGCGAGGCGACGTCCGCCGGTCCGCCGGTGCTCACCGAGTTCGGCGAGCCCCGCTATCGCCCCATCGACCGCAAGCTGATCCGCCGGTTGCTGACATATCTGTGGCCGTATCGTCGCCGGTATGCCCTGGGCGTCGTACTCAGCGTGATGATGGTGACGCTGGAGATGCAGTCGCCGCGGTTCATGGGTTCGATCATCAACTGGACGACGAATTTCGCGGCCGGCCGGCTGGACCCCATGCCCACCGAAAGCGGGGCCATCCGGCATTTGGCGGGCATCGTGGGGCTGTGGGCGGCGGTGCTGGCGGCGGCGATGGCGTTTCAGCGATGGACCATCCTGGTGCTGAGCGACGCGGGTGAGCGCGTGCAGTTTGACCTGCGACGGGCGCTGTTCGGGCACCTCCAGAAGCTCTCCATGAGCTTCTACGACAAGACCAAGCTGGGACGGATCATCAGCCGCTGTACAAGCGACATCAACAGTCTGCGCGAGGTCAACGTGTGGGGCATCGAGACCACCATCAAGAACACCCTCATGCTGACCGTGGCGGCCGCCATGCTTCTCAAAACGGAACCGCGGCTGTTTCTGGCGGTGGCGTGGCTGGCCCCGATCCTGTTCCTTCTGAACCTGGCGTATCGCCGACGGGCGGCCGTTCAGTACCAGATCGTGCGCGAGGGGTTCACGCGGGTGTCCACCAACCTGGCGGAGAACATCACCGGCGTGCGGGTGGTAACCGCGTTCGGCCGGCAGGAATGGAACCTGGGGGTGTTTAACGCGTTGCAGAGCCGCAACACGGCCAACAACGTGCAGGCGGCCCGGCTGAACGGAATGTATCAGCCGTCGCTGGCGTTCGTCGGCTTCGCGGGCCGGGCGATCATTCTGCTCTACGGCGGGTACCTCGTGGCCGCGGGACGCATTGACCGAAGCGTGGGGGTGGGGTCGGTGGTGACGGCCTTTCTCTACTGGGACTGGTTTATGGGGCCCATCGTGCATTTCGGGAACTTCTATAACCAGCTTCTGATGGCCATGGCGGGCGGCGAGCGGGTGTTCGCCCTGCTGGACACTCCGCCGGAGGTGAGCGACCTGCCGGACGCCCGTCCGCTGCCGATCGTCCGGGGACATGTGCGGTTCGAGCGCGTGACGTTCGGATACGATCCGGACCGGCCGGTCCTGCACGACATTGACTTCGAGGCGCTGGCCGGTCAGATGGTGGCCCTGGTGGGGCACACCGGAAGCGGCAAAAGCAGCATCATCTCGCTGATCAACCGCTTCTACCTGCCGCAGCAGGGTCGCATTCTGATCGACGGGCATGACACTCGCCACGTGACGGCCGAATCGCTGCACCGGCAAACAGGGCTGGTGCTCCAGACGAACTACCTGTTCACGGGCACGGTCATGGAGAACATCCGCTATCCCCGGCCGGAGGCGACGGATGATGAGGTGATCGACGCGGCGAAGGCCCTGGGCACACATGAGGCGATCCGGGAGTTGAAGGACGGGTTTCAGACGGAGGTGGGCGAACGGGGTGCGAACATGTCGCTCGGCCAGCGGCAGCTCATCTGCTTCACCCGGGCGTTCCTGGCGGACCCGCGGATTTTCATGCTGGACGAGGCGACCAGTTCGGTGGATACGGCCACAGAGCAGCTTGTGCAGAAATCGCTCAAGCGACTGCTTCAAGGCCGGACGACGTTCGTGGTGGCCCATCGGTTGAGCACGATTCAGCAGGCGGACTGCATTCTGGTGATCGAGCAGGGTCGGATCCTCGAGCGCGGCACGCACCGGGAGCTGCTTTCCGCCGGCGGCCGGTACGCCGAATTGTATCATCAGTTCGTCATGGCCTCCGACACGCGGGCGGCCTGACCGGAGGCGCGGGCGGAAACGGGAGTGTCATCCGGGCGCCGTGCGGGCGCGCGATCCGAAGACGCGTCGGCGGGTGAAGCGATCAATCGGGGGCACCAGCGTGTTCATGGCCAGCAGCGCCCAGTACGCGGCGCCGAGTGAAAGGCCGTTCACGCGAAAAACAAACGTGAGCACGCCCAGACCGACGCCGAACCAGAGATGGCCGCGGCTCGTCAAGGGTGTGGTCACCGGGTCCGGGGCGATCAGCATGACCGCCGCCAGGAGGCTGCCGCCGGTCAGGTGAAACAGCAACACAGCGATGCCCACCGGGAAGCCGTCACGCACCTGCGTCAGGGGAAACCAGACCGCCGGCGAGGTAGGGCCGTCCACCTGCACCGGCCAGACGGCGGCGAGGGCCGCGACGGCCAGCAACGCGCCCACCGGCAGCGTCCAGCGCGCCACGCGACAGACGATCAGAAGAAGGCCCCCGGCCAGGATCGCCACCGCGCAGGTCTCGCCCACGTTGCCGCCGATCGTACCCCATACGGTGTCGGACCAGGGCGGAAGGCGATCGCGGAAGACTTCCAGGAGCGGATGCGGGTTGCCGCCGCCGCCGAACAGCGGCGAATACTGCGGAACCAGTACGTCGATCGGCCGCGGAGCGGCCCACGCCTCCACACCCGGCGGAGGCGGGCTCAGCTCGAACCCGCGGTAGGTCGGTCCGCCTATCACCGCCCACAGGGAGCCGGTTCCCTGATGACCCGACGCCAGGAACGGCCACTGAGGCGGCCGCAGCGCCGCGGGAAGCACCAGTGAAATAATCGCCCATCCTACGATGGCCGGATGCCAGAGATAATTGCCCAGGCAGCCCAGCAACACCGTGCCCACCACAATGGCGGCAAACCCGCCGATCAGTGGTATAAGCAGGCCAGTGGTGGGTGGGAGCGTCAGGCTCAGCAGGAGCGCCAGACTGACCAGGTGCGGCAGTCGACCGCGGCCGCCCTGGGCCAGGAACCGACGACAAAGCCACTGGCCCAGCCAGGCGCCCACTACGGCGGCCGCGGACTGGCCGAGGACGCCCATTCCGAAAATCCACGCTGCGGCCGCCAGCGCCGGCAGCGTGGCCGCGGTGATCAGCCAGTACGTTCGCTCCACGCTCGCCCCGCTGGTGACGAAGGGGGATTCGTCTTCCGCGCAGGCACGCGGCCAGGCGGGCGAAGAGACGATGGTGTCAGCCGGATCGGACATGCTCGCAACACCGCCGAACGCCCCGCATCAGAGGCAAAGAGGAAGGACACACGTAGTCGCACAATCCGCAGTCCAGGCAGGCGAGTGGGCAGAGCCGCTCGATTCGGTCGAAGCGGTTCTGCTCCGCACGCAGATACAGGGCTCGTGGGTCGAGCCCGACCGGACAGACCTGCAGGCACGCTCCGCACCGGATGCAGGCGGCGGGGGGAGGTCGCCGTTTCGTCTGTGATTGCACGGTCAGGGATCGGGTCATCCGGGTCAGGACGACGTCCGGGCCGGCGATGGTCGTACCGTTCAACCAGCCGCCGTCAATGACTCGCTGGGGAGTGGCCGCCAGGCCGGCCCGGTCCACCACCTGCCGGACGGACAGGCCCACCGGCACGCGGTAGTTGCCGGGTGTCATAATCGCGTCACCCAGCAGCGTGACCGTATGCCAGGCGACGGGGCTTCGGCAGGCCACCGCGCTGCGCAGATCCCGGAGAGTTGTCGCGTCGATAACCCAGGTTCCGCAGTCCACCGGAGACCCGTGGATGGGCACCTCGCGGCCGGTCCGTGTGGCCGTCAGCAGCCGTGGGTAGGCCTGGGGGTAGCGGTCCTTCATGGTCCGGACGTGGAGCGGCTGTTCTCGGCAGAGGTCCCGAAGGATGGCCGCCAGGTCGCGCCGCGCGCGGCTGACGACAATGTCGGTTTTTTGTGCCTTCAAGGCGTGGTGAAGCCGCGCGGCGGCGAGCACGAGCGTCTCCGCGTGGTCGGCCAGCGTCCGCAGATTGACGGTCTGGCGCGGGGCCAGGTCCATTCCATTCACGATAATCCGCTTCACGCCTCCGGCCCGGGCCAGGGCCGCCGCGTCGGGCAGGATCACGCCGTGGGCGGTCGCCAGATGTACCAGCTCCGGAGTGGAGGGCCAGTCACCGGTGTGCTGCACTGCGACCGGTGTTTCCTCCTGTCCCGGCGGGGTGGATTCGATTTCGATTGCGGGCACGTGCCGCCGATACGGCGTGTCCACGTGCGTAAGCCCCACCACAAGGCCCAGGACCGGGCTGTGGATGCGACCGCCACGGTCCGGTCGTTCCGCAAGCAGGGTTCCGGGTTTCACCGTGTGCCCGGATTCCACCAGTGGAGTGGACGCCGCCTCTTGATGCTGAGCCAGCGGAATGCGCAGGCGATCGGGCGCGCGTGTGGAACATACGGGATGCTCGGCGGTGTCCGGGCGCGGAGGCAGCAGGAACATGCCCCCGCGCCAAGCCCGGCCCTTTGCGCAAATGCCCATGGCGACCTCGCGGGGACACTTCTACGTCGGCCGGGGCGGGTCTGCAAGGCGGGAAGGGTCTGAGACCGGGCAAGAATGCGGTCCTATAAGAAGAAACCCGGCAGGAGAGCCGACCCTCCGGAAGGGGCTGCTCCGCAGAGCGTCGGTTCCGTCCGAACAGCGGGAAGGATTCCGATAACTGCTTCTGGTCGCCAATGGCTGCGACGGTATACTGGTTGGGATGGATCATGACATTGCGCGTATCCTCATATCCCGTGAGCAGATCGCGGCTCGCGTGCATGAGCTGGCCCGGGAGATCGTTTCGTCGTATCCCAACTCGCAGGAGCGGATCACGATCGTGACGATCCTTTCGGGGTCGATCATATTTCTGGCCGATTTGATCCGGCAGATGCCGATAAAGATGGAAATCGGGCTGATTACAATCTCGAGCTACTCCGGCGCCACGACGGAGTCTCGGGGAGCCCGGATGACGAAGGATCTGAGTGTGGACATCCGCGATCGCGATGTGCTGATCGTGGACGACATTTTTGACACAGGCGGCACCGTGCGGCTGGTCAAAGGGCTTCTGGTCGAGCGGCGTCCCCGTTCGCTCAAGACGGCCGTTCTGCTCCGCAAGCCGACCCGGAATCCGCCGGACCTGTTGGTGGAGTTCGTGGGCTTTGACATTGAGGATCATTTCGTGGTGGGATACGGACTGGATTTCAACGATCAGTACCGGAACTACCCCCACATTGCCGTGCTCAAGCCCGAGGTGTACGCCACAGGGTGAACCGGATGGTTGCGGCTTCTGCTGATGTTCGACTGCGACTGGCGGCCTTCGCCGCGACGGCCACCGCGTCGCCGCAGCAGGCGAGAGCCATGCCGGCATCTTCCGTGAGCCTGCCGGCCGATCTGCTGGATGGGGGCGAGATCATTCTTCTGGCGATCAAACCGTCACCGTGGTTCGTGTTGCTGGAGCCGCTGAAATGGGTGGTGGCTGCGTTGTTGATGCTGGCGCTCATGCCGCATGTGTGCCCGCCATCCATGCTGGGGCTGTCGCAGTTCGTCTGGATGCAGTTCATTCTGCTGGGTCTGGGCGCCCGCGTCCTGGTGGCCCTGATGCGCTGGGGCTCGCGGTTCTACGTGCTGACGAATCGGCGGGTCATGACCGTGCGGGGCGTGCGCCGGCCGAGCGTGTGGTCGTGCCCGCTCGTGCGAGTCCGCAACACGCGGCTCTCCGCGACGGCGGACGAACAGATCGCGCGGTTGGCGACGATCGACTTCATCCCCGACCAGGCCCCTCCGGAGCCCAGCCGATGGACACACGTCGTTCATCCGGCGGATGTCCATGTCCAGATCCGCAAGGCCATCTCGCGTGCCCTGGATTGAAGGGTCAATTCCGATCGGGTGAATGATCGACACGAGCCGGCGCACCGGGCCGTACGGGGCCGCGGGCACCCGGAATCGTCGCTGTTGGCGGCGGGGGATCCCGCCGATCAGCCCTGGCCGATGCCCCGTTTGCTTTTCGACACCTCGCGGCTGAGGGCGGCCTTCAAGCGGTCCAGCGCTTTGTTGATGGTGGCCTCGAACTGGTCGCCTTTTTCCGAGATGCGCACGCTGCCGGACCGGAGCCGGACTTCGATACTGCACACCTTGTCGTTGCCTTTCTTGCCCGGTCCGTTCTCGTCCTCCAGGCGTACCGCGGCATCCAGGATGCGGTCCTCGAACCGGGCGAGGGCCCGGGCCAGCCGGCTTTCGACGAACTCACGCAGCTTGGTCGGGTTCTCCACGCCGCGTACGGTGATACTCATATCCATGTGAGGCTCCCACGAAAGAGACGCGGTTGCATCAGATCGGGTCACAAAGCGTTCAGGCGGTCACGGGCACCGGGACCGGTCGCGGGCCGGCAGGCTCCGAGCCGGCCGGCGCGGGCGGCGCGGCGATCTGTTCGTTTTCACCGAAACGCACAAGCCGGGCGCTGTTGAAGATCACGACGGCGCTGGCAACGGTGTGCAGGAAGGCCGCCGGGAGCGGCGACAACTGCCCCCAGATCGCCAACGCTTCCATGATGACAATGAACAGAACACCGTATGTCAGATTCTGATAGATCACCTTCGTGGTCGCCCGCGACAGCCCGACCACGAACGGCAGGAGGTTCAGATCGTTGTTCATCAGCACCACCGACGCGGACTTGACGGCCACGTCGCTGCCGGCGGCGCCCATCGCGATGCCCAGATCGCCCGCCGCCAGGGCGCCGGCGTCGTTCACGCCGTCTCCCACGACGGCCACCCGGTGGCCCTTCTGCCGCAAGTCGTCCACCAGCGCTTTCTTCTGGTCGGGCAGGACTTCCGCCTGCACCTGGCTGCAGCCCATTTCGGCCGCCACGCGCCGGGCGACCGACCATTTGTCGCCGGTCACCACGGTCAGGTTGCGGATGCCGAGATCGCGCAGCCGGTCGATGGCCCGCCGGGCCTCGGGACGTGTTTTGTCCTCCAGGCCGATCCAGCCGAGGCACCGGCCATTGCGCGTGACGTACAGGATGCTGAGCCCCTCGACTTCCTGATAGTCCGGATTGTTCAGCAGGCTCATGTCCGCACCGTGGTCCTTGAGCCACTGGGCCCGACCCACCATGACCCGGTCTCGATCGATGCGGGCCACCACGCCTCGGCCGATGCTCTCCTCGAACCCCGTGGTGTCCACCGCGGCCAGTTTGATGCGGGCACGGTCTGCCACCTCCCGCAGCGCGCCGGCCACGGGATGCTTGCTGAGCTGCTCGGCGGATGCGGCCAGGTACAGCAATTCGGCGCCTTCCACGCCGGGGGCGGGTTTCATCTGAGTCACCGACAGCTTGCCCGTGGTCAGCGTTCCGGTCTTGTCGAAGACGATGGCGGTCAGTGAGCGGGCGTACTCCAGGTCGCTGACCTTCTTGATGAACACCTTCAGCCGGGCGGCACAGCTCAGCGCGGCCACCATGGCCGTAGGCGTGGCCAGAACCAGCGCGCAGGGGCAGGCCACGATAAGCATGCTGATGGCCTTGCCCATGCCCTTGGTCTTGTCCGGCGTCAGGAACACCACGATGAGGGCAAGCATGAGAATGGTGGGCGTATACCAGCCGGCGTAGCGGTCAATCAGCCGCATGAGCGGAATGCGCGTCTTCTCGGCCTCCAGGATCAGGGCCTGCACCTGGCCCAGCTTCGACTCCTCGCCCACTTTGGTCACGCGAATATCCAGGGCGCCGGTGAGATTGGTCGTGCCGCCGAAGACTTCCTGTCCGACCGTCCGTTCCACCGGCATGGATTCTCCGGTGATATTGGCCTGGTCCAGCGTGGATTCGCCCGAAATGATCACGCCGTCACTGGGAATGTTCTGGCCGGGGCGGACCCGGACCACGTCGCCGGGCCGCAGATCGGCGGTCTCGACCTCTTCCTCCCGGCCGTCCTCCAGAAGCCTATGAGCGGAGGTCGGGGTCAGCTTCATCAGTTCTTCGATAGATGCGCGGGCCCCCAGGGCGGTGCGCTGTTCGATCAGGCTGGAGATAATCATGAAAAACGCGATGACGCCGGCTTCCTGATATTTGCCGACCGCGATGGCGGCGATGATGGCGATCGCCACCAGTTCGTCCATATGCATTTTGCCGGCGATCAGATGGGTCAGGGCGTGCCAACAGAGCCACGAGCCGAGCAGGATGGCTCCAATCAGGGCGATCATGTCGGCGTGGAAGCTGTGCAGCTTGCCGTCGGCGCCGGTTGTCCCCGGGAACAGGTAGCTGGCCAGAAAAGAGCAGGCAACCAGAATTCCACCCATCAACGTGGCGATGAGCTTGAAGCTGGTGCCCCGAGTCCGCGTCTCGATGGACTTGAATTGATCGTGTGCCATGAATGACTCCGCAGGTGGCCTTTGCAATTGGCGTTGTGCGCACAGGTTATAACAGGGCGGGCTCGCGGGCGTCAATCGCCGCGCGGACAGGGGCGCCCCGGGTTCATCTTACGCCCGGCAGAGGGAAAAAGTTCGATTATTCCGCCGGAAAAGAGGGTGGACCGGCCCAAGGCGGGTGGGGACCGGGACGCGAATCCCGGTTCAGAACCCCATGCTCGCCTCTCTGGTCATTTTGTGTGAGAACGCCGCCGTTTCAGGACAGCGAGGAACCCGGTCCGGCCAACCCGGCCCGACAGCGCACGCGATCCGGCGGCAGGAACGGGGGGGTCCGCCGGCCGCTGGGAAACAACGCCTCGAACACCGGACATCAGCGATTTGTGCCGACGTTGCTCCCGTAAATGAGGTACACCTCCCCGCTGTCCGTGCGGCGGCCGACACCCGGGTCCACGCCGGGGTCGGTCGGCTCCTGCGGAAACGACTCGTCAATGAAGTCGGCCCGGGGTATGCCGACCCCGATATCGGCGAACCCGTCGTTGTTGATGTCGCCGATACCGGCGACCGTCTCGATCGGGGCTTCGTTCGGGCGGCCGCGCTCGAACGGGCTGATCAGCTTGATGCCCGGCAGCGCGTCGGTGCCCACCTGTGCCAGCGAGAACGTTTTGTTGTACAGGTGCGGCCCGCCGAAGATGAGGTAGGCCGTCCCCAGCCGCGGGCGGCCGGCATCATCGGTGACCCGTTCGCCGGGCGCGGCGATCAGAATGTCGCCATAGCCGTCGCGGTTGAAATCCCCGGCGGAGGACACGTCCCATCCGGCCAGGTCGCCAGGGGCTGCGCCGATGAAGCGGACGCCCGGCAGGGCGGGAGTCGCGATCTGGCTGATGCTCCGGTCGCCATCCAGGGTGACGCCGCCGAAGACGATGGCCACGAACCCGTTGTCCGCCGGGCAGCATTCGACGCCGCCACCGGCGATCAGGCAATCCATGACCCGGCGGTCATCGTCGTCGATCTGTCGGTCGTTGTTGAAATCGAAGATTTTGCAGTCGTCGCCGAAGAAGACCTCGTCGCCGAACGAGGCCCGGCATCCGTTGAACGCCGCCAGGTCCGCGTCGTCCACCCGGCCGTTTCCATCGAAATCGCCGTCGCAGATTTCGGGTCGGACTCCGCCGAAGTCGGCAAAAGGAGCACCGAGCACAATGTCATCGATGCGGTCGCCGTTGACATCGGCTACTTGCGCCTGGACCCAACCGATCCGATCATACGGCTGTTCGCCACGGATACGGATCATGGGAGGGCGCCGCTGCGGATCGTCGGCATCTTCCAGGAAGTAGTCGCCGTAGACGGTCCGGCCGTACAGGATGTAGGTGACGCCGGTCTCTGACAGGGTGGCGGACCGGTTGTTGAAGGGCGCACCGCAGAGAATATCGGGGACTCCGTCGAGGTTGAAATCCCCCGCGTAGCCGCCGTCGTGCAGGAAGTCCTGCGGATTCTCCGCAAATATTTCGAGAGCCTGAAACGGGTACGACAGACGACGTGGCTCCGGATTTTCATCGTCGCATACGCCATCCACAACGTTGGGAATGATGTTTGCCTGTCCGCCCTCGTTTTCCGTGGTCTCTCCGAACAGCCCGCTGCTTCCGTCGATGATGACGATGCTGCCGGAGTACGCCCGTCCTACGAGGTGCGTGGAGAAATACCCGAACTCCATCGCCGTGTCGGCGATGTCCTGTTCGTTCCGGGGGGCGGACAGGATCATTTCCGGGCGGGCATTGTTGTTCATATCGGGCATGGAGGCCACTTCCCACCCCATCCAGTCCTGGATTGGAGGCTGGCCCAATCGGAAGGGGTCCAGGAAATCGTAGACGCCTACCTGAACCCGGAGTCCCTCCATCTTGCCGGAGGGGCCCAAGGCGAGGGTTCGTGTCCCACCCCGGGCTTGGGGTGGCATTCCGACGAGCTCCAGGGCGACGAACGTGTTCTCCAGTCGGTCCGGGTTGACCGGTCCGTCGATGTCTCGATTCTGGCTTCCGAGAAGGATTGCGTTGCCCATGGCGTCGTAGTAGTAATCCGGATTGCGAGTATTGGAGGAATTGTTCGGCAGAAAATCCCCATAGCAGCCGGGCCGTCCCTCAGCACTGTCGGTCGGGTCCATGTCACGAGGCTGATAGATGCCGCCGACGTGTGGCAGGCCGAACATCAGTTCAGGTCGTCCGTCGCCGTCGATGTCGGGTATCACTCCCACGCTTTTGATGCCCATCGTTGATCCGAACCGGGGGATGGGCGCTTCCACGATGGCGCCGGAAACGGACATGGCGACACTGTTCACGTTGATACTGCCGCCGAACCGCTGGCGATCCATTCCGTAAACAATGTATGCCTCTCCGATGTTTCCAAAGTTGCGCGGGTTTCCGTACTGTGCGGCCAGGACGAAATCGTTCACGCCGTCCGCGTCGAAATCTCCCACACCTTTGATTGTGGTGCCCAGCCACGCGTTCGGGTTGAAGCCCAGCCACCGCACGCCGGCAAGCGATCGGCCCACGTGTTCCAGGTACACCGAGCCCTGCGCCGACCTTACCACATTGACCGCGCCGGCCGCGTATGCGTGGACCTGCGGGTTCTGCCCGTCATCAATCGTCGCGCGGATGTAATACGGAACCCCGCTCTCCCGGGGCGGGAGCGTGGTCAGGTCCACCACGATGGTCTCTGTGATCGTCGCCGTATCCGCGGGCTCAACCGTGCGCGTTCGCAGCACGATCACTTCATCCGGACGGGGGCTGCGGACGTTGTCATTGCTCGGCAGCGTATCCAGGTCGGCCACGATGTAAATGGTAGTAGTACTGTCCGGATCGTACGGAATCGTGGCCGGCTCGGTCTGCATGGTCGGCGGCACGGGAGCCACCGTGACCACCAGCGTGTCGTCCTGCGCTACGCTCTGATTGAACTCCGGCGTCAGCACGACGATCTGGGGCGGCGTGTTGGAAGGTGCGAGCCCCGGAGGAGTCACGGTGACCACGACCCGACTGCCGGCCCCGCCGGAAACGAGGGCGTATGTGACGTACGGCACATTGACCCCGTCTGAAATGGTGCCCCGGATGTAGTAGCTGGTCTCGGCCAGAAGCGTCGTGTCAATCGACCAGTTGTCCGGGCCGACGAGGTCGTCCTCCTGAATGCCTTCCACGATGACCGTGGCCGCGTTGGTGTCCGTCCGAACCATTTCCAGCTTGATCAGGGCGGAGGAGTCCGGATCGGAGTCGCGCCAGGAAACCTCGAAGGAATCGCCCCGGTTCACAGAGAAACTGCTGGTCGGCGAGAGGAACTCCATGAACGGCGGCTCGTTTCCGACGGTGGCCGGTCCGACCACCTCCGTCGGTGACGACGCGGGGCAGGCCAGCGACAGCAGCAAAGCGACCAGGCCCAGCCCGAGGAGGGCCACGCGGACACGAGCCACAGAGTTGCGGAACTTGGACATCAGGCGGACTCCTTGGTGTTGCGTGCGGCACCCGCGGGGCGCGACACGATGGAAATACTCGGACTCCCGGGGGGGATGGTCCGCAGTAACCCTCGGCGGTGGAATACGGCGTGGACGCGGCAAGTCTGTCAGAAACCGGCGGGGCCTTGTGGCCGGTTCACCCTTTCCTGGGGCTCGGCCGCATCACGCGTTCCAGCCGCACGCCGAGGCACCTTCGCATCTGGCCGGACGGACGGCGTCCCTCCGCCCCGGCTCCCGCGCTTTTCCCTGGGGAATATACTTGTGGCGCAAATGTCTCGTCAAGGCTCTAACCGCCGGGGAGCCCGGACGTTGGAGCAGCACGCCCGGTTCAGCCGGAATGGCCGCCCGGGTGGTGGTTGGGGAGGTTGGCCCCGTGGGCCATGCTGGCTGGGGCGGGCGATTTGCGGCATGGTGACAGAAGATCCGAGCAGGGACGACAGCCTCTTGTGCTTTCAAAGGTTGCGGAGTCTAATGCGGCCGTTATGAGCGACTTTCCAACACCCGAAGAGAGTCCCGGCGGGGCCGAACCGTGGACGGACACGCCAGTCGAACCGAACGCCCATTACGGTCGGCCGCCGACGAGCAAGGCGGCCGTAGCCGCTCTGGTTTGTGCCTTGCCTGCCTGCATACCGGTGCTCAGCCCTCTGTTGGGGCTGATTTTGGGCATCGTGGGCATTCGCAACACACGTGCCGGCCGGCGGGGCGGTCGAGGTCTGGCGACCGCGGCCGTGATCATTGCGATCGTGGGCGCAGGGCTGCAAGGCGTGGCAGGCGCTTGGGCGTATTATGCGTACCGGACGTTAGTGGCTGCCAAAGAGCTGGCGGAAGTCACCCTGGAGCCTCTCAAGAACAGCGTTGTCCGCGTGGAGGAATTGGCTCCGAAGGCATACGCGATGGGTTCGGCCCGGTTCCGGCAGAGGGTGTCGCAGGAGCAGTTCAACGAATGGTTCAAGGCGGTGCTGGCCAACCACGGCCAGTTGCGCACGTTTGCACGGGGACAGTGGCCGCCTTTGAGCCCCCACGGGGACGATACTGTGGTGTTGCACATGGTCGGCTCGTTTCTTCAGGGTCCGGCCGCGATTGACTTGAGGATCGCGGTGGGGGGCGATCGGGCCGAGTTGGATGACATTCGCGTGGAGGGTGTTTCCCCCATCCCGGAGGGGGCCGGCCCCCGCTGATGCGACAGGCGTTCGTTCAGTTTCCGGCGTACGCGGCAATGCCGTCGGCGATGGCGCGGGCCAGGCGGGCGCGGTAATCGGGGGAGTTGAGCAACTGGGCGTCCGTCCGGTTGGACATGTAGCCGCATTCAATGAGCACGGCCGGGCGGGAGTGCTTGGTCAGAACGCGGAAATCCCGTCGGCGCGTTCCGTTGTACTGAATACCGTGGCTCCGGAAGGCGCCGGCGATTGCATCGGCGGCGGCGATGCTGCCGCGCGATGCCTCCCGGGCAATGTACAACGTGGCTCCGCGGTTGGTGCGTTTCTGCGAGTAGTCGGCATGGATGGAGATGAACAGGTCCGCGCGCGTGCGTTGCGCGACGGCCGCCCGGGCTTCCAGGGTGAGGTATACGTCGGTGGTGCGGGTGGACACCACTTTTGCCCCCCGGCGGGTGAGCTCCTGGGTCAGTTGCTGGACCATCAGCAGGTTGAACTGCTTTTCGGGGCAGGGCGAGACGCCCTGTGTGCCGGGGTCTTTTCCGCCGTGCCCGGCGTCAACGACGATGGTTTTGGGCCCGATCATGCGCAACGATTCAGGGGCACGGGTTTCGGCAACGGGCGGGATCGGGCAGGGAGGGGCCGGGCGGGCGACGTAATTCGTGTTCATGACCGGGGGCGGCAGATCGCGGATCACGCCGCGCGGCTGGGCGCACCCGGCCATTCCCATCAGGCACACCGTTACAGCAAGCCGTCTCATGCGCATCGGAACAACTCTACGGGATCGAATTTCCCCGTCAATGTTTACAATCGGTTCTTCGACGCTCGCGGCGACAGTCCACCGCGGTGAATTCCGCCGGGCGTGCGGGTTGGTGGGCCGGATCAGATCACGGTTCGGAGGGCTTCGTGTCCGGCGCGGAGCAGCTCCGCCGTTTTCTCCCAGCCGATGCACTCGTCCGTGATGGAGACTCCATAGCGCAGCTTCGAAGGGTCTGACGGAAACGGTTGGTTCCCCTCAAACAGGTTGCTTTCCAGCATGATGCCCACGATGTCCGTGTTTCCGGACGCTCTCTGCTGGATCACACTGTGCCACGCGTGCTGCTGGTTCTGCTGCCTTTTGCCGCAGTTGGCGTGGCTGCAATCGACGACCAGCCGGGTGGGCAAACCGGAACGCCGCAACGTCTCGATGGCCGTGGAGACACTGGAAGGGTCGTAGTTCGGGCCGGCACGACCGCCGCGAAGAATAACGTGTCCCCACGGGTTGCCGCGCGTTTTGATCACGGCCGTGCGGCCGTTGTCGTCAATGCCCAGAAAACTGTGCGAGTGCCGGGCGGATTGCAGGGCATTGATGGCGATCTCCAGGTTGCCGTCCGTGGCGTTCTTGTACCCCACGGGCATGGACAGCCCGCTGGCCATCTGGCGATGGGTCTGGGATTCCGTCGTACGCGCCCCGATGGCGGTCCAACTGATCAGATCCGCGAGGTATTGCGGGGTGATCGGATCCAGGAACTCCGTGGCCGTTGCCAGCCCCAGTTCCGTGACGGCCAGGAGAATGCGGCGGGCTTTGCGCAGGCCGGCCTCCATGTCGAACGTGTCGTTGAGGTGTGGATCGTTGATCAGGCCCTTCCAGCCCACGGTCGTCCGCGGTTTCTCGAAGTAGACCCTCATGCCCACATACAGGCGATCCGCCACCTCGCGAGCCAGCCCGGCCAGTCGGCCGGCGTATTCGATGGCCGCTTCGTCGTCGTGAATGGAACAGGGTCCGACCAGCAGCAGCATTCGAGGGTCCGAACCGCTGAGGATCTGCTTGATTGTATCGCGGCTCTCGACCACGGTCTGGCAGGCGGCGGGGGTAAGGGGAATGTCGTCCTTGATCTGGAACGGCGACACCAGCGAAATGGTGGCGGCGACGTTCAGGTTGTGTACAGGCGGGTGAGATTCGCCCCAGCCCGCCGCCGCGCTGCCGCCGACACTCCGCGGCGTCGAGGCCCATCCGAACCCTCTGGCCTGTCCTGCGTTACCCATGACGGTCATACCTGCGTGACGCCGACACCGCCTCCGGGCCGATCCCGCAAGGAGGGCGGCAGATTACACTGTTATTCTATCATCCGTCGGCCCGTGATTTCACCCCTGCGCGTGGGTCAGATAACTGTGAATGCCGGCGGCGGCCGTCTTGCCGTCCCCCATCGCCAGGATCACCGTGGCGCCCCCGCGTACGATGTCGCCACCGGCGAAAACCCCTTTCATGCTGGTCATGCGGCTCTCGTCGACTTCGATGTTACCCCATTTGTTGAGCTTCAGTTCGGGCGTGGTCTGGGTGAGCAGCGGGTTCGCCCGCGTGCCGATGGCCTCAATGAAGACCTCGCACGGAATCTCGAACTCGCTGCCGGCGATGGGCACGGGCCGGCGGCGTCCCGAGTCGTCGGGCTCGCCCAGTTCCATCCGGATGCAGCGGACGCCGCGCACCCAGCCGTCCGGTCCGCCCAGGATTTCGACGGGGTTCACCAGCATCTCAAACACCACGCCCTCTTCCTCGGCGTGCTTGACCTCTTCCGCCCGGGCGGGCATCTCCTGACGCGAACGGCGGTAGACCAGCGTGGCCGGTTCCGCCCCGAGCCGACGCGCGGTTCGGATGGCGTCCATGGCCGTGTTGCCGCCGCCCACCACGACAACCCGGGGGGACTGGATCACCGGGGTCGGCGTCTGGTCGCCCTGCCAGGCGCCCATCAGGTTCACGCGGGTCAGGTATTCGTTGGCGGAATACACCCCCTTGAAGTTCTCGCCGGGAATCCCCTGAAAGACCGGCAGGCCCGCTCCGTTGGCGATGAAAACGGCGTGGAACCCTTCGCTGTTCAGCAACTCGTGGATGGTGTAGGTCTGCCCGATGACCACGTTGCATTCGATCTTCACGCCCAGCTCACGAAGCTTCCGCACTTCTTCGTCCACGATTTTTTTGGGCAGACGGAACTCCGGAATGCCATAGACCAGCACGCCGCCCGGACGGTGCAGCGCCTCGAAAACGGTCACTTCGTGCCCGCGTTTGGCCAATTCGCCCGCGCAGGTCAGGCCGGCGGGGCCGGACCCGACGATCGCCACTCGCTTGCCCGTCGGCGGCGGCGGAGTGAACAGCTCGCGGCGATGCTCTCGGGCCCAGTCGGCGACGAAGCGTTCCAGATGGCCGACGGCCACGGGAGAGCCCTTTTGGGCCCGGATGCAGACTTCCTCGCACTGGGTTTCCTGCGGGCAGACCCGGCCCGTGATGCCGGGCAATACGTTGGCGGAGTACAGGATGTCGGCGGCGCGGGGCAGGTCGCCGTCGGCTACCGCTTCGACGAACCCGGCAATGTCCACGCCGACCGGGCAGCCGACCACGCATTTGGCGCCTTTGCATCGCAGGCACCGCTGGGCCTCCATGCGGGCGGCCTCGGTGGCCATCCCCAGGTTAACCTCGCGGAAGTTGTGGGCCCGGGCCTCTGGTTCCTGCTCCGGCATAGGCTGCCGGGGGATTCTCATTCGGTCGGCCGGTTTCATTCGTTTCCTCGCGACTGCAATTCCCTCTCCGCCGCTTCCAGCCGGCAGACGTGCTGCGGATCCCGCCGGTATCGTTGCCAAACGGCCCGCTCCTGGTCGCGATACGCCGTCAGCCGGTCGGCCAGTTCCGAAAAATCCACCTGATGGGCGTCGAACTCCGGCCCATCCACGCACGCGAAACGCTGCTTGCCGTCCACGGTCACGCGGCACCCGCCGCACATGCCGGTGCCGTCCACCATAATCGGGTTCAGCGACGCAATGGTCCGAATGCCCGGCCCTCGGGTGACCTCGGCGACGGCCCGCATCATGGGCACCGGTCCGGCCGTCAGCACCATGTCGATCGGAGGCGCCGCCTCGCGGATGAGGCCCTCCAGCTTGCCGGTCACAAAACCGTGGAACCCGTAACTGCCGTCGTCGGTGCAGGGATATACGGCGTCACAGACAGCGGCAAGCTCCTTTTCCAGAATCACATACGGCTTGCTGCGCCCGCCGATAACGGCGGTGAGCCGGTTGCCCTTCGCCTTAAGCGCGCCAGCCTGCGGATGGATGACAGCCGTTCCCACCCCTCCGCCGACCAGCACTACGTGCCCGTACTTCTCGATTTCCGTCGGCTTGCCCAGCGGGCCGGCGACGTCCAGAAGGCTTTCGCCGGTGCGGAGCGAGCAGAGCCGCTCGGTGGTCGCGCCGACGATCTGTATGACGAGCGTGATTGTGCCGTTTTTTGCGTTGGAGTCCGCGATGGTCAGCGGGATGCGCTCTCCGTGCTCTTCGCAGCGGACGATGACGAAGTGGCCAGGCTTGTGATGGGAAGCCACCCGCGGGGCATGGACCACGAGCTTGCGGACCTTGGGGGCGAGCCATTGTGCTTCGTGGATGGCAAACATGTCTGCATGGATCTCCATAGCCGGATGGCATGGCAACCAGGCGCCGGCCCCGGCCGCCCGAATCCGTCGAACCCCATCAGAATACCGGAATGGACATCCGCCCTCAACCCGTCGCGGAATGCAGCCTACCAGGGGAATCGGTTCTGGAATCGGTAATAGTACGTTCCGATGGCCCGCATGGCGGCGATTTGGGCATACACACGTGCGCCGATGAGGATGGCAGTGAGGAGGAGACCGGACATCCGTGCTTGATACAGCCGCACGCCGACATAAATCACCAGTGCCGCGTGTCCGTAGACGATCAGAACCGTGCATACGTAGGCCGGAAACGTTTGGAGCAGAGATCGCAGCGTGCTTCCGAACAGAACGATCGCCCCCGGCCCTCCGACGGCCAGGCCCAGCATCAGCATCGGCCACAGGAACAGGCCCAGACCCAGCAGGCCACCCAGGATGGCCCGATTCAGATTGGGTGGCAGACTGGCCAGGGATGGCACGACAAGCAACACGACGAAGTAGATCAGCGCCGGTCCGATCGCGATCAGGCACGTCACGGCGAAGTTGTACAGCGGCACCACCAACTGGGACCACCATTCCATGCAGTCCACGCTCAACGTGAGCGGGGGCAGGTCGTCATGCCCCTCGGCGGAGCGCTGCACAGTCTGGAAGCAGAGTGCGGCAATGGCACCCTCAGCCAGAACGATCGCGGCCAAAGCCAAGGTAGAGAGCCGCCAGGAGAAACGCCCCGGGAAGCTATACATCCTCCCGCCGATCAGCCCGACGCACAGCACGATCCAGGCGCCGGCGAATACCCCCACGTTCTTCAGCCGGAACAGGAACAGCAACGCGCCCGGCAGGGCGGCGAAATATCCGCCGAGAGCACGGAGGTCTCCCGTTGCCGCGTCGGCCTCGGCCAGTGACCGGTGTCTGCCGGTGTTACGGTCAAAGCCGCAATGGATACAGAAGACGGCGCCGGGGGCAAGCGACGCCCCGCAGCTCTCGCAGCGGGCGACCGGCTCGTCGGACTCCGCGCGACGTCCGTCCGCCGAGGCGAGTTCCGCCATCGCGCTCAAATCGTCATCGGGGGTCGTCGGTTTGGCCCGCGCAGTTCTCTTGGCCGGCGTTGCCGTCGCCTGCCGGCTCCGCAGGCAGTCGTAGCACGCGTTACAGTAGTAATGCCCGGCGCCATCTCGCGTGCGTGGACGATGGGAACAATCCTCGCCGCAGATGCGGCACACCTTGACGCCGGCCTGTTGCCGCCCGGAGCTGTCCATGCGTGTTCCTCCCTGGGCTGGTCATTCTACCCTCCGTGTCGCCGGACGCTATCCAGCAGGAAGCGGTAGGCGTCCAGCGTCACTGTCGGGGGGACGGAGTGGTCGATGTGGTAGATGTACCCCCCGCCCGCGGCGGCCACCGGCACCTTCGCCGCCACTTCGGCCTCGATCCGCCCGCGATCGCCCGTGGAAACGATGTCCGCGTCGATGTTGCCGATGAAGCAGATGTTCTGCCCGAAGCGCCGCTTGTACACGCGCACGTCGTTGCCGGCGCGGACTTCCAGCGGGTGAATTGCGTCGCAACCGGCCTCCACCAGCAGCGGCAGCAGATCGGCGACGTTCCCGTCGCAGTGGAACATCAACCGCATCCCGCGTTCGTGGGCCAAGTCGGCGAATCGGCGCCACTGCGGCAGCAGATGCTCCCGTCCGAACGCCGGTGAAAACAGCATCCCGTTCTTGTAGCACAGGTCGCTCCAGAACCAGATGGCGTCAAAGACGAAGCCGCGGGCAAAGGTGCGTTCCAGCATGGCGACCAGGTAGTCCGTATAGGCCGCCACCATGTCCACCACCAGCTCCGTGTCCGCCGCGACGGCCAGCAGCCCGTCGTCGTAGCTCATCGCATTGTTGATGACGAACCACATCGGCTCGGCCGGCGTGATCGCCAGAAAGTGGCCGGCCGCCCGGGCCGCGTGGTACTGAGCCTCGGCGGCGGGGTTGTTGAACTTCTCGTCGGTGGCGGTCAGCAGCGGTCGCAGTCGCCGCCAGTCATCCATTCCGTGGATGCTGTGGCTCAGTGTGAGGGGTGGGTTATACGACGACAGGAAGGTCTTGACCGTCTTGCCGTACCCGTCGGTGGCCACCTGGTAGGCCGCCGTCTCCTCGATCACCCGCGGTTCCAGCCCGAACGACGGGTCGAACAGGTCGTTGACGCAGGCGATCGGGTCGAGGCCGAAGAAGTCCACCGGATCGCTGCCGGGGGGTAACCCCTGCAGCCGCCACTGTTCCAGAGTCTCCGGCCAGAAGGACAGTTCGCACACGGGCACGCGGTCCGGCTGCTGCCGGGCCAGGGCCGCCCGAATCCGTTCCGCTGAGGTCATGCAGGTTTCTCCCACGTTGCCGACCGGCCGAACCGGCGCGGCGCCCGGTTATCTTGGCTGGGGACACAAGTGTCAATGAGAAGCGCGATAGTCATGCACAGTGTCACCGGTCGGCGCGTTGTGGGCCGCTGCGGTCGGGCGTCAGGGGCGCCGGGCGAGTGTAGATGGAACGGTGCTTACTAGGTGAAGAGGAGTCGTATCTTCGCTTTGATGGCTTCCAGCACCCGCTGCGGGATGCTGCCTTTCCTGCTCCTAATGACGAGTCTGCTGATCGTCATGGGCTTCGTCCACTTCACCGAGGATGAACACCTCAATCCTGTTTGTGGAAAGAAGGCATCGGTCTCCGCGATCACAAACCCGTAGGCGTCGTCGGGAATCACGCGTGAACTGATGGGAACCACGATCAGGTCTTCGCCGCGGTTGAACTTGTCGGCAGAAACGATCAGCGCGGGCCGCAGCTTGATGCCGCTTGTATCCGTGAACGGATACTGTAAGAGGACAATCTCGCCCGCCTGAAGCGTCATTCCCCGTCGTCCGGGTCATAGATGTCTTCTGCCGGATCCTCCCAGAACTCTAGCGTACCAGATCTCTCGACGATGCCCATCTGGTCTGCGGTCGAAGCATCCTCGTACTGAGAGATGGTTTCCGAGCGTCGCTCGTAGACGGTCTGCGTTCCAAGGTCTTCTGCGCTAACAGAAGCGCTCGGAATCATGGTCATCGATTCATTGGCCATGCTGTTCCTTCCTTTCCGGGATGACTCGCACCTCGAAGGGTCGCATCACGATCAGGTAGTCATTCACCCAGAAACGGATGTAATGGGTGCCATCCTCCTCAAAAACAAGGTTGTTGAGGACGAAATGGAAGTCGACAACACTGATCGGATCTGCCTCCTTTGGGAAGGGCCCCTCCACACGGACGACAACCCTTTCTGACTCTCCATGTACGATTTCCAGTCTCGCCTTCGATCCGGGCCTCAAGTCGGTCACGGATGCGAATACAACCATCCGTGCGTGGCGGACTGGGAGCTCTCTGGCATTGATGCTGTTGAATAGTCCGACGAGCGCTGTCTTTCCGCCCGGCTCTTGGTAGATGTTGTCACATACCACGAGCGCGATGGGCGTGGGTTTCGTGTTCATTGCTCACCCTTCAAGCCGGCTTCGACTTCTCCCAGTTCGCGCCGTGCCGCCTGGTGGAGCTGAATCCGAATCCAGACCGACAGATCCTGCCCCGCATTCTCCGCCGCCAACTTGAATGTTTCTTTCTCAGACGGGTTGACGCGTACGTCCAGCCGCCCCTCGCGTCGCTGCTTCCGATCCCTTTTGGGTCTACCCCTCGTAGGCATATTCTCTACTCTCGGTGTGTGTGGATATTGTACACACAAAAAATCTCCTCGACAAGCAGCGAAGCCAGAAGACGTCTTTAATGTACTCCTAGACAAGTAGTTGAGGAACCTCTCCTCTTCTTAAAGCACGGCTGCACATCCACCCCATCGTGTACGCCTGTCCGCTTGGTTAGGCCGAGACATCGCGAGCCGGACGCCCCCGGGGATTCCCCGCCCACGAGTCCTTTCCCTGCTCGCTGCACTTTTTTCCTGACCGTTTTGCACTTGCCAACCACCGGAGGCCACGACGCGCCCGGGGGTGGAACGTCCGCATATCCGGGCCGCGAAACTCAACTCTAACAGGGATTTAACTTGAAAGTTCTTGAGCTCTGACGTACTCTTCTCCAACGGGGTTGGAAGTGAATCTCCGTGCCGGCCGGGTGTCCAACGGCCTCGGCCGCGATTCTCGACAAGCTTTTCCCCAGTCCGAGTGAGGAGTTCAGACGGCTCGAACCCGCCGTCCCTCGATTCGGGGCGGTAGGTGTGTGCGAGTTGTCCGATGGACCGGCTGGCCCGGTGCGGGATCCCGGACCATCGGTTCGGCAGCAGGAAGATACTGACGATGCAGCAGCGTGTGCATGTTCGAAATATCGGGATCAGTGCCCACATTGACTCGGGCAAGACGACGCTGACGGAACGGATACTGTTCTACGCCGGCAGAATCCATCGCATGCGAGAGGTGAAGGGCGGGGACGGCGGGGCGACGATGGACTTCATGGATCTCGAGCGCGAGCGCGGAATCACCATCAACAGCGCCGCCACGACCGTGTCCTGGAAGGGTACGGAGATCAACGTCATCGACACTCCCGGGCACGTGGATTTCACCGTGGAGGTGGAGCGGTCGCTGCGCGTGCTGGACGGTGTGGTGCTGGTCCTGTGCGCCGTAGGCGGAGTGCAGTCGCAGACCATCACGGTGGACCGGCAGATGAAGCGGTATCGCGTGCCGCGCATCGCGTTCGTCAACAAGATGGACCGCGCGGGAGCGGACCCCGCGCGCGTGGTGGCCGAGATGGAGTCCAAGCTCGGCCACGTGGCGGTGGCCATGCAGATTCCGATCGGCTCGGGCGATTCTCTCGAGGGCGTGATTGACCTGGTCCGCATGAAGGCGGTCTATTTCGAGGGTCCGCAGGGCGAGACGATGCGGGTGGCGCCGATCCCCGCCGCCTTGGAAGATGAGGCCGGACGGGCTCACCAGGGCATGCTCGACACGCTGAGCCTGTATGACGACGACCTTCTGACTGCGATGCTCGAGGACGGCGAGCCGGGCGAAGCGCGGATCCGGGCGGCGGTTCGTCGCGCGACGCTCGCCCGCGAGATCACGCCGGTGTTCGTG
>JBPOIK010000072.1:0-23079 GCA_052034525.1 Planctomycetota bacterium
CACGGACTCCGGCGGAACTCGCACTCCGGATTGCACCATTTTCCGGTTTTCGGATACGATCCTTGCGATGAACACGACGACGAGGCTGTTGTGGTGCCTCTGCGGTGTCTGCCTGGTGGTGCTGGGCCGGCCGAAGGCGAACACCGCACAGGAACCGCCCGCGGCGGAAGTGACCGAGCACGCGATCACACCGCAGCCGGTGCCGGAAACCATCGAAGCCGTTGACGACGTGCGGACGGCGATCGAAGCCGCATTGAAGGACACAACCACCCGACCGGTGCGGGTGGGAGACGACGCTCCGAGGCCGGAGAGTCTGGAGGCGGTCCATCGAGAGACGGAGTCGCTTCGCCTGGGGCTCGCCGAGTACCTGCAGGCTCTGGAGGCGTACGGGCAGACTCTGGCGACAATCCGGCAACTCGGCGAGCAGGCCAGCCGCGAGCAGGCTGAGGCGCAGGTCAGCAGGCTTCAAGAGCAGGCTGCCCATTATCGCAAGGCGATTGAGGAGGAGCGAACCTCGCCCCGCTTCCATCCACGAGAAGAGCTGGACCGCCTGGAGGTCGAGTCCGAGCGGATTCGGATTCAGCGTGACACACTGGCCGCAGGCCAGTCCAAGCGCGACCAGGAGCGAGACGCGTTCGAGGGCCGGATTCGGCAGGCGACCACCGCGCTGAGCGAGGCGGAGGCGGCCCTCGAAGCATTCCGTGCGACTCCCACAACCCAGCCGGCCACGCTGCCGGCGGACGAATCGGCCCGACGGGAACTGTGCCGGATCCGAGAGAGAAGACTGGCCTGGTCGGTAGCCCTGGCGAACCTTCGCCTGGCGACCCTTCGGCAGGAACGGGCGAGGCTGGAGGTGGAGTTCGATCGCGACGAGCCCGTGCTGACCGCGCTGGGAGCCTACGTCGATCAGATCGAGGCCTTTCGAGCGATGATCCGGCAGTCCGCGGCCGAGCTGGAGCTCAAGCGAATCCAACAGAAGGCAGAGACGGCCGAGAGCGAGACGGCCCACCTTTACTGGCAGGCCCGCGAGAAGATCCTCCAGACCCGCACGACACTCAACCGGCAGACGGACCGCATCCGCCGCCGCTATCCCCAGGCGTCGCTCGATACGCTGAAGACCAACGTCGGGCGCAGCGCGAAATCGTGGACCCGGTTCGTGGAAGGCCTGGCGCGACAGGAAAGCCACGTCAAGCGGCTTCGTTACTCCGAGCTGCAGAAGGAGGTCCGTTCGTACCACACGCAGCTTCAGACTCTGGCAAAACGACTGAGCGAAGCCGAACGGGATGCGACCGAGGTGCTCGTCCAGCGGGACAGTGAACTGGACGAAATCGACCACATCGTCGCTCGGATGACGACGCTCATCGCGGAGCTCGACAGCGCGGCCCTGCGGGTCGACGCCCGCAAGCTTCGAGACGAATTGACGACCGAGTACCTGCCTCCCCTGCGGGAGGCGCTTGGTCAGGCCGAGATGCTGGCGGATGAACCCATCACCCGGCTGGCGGAGGCCATCGAAATCTGTCGCGGGCACCTGCGTCTTCTGACGGCCACCAGCGAAGCCCTCTACTGGTCCCACATCCTCGCGCCGGGCATGGGTTGGTTCAACGCAGATTTTCCCCTGCTGCGAGAGCAATGGAGGACTCTGCCGGCCTTGTGGGGCGCGACAACGCGGGAAGGAGCGGACGCCGCCCGTCTGGCCCGTGTCCCGACCCAGATCGCCGAGTGGACGGACAGTCTGCCACCCGTCCGTACGGCGGCCGTGCTGGCGGTCGCGATGACCAGCGCGGTCCTCGCCTGCGCCTGCCGGCGGAAAGCCGTGCGCTGGGCGGATGCCCGGGTGGCGCCGCTGACGGCCGCGATGAAGGAGAACCAGGCCGCGTTCGCCCCGCTTACCGACCGTCTCCTGCTTCAATCCGCCTGGACGGGCACGCGGACCGCCATCTGGCTTGCGCCCGCGCTGGTGCTGCTGGCGGCGATACGGGCCCTATCCGCCGAACCGCTCGGCGCGAGGCTGGCGGCCACCGCGCTTGGATACGTTCTGCTGGGCGGGCTGTCTCTGGCACTGGTGCGTTTCGCATTCGCGGGCGAAAGAGCGCGGTTCCGGGTCGTTCCGTGCTCCAGCACCGTGGCCGCCTACTACCGGCGATGGCTGCGCACACTGATCGGGTTCGTTCTGCTGACGGCGCCGTTCACGCTCTTCCTGACGACGGTCGACATCCTGCCGGAGCTGCGGCAGTACGCGGTGGGGCTCATCCGCGGGACGGTGGTGCTGGGCGTTGCACTCTTCCTTCGAAACCGCCAGACGGTGGTGCGGGTGGTCGGACGGATCCAGAATGCGCGATACAGACGACTGTATTCCGGACTGGTGGGCCTCTATCCGCTGTACTTCCTGTTCATCCTGACGTTGTTCGTGCTGCGCGTGTCCGGCTACGGAACCCTGGCGGAATTCCTGATCGCCGGCTTCTCCCAGACCCTGGCCGCACTGCTGATCGCCCTGCTGCTGATGCGGGTTGTGCGGGAGGTGACGGAACGGCTGACCCGACCCCGCGAAGCTCGGAGCGTCTCGGCGCGTGCGATGAACGACGGCGGGGATACTTCCGAAGACGGGCCCGAAGTGCCCGACCTGATCGAGTGGCCTCAACTGGCGCGGACACTGAGTGTTCTGGTCCGTGGTGTCGTGGCGATGGGGGCGGCCGCCTGGACCGCCCGGGCGTGGGGAATCAGCCTCTATCGCGTCCAGCGCCTCCTGGAATACTCGATTCCGTTGGGCGGCGACAACCGCATCGCCCTCAGCAAGGTCTGCCTGGCCGGCGTAGTGGTTGTGCTGAGCATATATGTCTCTCGAGTCGTGCGGCGGCAGATGTCCAAGCGGGTATTTCCCCGGTATCTCGCCGACGATCGCGGAGCGCAGGCTGCCGTCAGTTCCCTGGCACACTACGCGATCATGCTGCTGGGGTTGTATTATGCTCTGGTCATCATCGGTGTGACCCTGGGCGCGCTGGTCGTTTTCCTGGGCGGGCTGGGACTCGGGCTGGGGCTCGGACTGCAGCCCCTGCTCGTCAACTTCATCAGCGGCCTGCTCATCTTCTTCGAGCGGCACATGAGGGTGGGCGATCTCGTGGAGGTGGGCGGGCAGGTCGGCGAAGTCACGCGGATCAACATGCGCTCGACCACCGTCCGGACGTTTGACAACATCGACATCGTTATCCCCAACGGGGAGTTCATCAACTCGTCCGTCACGAACTGGACGCTGGGCGACCGGCAGATTCGCGGGCAGATCGGCGTGGGCGTCGCGTACGGAACCAACACGGCGCGGGTCCGCGAACTGCTTGTTCAGGCCGCCCGCGCAAATCCGAAGGTACTGCCCGATCCGCCGCCGTCGGCCTGGTTCGTCGCCTTCGGGGCGGACCGACTGGATTTCTCGCTGATCGCATGGTTCGCCAATGCGGGAGACCGCTGGGAGGGCTTGGCGGAGCTTCGGCACGAGATCGACCGCCTCTTCCGGGAAAACCAGATCGAAATCCCGTTTCCGCAGCGAACGCTCACCGTCGGCGGCAAGGGCGCGATTCCGATTCGCCTGGTCCGCAGCCAACCCGGCCCTCCGGGAGACGACGTGTCCGACCCGGGCGGAGGCGCGCTCCCCTCCGATTCCCCCTGAGGGGCCGCCGGAGCGGTGATACTGTCGTCAACGATGCCTCCGGGATGTCTCAGGCGGACCCGCCGGAGCCGACCGTGTGAATCAGCGCGGTGCCGGTGTTCAGACCCGTGAGCGCACGAGGTCCGAACGCGACGATGATCATCTCGCCGGGCGAGGCCAGTCCCCGTTCCCGCACGATCTGATCGGCCTGGGAGAGCCGGTCTTCAACGTGTGCGCCGCCGGATGCCAGGACGGGCGTGATGCCGTAATAGAGCGTCATCCGCCGCCACGCGACCTCGGAATGGGCAATGCCGATCACCGGGCGATCCAGGCGATGCTTGCTGGCGAGTCGGGGCAGGTAGCCGGTGTCCGTCCAGAGAACGACCGCCCGGGCATCCACGTCATCGGCGATCCGGGCGACGGCTCGCGCCAGCGCGGCCGTCACCCGGTGCGACCCGGCGCAGATTTCGACGGGCCGGGCCAGATCCTGGTCGTACACTTCCGTCTCAATCGCGACCCGAGAAAGCATTCGGACGCTCGCATCCGGATAGCGGCCCACCGCTGTCTCCGCCGAAAGCAACAGCGCGTCGGCGCCGTCGAAGACCGCGTTGGCCACATCGCTCACTTCGGCCCGCGTCGGAGTGGACGATTCCACCATGCTCTGGAGCATCTGTGTCGCCACGATCACCGGCTTGCCCGCCCGATGGCAACGGTGAGTGATCTCCTTCTGAAGCCGTGGGACAGCGGCCAGTTCTATTTCGACGCCCAGATCGCCCCGCGCGACCATCACCGCGTCCGACGCCTCGATGATTTCATCGAGATGCCGGACGGCGTGACGGGTTTCGATCTTGGAGACGATGTGGCACTGACCCTGGAGTTCGACCAGACGCGTGCGGAGCCCCTCCACGTCCTCCATTCGGCGAACGAAAGACAGCGCAAGATAGTCGAGCCCCTGCGATACGGACCACCGCAGATCGTCAATATCCTTCTCCGTCAGCGATTCCTGGCGGAGGTTGGAATCGGGCAGGCTCAGCCCCTTGCGCGTTCCGATCTCGCCAGGCACATCGCATTCACAGACAAGAGCATCGGCCGTTTTTTCCACCACGCGGAGCTGGACCGCGCCGTCGTTGATGAGCACCGCGTGGCCCACCTCCACATCGTCGATAATGGTGGGATGGTTCGTGGCGACCTCATCGCGCGTTCCCAGCACGGGCTCCCGCACGATGCGCAGTCGATGCCCCGCGGGAATCTCGACTGCGTTGCCCTGCACCTCCAGCAGTCGGATTTTGGGTCCGCACAGATCGCCCATCAGGGCAATGGGCCGTCCAAGCGAAGCCGCTGCCGACCGCACCAGCGCTACCGCCCGGGCGTGATCGTCCAGCGTGCCATGCGAAAAATTCAACCGGACCACGTCCACCCCCGCCGCCAGAAGCCGGTCCAGCGCTTCGGCGTTGCTGGTGGCAGGTCCGATCGTGGCAATAATCTTCGTTCCGGCTTGATTGTACGTGCTCATATGGAGAGTCTAACGCACGCTCTGTCCCGCGGACAGTGCCCGCAACGGGCGGCATCCGCGAGGGCAGCCACGCTCCGGACCCCCGGTCCGGACCCTCCCGCCCGGCCTCTCCGGGTTCCGGCCAGCGCCTGGGGGATCTGGTTACCTCCCCCACCCCACAAACAAAGCGACCCGCCGGGGCAAAGAATCCCGGCGGGTCTTAATTCGGATGGTTGCTGCGATGGGCAACCACGTTCGCTGCCGCTACCGCAGCAAACCCCTACATATACCAAATTCCACGGATCACCTCCTTTTCACGGGCTTGCCTCCCCGGTGGCTCCCTGGCGGGAAACCCCGGGCCTTGCCTCCCGCCGGCCGTCGCCGGCGGAACACGCCGAAGGCCCATGTGGCTGGCGGCAGGTCGTTGTGAAATCCGACTCACCTCGCCCGGTTTTTTTTGAGGTCGTCACTGGATTCCACAATCGTCCTGCATTCATAGTTTACGACCCAAAGGAGTTGCAGGTCAACCCAAATCCCGGCAAGTGCCACCGGAACTCGTGAGCGCGGGGAATATATCGGACGTCGCCGGACCCGATCCCGACCGTCCGGGGTGGCTGGGCAAGCGGTTCGCGAATGCGTTAGAATCGAGACAATGGTTGCGCGGGGCCGGCAGTCCGTCGAGCGTGCGGCCGGTCGCTCGACATGTTCAGATGGAGCAACCCCATGAATCCGGAAAAAGCTCTGCACTGCGTCTCATGCCAGCACCGTGATTGCGTCAACGGCGGGGATTGCGTGGCCGACGCCGATCGCCAGCGGAAGCTGTACGAGGTGGAAAACATCGCCCGACTGCATCGTGCGGCCTCCGCCATCGAGGCGCGCCATTACTGTCGGGAACCGCGCATTCGCGAGGTCATCCTGTTTGCCCGCGAGCTGAATGTGAACCGCCTGGGCCTGGCCTTCTGCGTGGGGCTCTCGGAGGAGGCGGAGGTGGTTGCCGACATTCTGGGCCGGGAGTTTGAGGTACTGTCCGTCTGCTGCAAGGTCTGCGGCATCGACAAGGAGTCCCTGGGACTGGAACAGATTGACCCGCGAAAACCGCGCGAAACGATGTGCAATCCGGTCGGCCAGGCCGTGCTGTTGAACGAGGCCGGGACGCAGCTCAACGTGCTGGTCGGACTGTGTGTGGGACACGACGCCCTCTTCACGATGACCTCACGCGCCCCGGTCACGACGCTGATCTGCAAGGATCGTACGCTGGCCCACAACCCGGCCGGCGCCATTTACAGCCGCTACCTCCGCCGCAGGCTTCTGTCCACAGAGACCTGACCGCGGGGAACCGTGACATCGAGTTTCGCCGCTTTCGGGCGCGCGCACTTTCCCGGGGCAGATGGAGTGACTATGATCTGGCGTTGGTTCGTTCCGGGTCCGGGCCCCCCGGTGCGGACCTCTCCGGAATGACATGGGCGGTTTTGAATGCACGGGCCCGGCCGCCCGCACGCGACGGCACGGGCGCCGTCCCCGGGCAAACGAACCTGTAGCGGGATCGAGAGGAGTCGCCGTGATTTCCAAATTCAGCGCCCCGGAAGAAGACCAGGTGAACCTGGAGGTTGCTCAGGACACGGACCCCGCCGAGACGGCCGAATGGGTCGCAGCCCTGAACGAAGTCGTTTCCCAGAAGGGCCCGCAGCGGGCGGGCTTCCTGCTGTCACGTTTGCGAGACCATGCGCGCGGCGCGGGCGTGAACGTCGTGGAGACACTGAACACACCGTATGTAAACACCATCCCCGCTGACCGGCAACCGGTCTACCCGGGAAACCGGGAGATCGAGCGGCGCATCAAGAGCTTCATCCGATGGAATGCGATGGCGATGGTGGTTCGGGCGAACCGGGAGAGTCCCGGCATCGGCGGGCACATCTCGACATTTGCCTCGGCGGCGACGCTGTACGAGGTGGGTTTCAACCATTTCTTCCGCGGCCGGGGCAAGGACGGGTTCTCCGGCGACCAGGTTTTCATCCAGGGCCACACCACGCCGGGGATTTACGCTCGGGCGTACCTGGAAGGCCGGTTGAATGAACGACACCTGGAGAACTTCCGCCGGGAATTGGCCCCGGGCGGGGGGCTTTCTTCGTATCCCCACCCATGGCTGATGCCGGACTTCTGGGAGTTTCCCACGGTGTCGATGGGGCTGGGCCCCATCATGGCGATCTACCAGGCCCGGTTCAACCGGTATCTCCACAATCGCGGCATCCGGGACACGTCGCAGACCCGGGTCTGGGCGTTCCTCGGCGATGGCGAGTGCGATGAGCCGGAGACCCTGGGCGCCATCAGCCTGGCCGCCCGGGAACACCTGGACAACCTGACGTTCGTGGTCAACTGCAACCTGCAGCGCCTGGACGGCCCGGTCCGCGGCAACGGCAAGATCATCCAGGAGCTGGAGGCCATCTTCCGCGGCGCCGGATGGAACGTGATCAAGGTGATCTGGGGCGAGGAGTGGGACCTTCTGCTGGAAAAGGACACGAACGGCCTGCTGGTCAAGCGGATGGGCGAAGTGGTGGACGGACAGTACCAGAAGTACAGCGCCGCGCCCGGCGCGTACATTCGCGAGCACTTTTTCGGCACTCATCCCGAGTTGCTGGCGATGGTGGAACGACTGTCCGACGAGAAACTGGCGATGCTCCGCCGAGGCGGCCATGACCCGGAGAAGGTATACGCCGCCTACAAGGCCGCCGTCGAGCACAAAGGCCAGCCGACCGTCATCCTCGCCAAGACGATCAAAGGATACGGCATGGGCGAGGCGGGCGAGGGCCGCAACATCACCCACCAGCAGAAAAAGCTGAACGAGGATGAGATGCGGGAATTTCGATCACGCTTCGCCATCCCCATCGCCGACGACCAGATCGCCCGCGCCCCGTTCTACCGACCCCCGGCGGACAGCCGGGAGATGCGCTACCTGCTGGAGCGTCGCAAGGCCCTGGGCGGCTTCCTGCCCGACCGCGCCGCCACGACGCCGTCGCTCCGCACGCCGAAGATGGACGTGTTCGAGGAGTTTCTCGAAGGCAGCGGTGACCGCGAGGTGTCCACGACCATGGCCTTCGTGCGGATGCTCGCCAAGCTCATCCGCGACAAAGACGTCGGCAGATACGTCGTGCCCATCATTCCCGATGAGGCTCGCACGTTCGGAATGGACTCGATGTTCCGCCAGTGCGGAATCTACTCCAGTGTCGGGCAGCTTTACGAGCCCGTGGATTCGGAGTCCCTGCTGTATTACAAGGAGGCCAAGGACGGCCAGATCCTCGAGGAAGGCATCACCGAGGCGGGGTCCATGGCCTCCTTCATCGCCGCCGGCACGGCGCACGTGTCACACGGCGTCAACATGATCCCCTTCTTCACGTACTACTCGATGTTCGGATTCCAGCGGATCGGCGACCTCATCTGGGCCGCCGGCGACATGCGGTGCAAAGGCTTCCTCATGGGCGGGACGGCCGGACGGACGACCCTGGCCGGCGAGGGCCTGCAGCACCAGGACGGACACAGCCATCTGCTGGCGACGGCCCTGCCGAACCTGCGCTGCTACGACCCGGCTTTCGCGTACGAAATTGCGATTATCATCCAGGACGGTCTGCGCCGCATGTACCAGGATCGCGAGGAGTGCTTCTACTACATCTCCATCGAAAACGAAAACTACGCCATGCCCGCGATGCCGAAGGGTGAGGGCGTCCGGGATGGGATCCTTCACGGCATGTACAGGTATCACACGCGGCAGGCCGACTCCCAGCGCGGCCACGTGCAACTGCTCGGCAGCGGCGCCATTCTGAACGGAACGCTCCGCGCGCAGGACATCCTGGCCGAGCGATACGGGATATCCAGCACCGTCTGGAGCGTGACCAGCTACAAGCAGCTTCGTACCGAGGCCGCGGCCGCCCGACGCTGGAACATGCTCCACCCGCTGGAAAAGCCGCGCAAAAGCTACCTCGAACAGACGCTGGAGGGACAGGAAGGGCCTTTCATTGCCGCCTCGGACTATGTCAGGCTGGTCGCCGAACAGATCGCACCGTGGGTACCGGATGGGCTGTTCGCCCTGGGCACGGACGGGTTCGGCCGGAGCGAAGACCGTCACTCACTGCGGCGATTCTTTGAAGTGGATGCGGAGTGCATTGCCATCGCCGCGTTGTACCAGCTTGCCCTGCGCGGAAGCCTGGAAATGAAGGCGGTGGCCCAAGCCATCCGTGAGCTGGGGGTGGATCCGGACAAGTTGAACCCCATCATTGCCTAGGGTAGAACCGGGCGGCAGGAGTGAGTCGGCTGGAGGCCTTCGGGGGCCCAACCGAGAGAACATAGCGAGACAAGACTGATGGCGATCGACTTCAAATTACCGAACCTGGGCGAAAACGTGACATCCGGCGACGTGGTCGCCGTGCTGGTCGGCGAAGGGGACCTCATCCAATCGGGCCAAGGCGTCATCGAGGTGGAGACGGGCAAGGCGGTGGCGGAGGTACCGTGCCCCCACGCCGGCCGCGTGGTGCGAATCCACGTTTCCAAGGGAGACACCGTCCCTGTCGGCGCGACGGTTCTGACCCTGGCGGAGGAAGGAGCCAGTGCCGCCCGGCCGGTCGCCGCCGAAACACCTGCCGCCCGACCGGGGCCCGAGAAACCGGCCCCCAAGCCGGCCCCCGCCCCACCCCCCGCTCGCAGGCCGGAGGCGGTGCGACCGCCGCCGCCGGAAGAAGCGGACAGCGTGCCGTTCCAGCCGCGATCCATTAACGTGCGTTCGACGGCCGCCGGACCGGGCTTGCGCAGGCTAGCCCGGGAGTTGGGCGTGGACGTGAACAACATCGAAGGCTCGGGGCCGGGCGGGCGACTGACCGCGGCGGACATTGAGGCCGCTGCCAGAAAGCAGCCCGCCCGGGAAAAACCGGTTCAGGCAGAGACGAAAGCGGAGGCGAAGGCGACCGCGGACGTTGACGAATGGGGCGCCATCCGGCGTGAACCGCTCAGCCAGATCCGCAGAACCATCGCCCGCCAGATGTCCTTGGCGGCCTCGACCATCCCCCACGTCACCCACTGCGACGATGCCGACGTGACGGACCTGGAGCGCATCCGCAAGTCCGCGCGATTCGAGGATCTCGACCCGCCCGTGAAGGTGACCCTGCTGCCGTTCATTCTCAAGGCGGTCGCCCACGTGATGAAGAACCATCCGGCGTTCAACGCGAGCTTCGACGAACAGAACGAGCAGATCATCTTCAAGGAGTACATCTCCGTGGGCGTGGCCGTCGATACCCCGCGCGGCCTGATCGTGCCCGTTCTGCGTAACGTCGACCGGATGGACGTTCTGGAACTCGCCTATGCCGTGGTGGAGGCGGCCGACAAGATCAAGACTGGCCGATTCAACCCGGATGACATCCGGGGCGGCACCTTCACGGTCAGCAACGTGGGGGCATACGGCGGCACGTACTCGACCCCGATCATCAATCATCCGGAGGTCGCGATTCTGCTGGTCGGGCGGGGCCGGATGATGCCGATTTGGAAAGACGGTCAATTCGTTCCGCGATTGATGCTCCCGTTGAGCCTGTCGTATGATCATCGCTTGATTGACGGCGCGATGGCGGCCCGGTTCATGCGGGAACTGGTGTGGTATCTGGAGTCGCCGGGTCGATTGCTGCTTCTGCCGTAAGGACTGATGAATCCCCATGGAACCGGATTCGCCTCCGTCCAAATCCGATCCGTCGCCGATCGGCGACATGCCGGCCGCGGAGTTCCGCCGCGCCATGCACCGCGTGGCCGACATGGTGGCCGACTACCTCGAGAAGGTACGGGAATACCCCGTGCTGCCCAGGGTGTCGCCCGGCGCGGTGCGCGGCGCCCTGCCCGGGGCGCCGCCGGCCCGAGCGGAGCCCATCGATGCGATCCTGGACGATTACAATCGCATCATTGAGCCCAACATCACACACTGGAACCATCCCGGCTTCATGGCGTATTTCGCCGTCACCGGGTCTGGGCCGGGCATCCTGGGCGAGGCCCTCTGCGCCGGGCTCAACCTGAACGCCATGCTCTGGCAAACCGCGCCGGCCGCCACCGAACTGGAGGAACTCGTCTGCGACTGGTTGCGCCAGATGATCGGCCTGCCGCCGGAGTTTGTCGGACATATCAATGACACGGCCTCCGTCTCCAGTCTGGTGAGCCTGGCGGCCGCCCGGCATCGCCTGGGTGATTGGAATATCCGGCAGCGCGGCATGGCCGGCCGACCCGATCTGCCCGCCCTGGTAATCTACGCGAGCGAGCAGGCGCACTCTTCCATCGACAAAGCGGCCATCACCCTGGGCATCGGACAGGACAACGTCCGCCATATTCCGGTCGACGATGCGTTTCGCATGAGGCCGGACGCCCTGGCCGAGGCCATCGCGCGGGACCGGGCCGCCGGGCGTCTGCCTATGGCCGTGGTGGCCACCGTGGGAACCACCTCGACCACCAGCATCGACCCGCTCCGGCCGATCGTGGATATCTGTCGGCAGGAGCGTGTATGGCTGCACGTGGATGCCGCGTACGCCGGCTGCGCCGCCATCTGTCCGGAGTATCGCGCGTGGATGGACGGAGTGGAACAGGCGGATTCGATCGTCTTCAACCCGCACAAATGGCTGTGCGTGCCGGTGGACTGCTCAATTCTTCTGGTTCGCGATCCGAAGCTACTGCGTGAGGCGTTTTCGCTTGTTCCGGAATACCTGCGAACGACGGCGGCGGGCGTGACCAACCTGATGGATTACGGCGTGCAGCTTGGCCGACGGTTCCGGGCCCTGAAGGTCTGGATGGTCATCCGCACGTTCGGTGTTGCCGGGTTGCAGTCTCGCATTCGCAGTCATTGCGCCATGGCCCAGGAACTGGCCGACCACATCCGCAGCGCTCCGGATTTCGAAATCTGCGCGCCGGTGCCGTTCAGCACGGTCTGTTTTCGAGCGGTTCCGGCCGGCTCGCCCGAGAATCAGGATCGGTTCAACGAACAACTGCTGACGGACATCAATGCGGCCGGACCGGTGTTCCTGTCGCACACCCGGCTGCGGGGCCGATACGTTCTGCGAGCCTGTATCGGAAATCTGCGAACCCGCCCGGAAGACGTGCTGCAGACCTGGATGCTCATTCGGCGATGCGCCGACCGCCTGTTGACGCATGTCGGTTGAGAGGTCCGTTTCCGCAGCGAATGATGGAGTTCCGACGTACATGGCTTCCGATCCCGGGACAGATGGGGTGTCGCCGCCGGCCGGCACCACGGCAAACACGCCGGCACCCGAATCGCTTACGATCCGCCAACCAGCCGCCTGTCCTGGCTACGGCCGGACCGTGCTTCTGGTGGCGCTGGCGGGGATGGGGTTCGCGTATTGGCGGGCCTGGGTCTCCGACGACGCGTTCATCACGTTCCGCCACGTAGCCAACTGCCTCGCGGGCCACGGGCCGGTGTTCAATGTCGGGGAACGCGTCCAGGCGTTCACGCATCCCCTCTGGTTTTTCCTGCTGCTGGCCGGAACAACCGTGACCAGCACATACGCGGCGTCAGTGGCACTGGGCATCGCCGCAACGGGCGCGCTGCTGGGCGCAGTGGGACTCCTCCTGCGCGGGAGCCGCCAGCCCGTGGTGAGATTGCTGCTGGTCGCCCTGCTTCTGCTGGGTTCTCATACGTTCGTGGAGTACCAGACCTCCGGGCTGGAGACCGGAGTGTCGCACTTCCTGGTCGCCCTGCTGTGGGCCTGGCTGCTCAGAGCCCTCGAGCGCGAGCGGCCGATCCCCGTGGCGGGTCCGGCCGTCCTGGTTGCTTTGCTCATCCTGAACCGTCCGGATCACGTCGTTCTCTGTGCGCTGCCCATGCTGGGTCTGCTGGTCGTCGCTCTGCAACGCCACAGGTTCGGCGGGCTGCTCCGCCTGGTCCCGGCGGCCGTTCTCCTGATCGGCTGGTATGGGTTTGCCACGGTGTATTACGGGACACCGTTCCCCAACACCGCATATGCGAAGATCGGCCTTGACCAGGCACTGCTGTGGCGCCGGGGTCTGGGTTACGTGAGCGATTACGCCCACAGCGAACCGGTTCAGGCGGCGTTCGCGGGTTGCGCCGTGTTGCTGGCGGCGGTCCTGGCCGCGCGCGGCCTGCTCGCCCGAAGGCCGGGTGCGGGAATGCTGCTGTGCCTGACCCTGGCCGTTGCGTTGCACGCGGCCTACGTCGTGTATATGGGCGGCGACTTCATGCGGGGTCGGTTTCTGGGGGTCGCCCTGGTCGCGGGCGTGCTGCTCGCCCAACACGTCCTCGGTCGCCTGCTGCCGGATCGAAATATGGCGCGTGCCAGCCTCCTGACGCTCACTATCACGGGCCTGGCTATTTGTATGAACGAACCCGGTCGGATCGCGGGGTTTGCCGCCTTGAGCGATGGGATCCAGCGTTTGAGCGATCAGCTCTACTATACACCGATCTGGACCATCGCTGTCACGATAGCACTGGTCGCGGTGCTCGCCACAGGTATCCGAGTTTTCTCTAGAAGAGAGTACCGCCCCTGGGGCCCCCGAGTTTTCGCCGCAACCGCTCTGGTGCTGGGCCTGTACGCAATTGGCATCATCGGACAGCTTCAATCCCCTTGGCTGAGCGCGGCCGCGCTGGTGATTTGTCTGAGTGCCGCCACGTACGCCTTGGCGATTTTCGCCTCCCGGCGCGCTGTGCGACTGTCTCCCGGGATTGCCTGCCTGGTAATCGTCCTGGCCGCTGGCGGCACCCTTACCGGCATCCGGCTTCGAATGGCTTCCTGCGAGAAGGATCCCGGCATTGCCGACGAGTATATCTGGTACGCCGGGCCGCGGACCGCCCCGCGTTTCCGCGAATCCGGCACGTATCCGGGCAGCCGGTTTCACGATTGGGCTCTAGAAGGGCAATTGGCACGGGCGTACGCCAACGCGCACGGACCGTTCACACTCTATGTCGGCCCGGCCGGCCACATCGGACACCATGCCGGTCCGCAAGTGCATGTCATCGATTGCTTCGGCCTGACGGACGCGTTTATCGCCCGCTGTCCGCCGAATCCCAAGTCGAGGATCGGGCACCTCGAATACGAAGTGCCAACGGGATACCTGGAGTCTCTTGGAGCCGTAAATCTGCTGCCCGACTGGCGACAGCGCCTGCGGAACCTGGACCCCTCCCTCGCCCAAGACGCCCGCCAGATGGCCCGCAACGCCCAGTGGGCCGATCCCGAGGCCCAGCGGCGCTGCGAGCGGACGAAGCTGGTCACCTCCGGCGAGCTCTGGTCGAAGGAGCGCTGGGCCGCTATTCTGAACTTCGCCTGGCCGATCCGCTGAACCGGGCAACCCCGGCATTCCAGTTGCGCACGCGCCGGTGGGGCAGCGCGGTTGAACAGCGGTCCCGCAACACGAACGCTGGAGTCCTGACGCACATGGCTTCCGACCCTGCGACAGACTCGTTGCCATCAGCGGAGACCGAATCTGCCATTCCGGGCCGCATTGCAACGCAGCCGGCGCCGGAGTCGCCTGCTCCCGCCCCACGGACCGCCCCCCCTGGCTATGGCTGGATCGTGTTTGTGGTGACAACCGCGGGCCTAGGGTTTGCGTATTGGCGAGCCTGGGTGGCGGACGATGCCTTCATCACGTTCCGCCACGTGGCCAACTGCCTGGCCGGGCATGGGCCGGTGTACAACGTGGGAGAACGAGTTCAGGCATTCACGCACCCGTTGTGGTTTCTGCTGTTGCTGGCCGGAACAACCGTTGCCAACGTATATGCAGTGGCGGTGACGTTGGGTGTCGCCACAACGGGCGCGCTGCTGGGCGCGGTCGGTCTGTTCCTGCGTCATGGGCGGCAGCCAGTGGTGAGACTGCTGCTAGTCGCCCTGCTCCTGTTGGGCTCCCATACATTCGTCGACTATCAGACATCCGGCCTGGAAACCGGGCTGTCGCACTTTCTGGTTGCCCTGTTGTGGGGCTGGCTGCTGCGGGAGCTGGAACACGAGCGGCCGATTCCCGTGACGGGGCCCACCGTGCTGAGTGCCCTGCTCATTCTGAACCGTCCGGATCACGTTGTTGTGTGTGCCTTTCCGATGTTGGGTCTGTTGGTTGTGGCGTTGCGCCGACACAAGCTCGGCGGGCTGCTTCGGCTGGCTCCGGCCGCCGCTCTGCTGCTCGCCTGGTACGGCTTCGCGACCGTGTACTACGGAACGCCGTTCCCCAACACTGCGTATGCGAAGATCGGTCTGCCACAGCCGTTGCTGTGGCACTGGGGGTTCGCCTATCTGCGCGATTACGCGTATTATGAACCGCTCCAGGCGGCGTTCGTCGCTCTGGCCATTTCTGTCGCGATGACCGCCGGCATTCGCGCCGTATTCGCCCGGAGGCGGGGCGCTGGAATGCTGCTGTGCTTGAGCCTGGCCGTCGTGTTGCACGTCGCTTACGTCGTCCACATCGGAGGTGACTTCATGCGCGGCCGCTTCCTTGGCGTCGCGATGGTTTCGGGCGTGCTGCTGGGTCAGCACTTGCTCGGCCGGTGGCTGCCCGACCGGAACCTCGCCCGGGCGTGCCTGCTGGCGATCGTTCTGGTCGGCCTGGCCGTCTGCGCGGGGGAGGGTGGCCGGATCGCGGGCCTGGCATCCGTGAAAGACGGCCTTCTACGAATCAGCGATCAGGCTTGCTACACGCCGATCCCGACGACAGCCGGGGTGGCGTCGCTGATCGCGTTGTTCTTCGTGGGCGTCCGGGCCTTCTCCAGGGAAGAGTGTGGCCCGTGGGCGGCACGCGTTTATGCTACGACCGTGCTGCTCCTGAGTCTCTATGCGCTGGCAGTGGTGGGACAATACCAGCCGCATTGGGCGGACGCTGGCGTACTGGTGTCGTGTATCGGGGTGGTCACGTACGCGCTGTCGCTCTTCGTCTCCCGTCGAGCCGTGCGATTCTCGCCGGGTTTCGCGTGCCTGATGCTTCCTCTGGCCGCCGGGATCACGCTCTCCGACCTCGTGCCTCGGAACGCGTGGTGGGAAAAAGAGCCCGGCATCACCGATGAATATGCTTGGTACGCCGCATCGCGAGCCGCCACGCGTTTTCGCGAGCCCGAACCCCACCCGCGCGCCTGGGCTCGGCAATGGGCTAATGAGGGTCACATGGTCCACGCGTACGCCCGCACGCACGGGCCGATTACGGTCTTCATCGGACCTGCCGGCTTGCTTGGCTACCACGCGGGGCCGGACGTGCATATAGTGGACTGGTTCGGTCTGACGGACGCCTTCGTGGCGCGATGCATACCGTGTCCCAGATCGCGGATCGGCCACCTCCGACCCGAAATCCCCGCCGGCTACCTGGAATCCCTCGGAGCTGTGAATCTGCTGCCCGATTGGCAACAGCGCCTGCGGAACCTGGACCCCTCCCTCGCCGAAGACGCCCGCCAGATGGCCCGCAACGCCCAGTGGGCCGACCCCGCAGCCCGCCGGCGCTGTGAGCGGACGAAACTGGTCACCTCCGGCGACCTCTGGTCGAAGGAACGCTGGGCCGCCATCCCCGATTTCGCCTGGCCCGTCCGCTGAGCACACCATTGGCTGAGGCAACGCGGCGAGATCAACCCTGTCCGCAAAACCGCAACCGCGTCGAGCATCATCCGTACCACGCCGGAACCGGCGAGCACGACTCTTCCATTTGACCCGACCGATCAGACTCCCTTATGGCAGAGCACGGGTCGAAGTCGACGGACGATCCGTACAAGGTCCCGCTGGGCACGCATGACCGCGGCAATGTCCTTGTACACGGCGGGCGCCTCATCCACCAGGCGGGCTGCGCTTTGCGGGTCGATCCAAACACGGGCAAACTGACCGGCAGCATCCCGAACACGGATTCTCGCCCGTGCAGCGCTGCGGCTGAGCCGGCGTCCCGCTCCATGAGAACTGGACATCAGCGAGTCTGGTTCGCCCCGCCCGTCCACATGGTACGTGTGCGACCCCGCGGAACCCGGAATGACATTGCGCATGCCGACGGCAGCGACATTCGCGCCCTTGCGGTGAACCCAGAGCGTTCGGTCGCCATGCCGTTCGGCCTGAACGTGGTTATGGTCGCTGTCCAGGTAGCTGCCCCAATCCACCTCAATCGAGAGCGTGTCCGCCACCAGTGCAGCCGCCGCTTCGATCATGCGACGGCGTCCCTCGGCCGCATAGGCGCGTGCCCACGCCACGTCACGAAGATAGGCACTCCCGAGCTCGTCCTGCGTATCCAGATGCCCAAGACCGCCCCCGGCAGGAACGGCCCGTCGACCATGAAACGCCGCAATATGCTGCCCCATGGCCCGAGACCCGCTGTGAACCATCAGCCACAAGCGGCCGTCCTCCGCCTCCTGGAACTCCAGGAAGTGATTGCCACGACCCAGCGTCCCCAGCTCCAGCCGCCCGTCCGTGCTGGCCTTCGCTACCAACTCCGGAGCGATCAGCTCGCTGTGGGCCAGCTTGCCGGCCAATTCCGGCAAGCCCTCGCACCGTCGGTGGCGCATCACGGGAACGCGGCGTGGCAGCGACCGCAGTACCGCCTCGGCCGCCGACCGCTGATCCAAAGCCGCCGCTCCACCCGCAAATGCGACAACCGCAAATCCGCAGCCAATGTCGCTACCCACCGCGGCCGGATAGACGAACCGTTCCGTCGCGGCGACGACGCCGTTGCTCACTCCCGCCGCAAGATGCACGTCGGGCATCACGGCGACGTGAACCACGTCCGGCGATCGAGCGAGCCGATCGATCGTCTGCCGCACGGCCGGCTCCGGCGGCTCGATCACCCACATCCTCACCACAGGCGTCTCACTCATGGACACCTCCTTCCACCCACACGTCGAAGGCAAGCTCCGGAGCCCGGCGGCGCGCGATGGCCGTCGCAACCTCCGAACGAAGAAAGCCGGAGTATCTTCTCAGGATCGCCGCGACCGCCTCCTTCTGGCGGAGCTCGGGCACGGTGACCGACACCAGCAGTCGATTGGCATTGGGCGCCGGTGTCACGTTCCGAATGGATGCTCCGACAAGCGCATCCGTCTGCGGCAACGCACCGAGGGCCAAGTGCAGAACGTGTGCCGCCTGCCGGCACAGTTGCCGAAGCTTCCGGTCCGGCCTGCTGCCGGACTTGGCGCTCCGTCGTTTGTCGTCACGTGGATTCACTCCGTCATCGGAACCCACACTCGCGCATAACGCGCGCAGTATCTCTTCATTTCGCTGGCGCGAAGTCATGAGCACTCCTCGGATGGGGCGACGCGCGCAGCATCACCCGTCTCGTTAATTCCGTCAGGTCCAAATCCGAAAGAGGGGGCCCGGCTGCGATCAACCGGCGATTCGGAAGGAATCAGTCACGGCCAGGCGCGCAGAGAGGCCCCGCGAGAAACAGGAATGCAATGGAAGACACACGGCACCTCCTTTCTGCGGCAAGCAAACCGCAAGCCGGTTAATTATGCGCAACGCGCGAATCAAATGCAAGCTCCAAGCACACCGGGGCAACCCATCCGCCCCGGTCCTTCCAACGGATCGGGAACGGCAGATAATGTCGCCGGACAACAACGCGGAGGAATCCATGTCCGGCGATGAGATAGTCGTGCTGTGCATCTCGGCGGCCGCAACGCTGTTCTTCGCGATCGCCTGGCTGATCAGCACCTTCCAGGCGCCGCCGCTGGTCTGCCCGATCGGCCGGCGATGGCCGCTCTGGCTGACGCCCGTGGCATGCGGCGCGTTCCTGTTCATCGTGCTGCGCCACGCCGCCGCCGATGACGTCACGGACGATCCGAAGTACATCGCCATGTACCTGCTGCTCGGAATCGCCTGGCTGGGCATTCTGCAGCGGTTCTCCGTCTGGTACGGTCTCTACGCACGACAGGACGTCGTCGAGCGCCGCAACACCGCCGCGGGGATCGCTCTGTCCGGCTACATGCTGGGCATAACCTTCTCCTACGCCGGCGGCAACATTGGCAACGGACCGGGTTGGTGGGTCGTGCTATTCAGCGCCGCCCTGGCCGGCGCCGCGCTGATCCTCCTCTGGATGGCGGTCGACGCCGTCACGGGTTTGACCGATCGTGTCACCATCAACCGCGACATCGCCTCCGGGCTGCGTCTGGGAGCCGTGCTGACGGCATGGGGGCTCATCCTTGGTCGAGCCGTCGCGGGCGACTGGGTGTCCGTCGAAGCCACCGTGGCGGACTTCGTGCAAATGAGCTGGCCGGTTGTCGCGGTGGCCGCCGTCGAGATGTTGATCAGCCAGATCGCCAGACTGTCGCCCGACTGCCCGCACGGTGACCCGGTGCTCGCCGGCGCCATTCCGGCACTGTTCTATCTGGGCGGGTCGGCCGCGTATGTGGCATCCGTGGGGAGCCTGCCATGAACGCGCCGCTGGCATGTGGGCCGGCCCTGCCGCCCGCCGAATACGCCGCCCTGCGCCGCCGTGCCATCTTCGAATGCGGAAAGTGGGATCCGCAGGTCGAAGACACCTCCGTCCTCGCCCGCTTCCCGATCCTTGTCTCTGACGGCACCTGGCAAGAACTCGCCCGCCTTGCGGAACGCCTTGACGCAGAGGCTCGCGACGCTGAGCGAGAGCTCCACCTGAGACCGGAACTGCACGCCCAACTCGGCCTGCCGCGTGCGATCCGCCGAGCACTGCGCGCCGCCGCCGATCGTGACGGCGACACGTCCCCACGCTACGCACGGTTTGATTTTCACCCCACCCCCGACGGCTGGCGGATTTCCGAGGCCAACACAGACGTGCCCGGCGGCCTGATCGAGGCATCCGGAGTCGCAGCACTCATGGCGGCGGCCGGCAGCGAGGCAGCACCGACCGGCGATCCCGCAGAAGCATTGCTCGACGCTCTGCTGGCCGCCGCGCCAAACCCCCATCACGTCGCCCTCGTACAGGCCACCGCCTACACCGACGATCGACAGGTGGCGGACTCCCTCGCACGCGGCCTCGCCCGGCGCGGCGTTAATGGACATCTGGTCAGCCCGACAAACCTGTGTTGGACCAACGGCCGGGCCGTCCTGACCTGTGACTGGCTGGCCCGACCGACACCCGCAGACGTCATCTTTCGCTTCTTCCCCGCTGAGTGGCTTGCGAACCTGCCGCGCTCGGCCGCGTGGACGGGCTTCTTCCGAACATCCACGCCCCAGTGTAATCCCCCGACTGCCCTGCTGACTCAGACCAAGCGATTTCCGCTGGTGTGGGACCGGCTGCAGACGCCGCTGCCGACCTGGCGGTCGCTGCTGCCGGAAACTCGCGATCCGCGCCGCGTTTCCTGGCAGCGCCGCACGGACTGGGTGTTGAAGTACGCCATGGGCCGCGTCGGAGAAGACGTCGCCATTCCCGGTGTCACCAGCTCTGCCGATCACCTCCGCATGAGCACGTCCGCGCGCTGGCACCCCGGCCAGTGGGTCGTCCAGCGCCGCTTCGACCTCGTCCCGGTCCACACGCCGGATGGACCGCGATACCCCTGCCTCGGGGTCTTCGTCGTGAACGGTCGGTGCGCCGGCGCATACGGCCGCTTGTCTCGGACCCCCCTCATCGACGGGCGAGCGCAGGAGGCCGCCATACTGGCCGCAAACGCATGCCCTACTGCGGAGCAACCAGCCGATGAATGAACTCTGGCCAATCGATGAAGCCGCACTCTTTGAGGCCTGGGCACCCCTGGATGGACGCTGGTCTCCCTGGGCCAAACCGGTGCTTTTCGCACATCTGTACAGAGCGGGCTGGGACGCGGCCAAGCTGCCCAGCGGGGAGCCTTCGGATTGGACCCTTCTGCCGCCCGCCGACGGCACAACCGCCCTGATCCTTGACCTGCCCGGCGCGGAATCCGTCCGCGCGGGACTGGCGCTGGCCAGCCGCGGTTACCGCCCCGTGCCGCTGTTCAACACGACGCCGGGGCCGTCTCCTGTGCTCCAGGTCCTGCCGATCATGCGTGCCCTGGCGGAGGGAGCCCGAGACCTCGCTCGCGTGTCGCTGTCCCCTGATGCCCCGCCGGCCTTCCTGCTGGACTGCAAGCGTCTGCAGACAGGCGTTCACCCCTCGCCAGGGCAGTATGACAACCGCTGGATCGTCTTCCCGCAGGACTTCCCGTCTGGCGAATCGCTCGGTGCCGCAGGCGTGGCTCGAGTGCTTCTCGTCCAGCAGAATCGGTCCAGGCCGATCGACGACTTGAATGATGTGCTGTTACGATTCCGACGCGCGGATCTGGAGATTCTCAGTGTGGACATGGCAGCCGGTGCGGAACCGCGTGCGATTGACCTGCCGCGGCTTCGCCTCTGGCGGTTCCTCCGCTGTCTGGCCATGCTACCGCTCGGTCTGCGATGGAACTGCGCCGGTGGATTCGGTTCCATCGTACCGCAGCCGGGAAGCGGATGAACCCTGCGCGTCAAAGGGCCGGGGGCTCAGGTTCGGACATACACCCGCAAGACGCGCTCGATCGATGGCGCGTCGAGGCCCAGCGTGTAGGTGAACGGCTCGGCCTCCACGAAACCCACCCGATCGGCCATACGCCGCCCGGCCGACACCTCATCCCGGCGTATCCCCGGCGTCTTGTACAGCACGGCAAACCCTCCCTCGGATAGCAGATGCCGACACCATTCCAGACACCGGTCAATCTGGGAAACGGCTTTGAACAGCACCAGGTCATAAGCGGGCGGCGGGCGGATTTCCTCCACCCGCCCATGAAGCACCGCCAGGTTGCTGATGTCCAGCCGTCGGGCCGTTTCCTCCACGAAACGGGCCTTCTTGCCGGTGGCGTCCATGGCCGTCACCTGCCAGTGCGGCCGCATCACCGCCACAGGAACCGCCGGAAACCCCGCACCGGTCCCCCCATCCAAGACCTGTCGAACATGCACCCCGTTGCGTTGCGCCCAGACCACCACGGCCAGCGAGTCCGCATATAGCGTCACGGCTGCTTCCGCCGGGTCTGTGACGCGGGTGAGGTTGAACGCCTGATTCGCTGCCCGCACCCCCTCGAAATGGGCGGCCAGCAGGGCCTCCTGCTCGGCCGTGGGCACCAGTCCCCACGGAGCCAGCGTATTCTTCAGCGCCAACACGAATCGCTCGGACACCGCTGGCTCCACGATTCACACCGGCTCAAGTTTCCTTTCCGCAACACTTTTTGTACTTCTTGCCGCTGCCGCATGGACAGGGGTCGTTACGGCCCACTTTGTCTTTGTCCGAGATGATCGGTGCCACCGGAGGCGGCAGTTCCGGCTCATCGTCCGTCGGCAACTGCTTAGCGTATCGCTCTTTTTCCTCTCGCTTCCGGTGATACCGGTCTCCACGATCGTCCGCGCCCTTGGCCATTCACTCAGCCTCCACACAACGCGCCGCCCACCGGCCATCACCCACGCAGGCTTGCCGCCGGACGACGCTCCCCAATCATACCGGATTCCCGGCTGCTTTACCCTCCCCAAGCCAGACCTGGAGTACTCTCCGCTCCGGAGCTCCGGCCGGGCCATCTGAAGCTGATAAGCCGGGTCGTCCGCCGCGCAGCCACACATTCTGACGGTCTCTGGCATTTTGCGACAGATGCCGTCCGTCAGGTTTGAACGCGTCCATACGCCAACCTGCCAGCCGGTCGGTTGACGCAGATGCCAAGCCCCACCACAATGCCGATGTTACCCAGGCAGCCAAGCGTCATTGAGATCGGAATGAATGGCCAGCGCAAGCGTTGATGCGAAGATCTACCGGGATGCAGCCGCACTGAATCGGGAAGACCCGTTCCTTTGCGGCTCCCTTCTGAGGTTCCCCAATTTCGGCCAACTGGTCGTCGCGGGGGATCTGCATGGACACCAGCGCAATCTGGAGCGCATTCAGGCGTTCGCCGACCTGGATCACGCTCCGGCCAGACACGTCATCCTCCACGAGATGATCCATTGTGAGCCCGAAGACCTGACGGCAAAGGACATGTCACACCTGGTGCTGATGCAGGCCGCCAGGTGGAAGCGCCAATACCCGGACC
>JBPOIK010000004.1:0-14735 GCA_052034525.1 Planctomycetota bacterium
CAGAGACCCCCATTATACACAGCAACACATCCCCGCGTCCAGCAGGAAGGGGTCGAAAAATCGGGAAAAAAACATGCGACCCGCCTGTTTCGCTTAAAACGCCCGCTCGTTGCGGGGAAGGTCGCCCCCGCGGGGGTCCCAACGTACAGACCCATAGCCACTTGCGAACAACGCAACCGCCTAGCTCAAACCCCGTGCTCTGCTCTTTCCTATCAGGACGTGAGCGGCTATCATTTTGCTTCGTGCGATTTCATCGATCACGGGTACGCGGTCAACAGAACGATCGGCTACCCGTAACCACCTCCCTTGGCGGGCGGAGGAGAGGGCACGCGACGGCAGACTCGCGTGCTGGTTAACTGAGTCGGTAGGGCTCGCGTGGCGTGGCGAAGCCGAGGCGCGAGCTGGAACCCGGCGTTTCGATTAGCGTCTGCCCGCGACTCCGTCCGCCGGGTCATGAATCTCGAAGAAGGGTCCGACCCTTCGCACGGAAAGAATGAGCATGACTACGATCGACGTGGTGAAAAGCGGAATTGTGTTTCGCAACCCCAAGCCGCACCTGTGCAGCCGGCATGCCTATTTCCCTTCCCTCATCGCTCTGCCCACCGGTGAACTGCTCTGCACCATGGACATCGGCAGCGCGTTTGAAGCGGTGGACGTGCGGTCGTTCCTATGCCGGTCGGCGGATGGTGGCACGGTCTGGTCAAGCCCCGCGCCGATATTCGGAACGGACGAAATCGACCACCCCGTGTCCACGACGTGCCGGGTAACGCGGACGCCGGAGGGAGAACTGGTGGGACTGGTCTGCCTGTTCGACCGCACTCGCCGCGACGAAGGGCTGGCCAACCCACAAACGGAAGGATTTGTTCGCACGGACCTCGCCCTGATTCGATCGATGGACGAGGGCCTCACCTGGTCAGGACTGGAACCACTGACATCGCCTGACGGCTGGCGCCATTTTGAGACTTGCGCCCCCATCACGGCCCTGCCCGGAGGACGGTGGCTAGCCCCCAGCTCATACTGGAACGATTGGCAGGGGCGGTGTCCGGCGGGTGCACACAAGGCGGTGGTCTTCGTATCGGACGATGCGGGGCGGTCCTGGCCCCGCATCGCGGACGTGATGGACGGCACGGCGGAACAGGTGGCCGCATGGGAGCAGAAACATGTGGTGCTGACGGACGGTCATCTGATGGCGCTGTGCTGGTGTTACGACCTCCGGAGCCGTCGGAACATGCCTAATCGTTACGTGTTTTCGAGCGATCAGGGCGACTCTTGGAGCCGGCCGCTTTCCTCGCCGCTGCACGGTGAGACCTGTACGCCAGTCGCGCTGTCGGACAACCACGTCTTGTGTGTCTATCGGCGGGCCGACAAACGAGGGCTTTGGGCACACCTGGCACGGATCGAGGGCGATCGATGGATCGGGCTTTCCGACGTGCCACTGTGGGGCACAGACATCGAGTCCCGTGATGAGTCCAAAGACAGCGCGCTCAGCTCGCTGAGCACGCTGCGATTCGGGTTACCTACCGTCAAGCGTCTGCCGGATGGCGACGTGTTCGCGGCGTTCTGGTGCGTGGAGGACTGTGTGTCGAACATCCGCTGGTTCCGCCTGCGACTTGCGGGATGACTCCGAGTGCGGCCGAGCGGAGGTCAGCGCCGATCTGGGGAGGATCCACGCGGTTCTGGCGGGAGAATCCCAGGCCGCAGACGACAAGTAGCGTGCCACCGCCATGCGGGTCGACGGGGAGATCGACGCGGATTCACGCATCGGATCAGGCACGCGAAGAAGGAGCCGACGCCGTCTCGGTAGTACGGCCACTCAACGCGAGTTCTCGGTCTCCGGCGGGTCATTCGAGGTGAAGAGAAGAGCATTGAGATCCCCCGCAAACGTCACGGGTGCTACCGCGGCACGCGCCGCGCGTCTCAGGTGCCGGATGTCGAGCGCGCCAACGCGAGTGGTTGCGGGTTGCACGCCAAAGACCAGGACCGGCTTCCCTATAGAAACGGCAATAAGCACCAGAAGTACCTCCGGCGTGGGCAGCGCTGCGCCCGGAATGTGCGTGTAAAGCCCGGCACGGATCAGTCGGGGCAGAACGGGCAGCGGCCGCGGCAGGCCGTGCCGACGGAAGTCCGCTCTCGGCCCGGCGGGCCAGTACGCGTGCAGCAGTAGGGGACGGGTATCATCCCGCGCCTGCCGGAAGCGCTGCCCCACTCGTTCCAGAGTGGCCTCGTCGCTTCCCAGCAGAACACCCGATGGATTCTGCGGATACGAATCCGGGCGGGCGTACAAGGCGCCTGTGACCATCACTGCGTCATTCGGACCTCCAGGCAAGTGGAGTTCAGCGTCAGATCCGAGCACGATCAATCGATCGAACCCCCGGAACGCGTCCTCGAGCACGACGGATGGATCTGAAGACGTGGAAACGTCCGCGGCGAGCGGCTGTTTCTGCCCCAGCGCCCACCGTTCAATGTAGCCTTGCGGCCAGCGGGGATCTTTTCGAATGTCGCAAGCCAGGTCCAGGGTTTCTACTGGCCTGCCTCGCAAGCCGATCTCGGTCCAGCATTGGCCGCAGTGGTTGTGCTCATGGGCGACGATGTCCATCCCGATCGAGTCGAGAAGAGGCACGACCCAGCCCATGCAGTGGTCGCAGTAATCTTCGTCCGCGTTCAGATCGTTGCGGATCAGGAATCCCTTGCTGGGACATTCCCGCATGTCCCAGCGAAGCACGTTTCTGGATTCATCGAGCGTGAACGTCCACTCGCAGTGCTCGTCTTCGCCCGTGCGAACCCACGTGTTGTACAAGCCACGCAGTCCGTCTCGCGCTCCCGCATCCGCGTAGTGCCTCTGGGACTCGCCTCCGATCGCTTCCGCCCAAAGCCTCCACACGGCATCCTGGCCGTGCAGCTGCCGCACGTGGTGGAACGTCCAGTCATAGTACCCGCAGAAATCGTGACACCCGAGCATGGCTACGCTTCTCCTTCGCGCCCCACGGCGACGAACCGCTGCCGGCAGGACCCCATGCCTCCGGTGCGTTCAAATGTATAGCCGGCTTGTTCGGCCATGGCTCCGCAGACGTGGTCACAGTGTTCGCAGAAGTACGGGACAATGTCCCGTCCGCAGTCCCGCAGGTGCTTGATGGCTGGGCACACCCGCACATCCAGGGTCACACGGTCGTCTCCCGAAGCCACGTCTATATCAGCCTGAGGCTCCTTCGCGAAATAGACGCGCCAGTCCTCCGCGATGGCGACCGGCCCACCGGATCGCCAGGCGGCCACGCGAGACCGGTAGTACTCTCGGCCCAAGTCCCGCCAATACTCGACCAGGGCTTCCTTTCCGTAGCGGTCATGGAGATGACGGAAGATCGCATTGACCGCGAAGTAGAAATCGGGAGCGGACATAAAGAATCCTCCGAACCATGGGCAACGCCCGCCAGGTTGAAGACCGCACGACGTATTCTACGCCTGCGATCAAACCCTGGCTTCGGGGTTACGGTTGTTCCAAAAGCAAGGCATATTGCCCCGCAACGACCGGATCCGGCTCGTGGGTGCGCTCCAGCTTCACCCACCTGGCTGCCAACTCCCCGACGTCTGCCCATCCGAGACCTTTGGCGGCCAACATGGCCGCACCCAGGCTGGTCGGCTCCGGGCAGGCAGTCGCCACGACGGGCACATTCAAAACGTCCGCTTTGATTTGCAGCCAGATCTGGCTTCGCGCCGCGCCTCCGCAGGCGCGGATCGGTTCCCCGGGACCGGCGCCGAGGGTCTGGACCTGACGTCGGAGGGCGAGCGCCACCGTCTCCATGATCGCCCGGGCATAGTGTCCCTCATGATGATGCGCACGGCCCCCGGAGAAGACGGTCGACCTGTCTGCAAGTGAAAAGTCCGGGCGAACACGTATGCCGTCGCTGCCCGGCGGGACCGCGGCCGCCGCCTCGTCCAGCGATTGAAACGAGGGGTGGTGCGGCAGCTGCTGCCGATACCATTCCAGCAAGTTGGCCGAGGTACTGCCGAACGTAAATCGAAACCACTGTTCGCCGCGGTGCGAGGGTCCCTGAAACACGGTGGGGGCAGGCGCTGCCGCGAACCGATCGGCACAGCGAACGGAGCAGAGCACGGTTCCTGTCGTTTCCGAAAGCCGGCCCGGGCTGACGTTCCCAGCTCCCGTGGCGCCCGCATACTGGTCGAGACTCCCTACCACGAAGCGACATCCGGCCGGCAGGCCCAGTTCCTTCGCCACGTTGGATCGGATCGGACCGAGGTCGGTGCCTGCCCGCACGAGGCGAGGAACGCCGGAAGCAGGGAGCCCGATTTGGGCTAGGACCGCGGAACGCCAGGCCAGATCGTGCACGTTCACTAGTCCGGTCAGTCCGGCTGCGCCGGCCTCGCTGACGTGCTCGCCGGTCATCCAAAGCGTCAGGTAATCGCTGATGAGGCAGAACCGGCGCAGGCGATTCCAGCGGTGGGGATCCTGATCGCGCCACCAGAGCAACTTGGCCGGAGAAAACTCCACGCCGATTTGTGGAATGCCCGTGGTCCGACGGAACTCCGGGGCGCGGCTCCAGGCGTCCATAACGTCTTCGTACCGGGCAGCTCGCCGATCGGGCCACAGGATCAACGGGGTGAGGGGTTCATCCTGCGCGGCCAGCAGGATGAAGCTATTGCTCTGCGTGGCGAAGGTCACGGCCGCAATATCAGCGAACGATGCCTGCGACCCCCGCAGTTCGGCAATTGCCTGCCGAATCGTTTCGCGAAACGCGACGGCCGACATTTCCCAGCGGTCCGGCTGGGGCTGCTCCACCGGGGCGGGAACGCGCCGGACGGCGAGCAGCCGACCCAATTCATCGATCATGCCGATCTTGAAGTAGGTGGTTCCCAGGTCCAGGGTCAGGATGGTCCTCACGATCCGCCCTCCCCCGGCCGCCGTCGTGCCGACGGCCCCAAACCAGGCTCTGGCACGGTCGGCCAGAGCGCCGGATACCGCAAGCGCCGGAGGCCGCATCGCAGACCAGGCCGAGTACCGGGGCTGCCGCTGCTGGCATGGCCCTCCGCTTCAGATCGGCAGGCAAAGGGCCGATAAACCAGTGTTCCGGCCCGCCGGAACCCCGAGAGACCGCAATGCCCCTTGCCGATGTGACGCAACCGGTAACTGTGATCGAGACGCCGGAGCCCGCACCCGTCCGGATCGGCTCGATCGACGTCGGGCCGGGACGGCGCACCTACGTTGTGGCGGAGGCCGGCGTCAACCACAACGGAAGCGAAGATGCGGCCCATCAGATGATTGATGCCGCGTTGGCGGCCGGGGTGGACGCCATCAAGTTCCAGGCGTTTCGGGCAACGGACTTGGTCACCGCAAATGCGGACACGGCCGCGTACCAGAAAAACGCGACCGGTGCGTCTTCTCAGCGGAAGATGCTGGAGTCGTTGGAACTGTCTGCGGAGGCTTTCGGACGTCTGGCCCAGCATTGCCGCCGTGATGGAATCGAGTTCCTGGCCACGCCGTTCGGGATTCGCGATTTGCACATGCTGCGCGATTTGGGCGCGCGAGCCATCAAGATCGCCTCCACCGATCTGAACAATCACCCGCTGCTGGACGAGGTAGTCTCGGCAAAGCTGCCGGTCATACTCTCCACTGGCGCTTCTTTCCTGGAGGAGTTGGACGACACGGTACGACGGTTCCAGGAACAAGGAGCCGCCAATCGGCTGGTTCTGCTCCATTGCGTCAGCAGCTATCCCACGCCGTGGGACCAAGCCAATCTCAAGCGCATTCTCCGACTGCGCCTTCGCTACGGGGTACCGACCGGTTTCAGCGACCACACCGAGGCGGTCCAGACGGGTGCCCTCGCCGTCGCCGCAGGGGCGTGTGCCATCGAAAAGCACTTCACGCTGGACCGGAGCCTGCCCGGTCCGGACCAGGCGTTGTCGCTCGAACCGAACTCGCTTGCGGAGTACGTGGAGCGTATTCGGAAGGCGGAAGCGGCATTGGGGACCGGCGATTGGGCTCCGCGCGATTGCGAAATGGAGGTTCGGGCAATCGCCCGCAAGAGCATTGTCGCGGCCCGACCCATCGCGGCCGGGGAAGTTCTCGACGCCACATGCCTGACTACGAAGCGCCCGGCCGGCGGCCTGGAACCCCGAGCTCTTGCGAGCCTGCTCGGAAGGCGGGCTCGCATTTCCATCGCGCCCGACACTCGGCTGACTTGGGACATGGTTGAATGAGTGAGCGGACACGGGAGGAGCCTCTCTCAGGACAGCCCGGATTCGGGTAGATCTCGCAGCAGTTGCAGCGACGCTTGCATGAGCAGCCGAGCACTCTTAGGACTCTCGAAGAGCGCGTTCGAGGCTTCGTAGCCACCGCCATCGACGGCCTCCTGGGTAACGAGATAGCCCTGCAGCTCCCCGTTGGCCAGGGTAATCAGCTGCACCCCGGGGCGGGAGGACTTCAGCTCGAGCGCGAAATCGACGAACGTTTCTGCTGGCCAGCCGACAAAGAACAACGGGCCGACCCGGATGACCTGCACCTCCGCCGGCAGGCTCTCCCGCGCGACTTGGGCCACTCGACCCGCTGCGTATGCCCGGGCCAGCGTAAGCATTTCTTCCGCCCCGAACCAGTCGCATTCGGCGGTGCGGACTTCTGGTCGCGGGGCCTGGCCGCGGCGCAGATGTTCCAGTCGGGCCACGGCCTCGTCCAGCCGGGCCTGGGCCGACTCCACAGTCGGAAACGCGCGTACGGGCAGTTCGACGAACGAGCGTCCACTGCAGACGGACACGACCGACTGGAACTCCATATCCTTCAAAGCACGCGCCACGCCATCGGCCAGCAGACGGCCAAGTCGCTCCGCCTCGTCGAAGGTGTTCGCCCGAACCACTCGTCGAGGACTCTGGTTGCCCGCCGCCCCCATGTGGTGCAGGACAGGGCAGTCCGCATCGTCGAGCTGTCGCCGGAGGTGCCACCGAGCCAAGCCGGGAAAATCGCCGCTGATCAGCGTCGAATCCTCGTGAAGCACGGTCGGGTGCATGCTACAAACCCACATCACAGCCACCATGCGATCGCTGTTGCGATGGCGGACTGCGAGTACGGGAATCTCGGGATCTCGCGGCCCCTCAGGGGCGCGCCGGTTGGTACCCAGACCGGTCTCGTGCAAGACGGCAAATCCCGCTTTCGCAGGCACAGCAGCCGCGTGGGCCGCGCAGGCGGCATTCACGATGCCGTCTTCCAGTTGCCGTAGGTAGGCGAGATCGGGCTCGGGTACGGCCGGATCGCCTTCATTGCTCAGCAGCCGGATTGTGATAGGCGCGGAATGCGTGTGCGTAGCCGTAATCATGATCCGGGCTGGATCCAGATCAGTTGCGTCAGCAATCCGCTGGCGGGCCCGTTCGGCGAGCTGTCTGGGAACCCAGATGATGTCGTTGGCGACAAAGCAGGTCGCGTGGCTTCCACAACGCAAATACAAAGCCGAGGCCAACAAGGGATCATGCACACCCGTGCTGTACCGCTCGACGTGGGGGTAGCCGTACAGGAATTGCGACCCGTGCGGCGTGATTTCCACGGCGGCGGCACCGGCTTGCAGCGGTTCACTCATCACCGATTCTCCGTCCCGGATGGACCTTCCCGGCTTCGCCTCGTGCGGTCATGCCATGGCACACGTTCAGGGCCATGGGGATGGCGGCAGCCGTCGCTTGACGCCCGCCAGCCATTGGTTATATTGTTATAACAACTATCCAGCCCGCGAGCAACTCACGGCCGGGCATTGGAGGAACTCTAGGACGCCCGACTGACTATGGCACGCCAGACCACTTATACCCGAGTTGCGGAAGCCTTGCGAGGCGCGATTCTCGATGGCCGCTACCGCAGCGGAGAGCAGCTCCCGACGGAAAGTGAGTTGTGCCGCGACTTCTCGACCTCTCGGATCACGGTTCGCCAGGCCTTGCGCATCCTGGAAGAAGAGGCACTCGTCCGGCGGCGCCAGGGGTTGGGCACCTTCGTGAACTCGGCCACCACGCGCCGGATACCCATTCTCAACGCCGATTTCTACGCGAGCGTGACACGGCATGCACCGGACCTAGAGCGCCGATTGCTGGCGATAGACTGGGTCAAGGCTCCCGAGTCCGTTGCGAAACCGCTGAACGTCTGTCCCGGTGAGCGTCTGCTGCGGGCAATGCGAGTAGACGCCCTGCGAGGCCGGCCCGTAGCCACGGACATCGCGTGGTTTCTGTCCCGATTCGCCCAACGGCTGAGGCACGAGGACCTGTCGCGCCTGGATCTGCTGGATCGCTGGCAGCGCCGCGAGAGAATCGACTTCTGCTACGGGACGCAAGTCATCGACGTGATCAAGGCCCGCGCTCCCGTGGCGGGACGTTTGAAGGTCCGTCGCGGCGATTCGCTGCTCCGGGAGGTAAACGTGATCTACGCCAAAGGCAGTCGGCCGGTCGCCATGTTCGAGAGCTACTATCGCGTCCAGCATTTTCGATTCGAGGCGACCGTATCGCTTGCCGCGCATCGAGTCGGAAGGCGGCCATCATGACCACGCTGTTCATCGAAAACGTCCGAGTGCTGCAGCCGGGCGAGGGCATCGTGGCGAACTCGATTCAGGTGCGGGATGGACGGATCGCCGCGGTCGGACTGTCTGCGCCCGGTTCCCGCGACGCGGACGAAATCGTGGATGGCGAAGGACGCCGGCTGACCCCTGGGCTATTCGATGTTCAGACACACGGAATCCACGAGTTCCTCTACGAGAGGAGCCCCGAGGATCTGCTGGCAGGGCTGAATTGCCTGGCGCAGTATGGAACCACCAGTGTGCTGCCCACTTTGTATTCCTGCATGAAACGAGACAACCTCAACCACGTTCAGCGGTTGGCCGCTGTTCTCCACAAGGTGGATCGGGTTTCCATCCCGGGTTTTCACATGGAAGGCCCGTTTCTCGCCTTGACCGGGGCGGGCGCTGACACGCAGTCCGGCGACGTAGGATACCTGGAGGAATTGCTGGCCGCCGCCGAGTACCGCGTGGCCGCCATGTCCATCAGCCCGGAAGTGCCGAACATCCTGCCCGTGATCGAGCGGCTCATGGAGCGCGGGGTCAAGCCCTTCGTGACGCACACCCGTGCCGGCGTGGCCGAGACCCAGGCCGCCGTGGATGCGGGAGCAACGCACGCTACCCATTTTTACGACGTGTTCCCTCTCCCGGAAGAACGTGAAACCGGTGTGCGCCCGGTTGGCGCCGTAGAAGTGTTCCTCGCCGACCCCCGCTGTACGGTCGACTTCATCTGCGACGGAGTGCATGTGCACCCGATCGCAGTGAAGGCCGCCCTCGCAGCCAAAGGGACTGAGGGGGTGGCGCTGATCACCGATTCCAACATCGGGGCCGGCCTTCCCGCAGGCCTCTACGACACACCGTGGGGGTATCCCGTTCAGGTTTCCTCCGAGAAAGGCACTCGCGTTCACGATGCACGGCATCCACTGAATGGGGCCCTGGCAGGCAGCGGGCTGACCATGGATGCTGGAATGCGCAACTTGTTGCGATGGCTGAGGATCCCGCAGGCGGGCGTGTGGGAGATGGGCACGCGGACGCCGGCCCGGATTCTCGGGCTGAAGAACAAGGGAATCGTGGCTACCGGTGCCGACGCCGACCTCGTGCTGTGGGATGACGACCTGCGGGCCCGCCGGACCTGGGTCAGCGGCCGCTGCGTCTACGAACGGAAAGACTGAATGGGTCCGCGCCGCCACACCTGAATGTCGGCGCGGAGGATGTATCGGGCTCTGCCCGGAAAGGAGAATGCGATGCCCTCATTTACCTTCGCGCCGGCCGCGTGGGTCCCGTTTCGGGACAAGGCTGCCATCGAGCGGGTCCGAGCCATCCGCAAGAGCGACATCACACGCCACCCCAATCCGAACTTCCGGATTACCCTCATGCCGGATGACGAACTGGAGTTCCGTTGGATCGCTGATCTGTTTCACCGCCTCTTCGTGGCCGCGGAGGCCGGTCGGCCCATCGTCATGATCCTGCCGAATCCCTGGCCATCCTATCGGAAAGTCGCCTACCTCCTGAACCGCTTTCGTGTGGACTGCCAGCGGCTTCACGCGTTCATGATGGACGAGTACGCCGACGAGGACGGACGCATCGCCCCGGAGACCTGGCCCCAGGGGTTTCTCGGCCAGTTCAAGAAGTACTTCTACGCCAACCTCGATCGCGAGCTTCGTCCTCCGGAGAGCCAGATCGTCGGCTTCTCCAACGAGAACATCCACGATTACGGCAAACAAATCGCGGATCTCGGCGGGGCGGACATCTGCTACAGCGGTCCCGGCTGGACGGGCCATCTGGGCTTCATCGAGCCGGATGCTCCGGAGTTCGCCGGGGACCTGGAGGAGTGGAAAAAGATGGGTCCGCGCATCTGCACCCTCAGCCCCTTCACCATCGCTCAGAACTCCCTGCACGGAAGCTTCGGAATGAGCGGTGACCTGGCCGCGGTGCCGCCGAAAGCCGCCACCATCGGTCCGGCCGAGGTCATCGGGTCCAAGGCCCGCATCGACCTGCACGGCATCACCATCGACGGTTCCTTCGCGTCGTTCCAGCGGTTCATGACGCGGCTCGTGCTGCACGGCCCGGTCACGCCGCGGGTCCCCACGTCCATCCTGCAAACGCTGGACACCGATGTCTGGGTAACCGAATCTGCCGCCGCCGACGTCATCCCGCGTTGGGATAAGGGGTACTGAGGGCGTCCGACACCCCCGTCCGGGGCCAGGCAGCCCGGTGCCGACCGGCAAGGCTTTTTCCGCAAGGCCCTTGACAGATCGGGCGGAGTTGTTCAAAATGAACATGTATGAACGAAAGGGCACAGCGTGACGACCGGGCCTTGCCTGTTCGCCGGGAGGCGATCCTGGGCCTCCTCAACCGGCTGGGGTCGTGCTCAGTGGAAACCCTGGCTAGCCAGTTCGGTGTCTCGGGAATGACGATCCGCCGCGACCTGCAGGTTTTGGCGGAGGCCGGACGGGTGATTCGTACGCATGGCGGGGCCGCCCTAGGCGACCGCGTTACCTTCGAATTCCGGTTCCTGGAGCGTATGCAGACCGCAGCTGCGGCCAAGGAGGCCATCGCCCATGCTGCCGCAAAGCATGTCGAAGGTGCGCGTTCCATCCTGCTTGACTCGGGCACGACCACCGTGGCTCTGGCCAAGGTGCTGCGAGAGCGACGCGACTTGACCATTATCACGACATCGCTCCCCATCGCATCCGTTCTGCAGCATTGCGAAGCGATTTCCGTGCTGCTGCTGGGGGGGGTTCTGCGGCGAGACGCGCCCGACCTTTGCGGGGAACTCACAGAGGCGAATCTGGAAGATCTGCGGGCCGACGTGGCTTTCATTGGTGCGGACGGCGTCGATGCGAAGGGAAACGTCTACAACGCCTCACTGACCGTGGGGCGCATGTTGCGTGGAATGGCTGCCTCGGCCTCTCGCGTTTTCGTGGTCGCGGACAGCACCAAGATCGGCCGCACTGCCCTTATGCGATTCGGTAACGTGGCGGATTGGGATGGCCTGATTACGGACCGCGGGTTGAGTCGTTCGCAGGCCGGGGCGCTCCGCCGGGCAAAAGTCCATGTCATTCTCGCCGATGCGCCGGCCGCCCGGAAAGCGGCGTTGGCCGAAGGCGTTCTTAGCAAGGAGAAGGATCACCACCCATGACTACGACACAATCAACCAGCGACTGGGCTCACGTAGATCTGAATGAGGTTCCGAATATCCGGAGCACGCCCCCGGGGCCAAAATCAAGAGCCCTGCACGAGCGGTGCACGCGCTACTTCAAAGGGCTGAGCGCCCAGGTCGCCCTTTTCCCGGTCGCCTTCGAATCGGGTAAGGGATGCGTACTGGTCGACGCGGACGGAAACAAGTACATCGACTTCTCCTCCGGCATCTACGTCACCACCTTGGGTCACTGCCATCCCAAAGTCAGCGAGGCCGTGCAGCGATATGCCCGAACGCTGATGAACTGCCATGACTTCACGACCGAAATTAAAACGCGCCTGATGGAGAAGCTGGCAGATGTTCTGCCGGGTGACCTGAGCGGCTTCCAGCTTTACGATTCGGGAACAACGGCCGTGGAGGCGGGCATCCGGGTCTGCCGGGCCGCCACCGGCAAGTTTGAAACCGTATCCGCGTTTTACGATTTCCACGGCAAGACGTACGGCGCCGTTTCGCTGGGGCATATCCGTTCCTTCGTATATGGGGCCACCCGGGCTCCCGGCACGCACATGGTGCCCCGTCCCGACGTGTATCGTCCGATCTGGGCTAAACCGGACGGCAGCATCGATACGGATCGATATATCGATTTCTACCGCGAGTATCTGGACAAGGGAACGGTTCACAGCGTTGCCGCTTTCGTCCTGGAGCCGATCCAGGGCTGGGGTGGATCGGTGATGCCCCCCGACGATTTCTTCCCCAAGCTCCGCAACCTGTGCGACGAAACCGGGATCCTTCTCATGGCGGACGAGGTGCTCACCGGAATGGGTCGTTGCGGCAAATGGCTTTGCATGGAACACTGGAACGTGGTTCCCGATGTGGTGTCGATCGGGAAAGGATTCGGCAACGGGTTCCCCGTGACGGCGGTGGCCGTGCGGGAACCGTACAAAGACTCATTCGAGAAGATATCGGCTTCCAGCAGTTACGGCGGAAACCCCATGGCCTGTGCTGCCGCCCTGGCCAGCATCGAAACGATGGAAGAGGAAAACCTGCTGGCACGGGCCCTGCACCTCGAGGAGGTCGCGATGAGGCGCATGCGTCGGCTGAAGTCCGAGCATCCGATCGTCGGCGACGTGCGAGGCAAAGGGTGCCTGTTCGGGATTGAGCTTGTCAAAGACCGCATGACGAAAGAGCCCTTCAACAAGGCCGGCGAGCTGGTCTATCGCAAGGCGTTCGCTAAGGGTCTGGCCTGGATCCCGGCGGGCCATATCCTCCGCATGAGCCCCCCCATCATCATGGAGGACGAGGTGCTTCTCAAGGGGTTGGACATCATCGATGAGGCCATCGGCGAAACGGAGCGAGAGCTACGATGAGCAGTCAGACCTACGGCGTGGGAATCGTCGGCTTCGGCTTCATGGGGAAGACCCACACCTACGGCTACCGAACGATCCCCTTGTTCTACGGAGAGCCCCCCATACGCTACCGCCTGCGCGGCGTGTGCGAAACCCGGCCGGAAGCACTGGAGTTCGCGAAGGAACACCTAGGGTTCGAATTCGGCGTCACCGATTACCGAGACTTGGTGGCCAGAGACGACGTGGACATCGTTCACGTGTGTACACCCAACCTCCACCACAAACCGGTCATCCTGGACGCGATCCGAGCCGGCAAGCACGTTTACTGTGACAAGCCACTGGCAGCCAGCTACAAGGAATGCCAGGAAATTCTCGAGGCATTGGAACAGCACGGAAACGGACTCGTCACGCAGGTCGCGCTGCAATTCCGATTCGTCGCCTGTGTGATGCGGGCCAAACAGCTGATCGACGAGGGATTCCTGGGCCGCGTCTTCAGCTTTCGCGCGGGATTTCTCCATTCGAGTTCGATCAACCCGAAAAAACCGCTCACGTGGAAGCTGGACAAGAAGATGGGAGGTGGCGGCGTCCTCTTCGACCTCGGATCACACGTGTTGGATTTGCTGGTGTACCTGCTGGGCCCGTTCGAGCGTGTGTTCGCCGAATCCGAAACATTCTTCAAGCAGCGGCCTCAGGCGGGAACGGGGCAACTGGTGGACGTGGATGCCGACGACCTTAGTTTGCTCCTGGCCCGAACTGAAAGCGGCGCCCTTGGTAGTGTCGAGGCCTCGAAAATGGCGACCGGCACCAACAACGACCTAAAGGTCGAAATTCACGGCGAGAAGGGTGCCATTCGCTTCAACCTTATGGACCCGAACTGGCTGGAGGTCTACGATGTCCGCGATCCCGCTGAGCCGATCGGCGGCATGCGGGGATTCCGGAAAATCGAAACGTGTGGCCGGTATCCGAGCCCCGGCGGCCGCTTCCCGACCGCCACGTTCAACATCGGCTTTCTCCGATCGCACGTTGCGTGTCTGCACAACTTTCTTGGGGCGATCGCGGGGAGGGCCACGCCGCACCCCACGTTCCACGAGGCGGCGCAACTGCAGCGTTTGATGGAAGTGGCGTACACGTCGGCGGCGGAAGGCCGGTGGAAACACCTGGCCCCATAGAAGGAACCGCCGTCGAGTCCGGCACGCCATCGGCAAGGTCCGGGACCGGAAAGGCTCTTGTCGCCGGCGTGGCCGTGGTGCTGCTGGTTTCCTCGCTCGCAGCGACGGCGGAAGAAGAGACTGCCCCAATTTCGGCTCGACTGAGGTGGCTCGATTGGGCGGTCATTGCCCTCCAGAGCATCCTCATGCTCGTCATCGGGATGTACTGCGCCCGTCGGTCCAGGACGGCGGACGACTACCTGCCGGGCGGTCGGCTCATGAAATCCCTCGCCGTGGAGCTTTCCCTCTTTGCCGCCATGCTCAGCGCGATCCCCTACTTGGCCCTGCCCGGGGAGATGATCAAACGTGGACCGGTGGTGCTGTCCTTCGTAGGAGGCTTGATCGCGTTCGTCGCCACACGGTCTATAAGGAATTGGAGCGTCGCCTCGTGTCGCCGGGCGGGTTAAACTAGGCCACGCATGGGCGGGTTAAAACCGGCCAGTTTTCCTTCCGTCCATATACCTCATCTCACGGGTTCTCGGCAAGTCTTGTCGCCCCGCACGTCGCTTTTATG
>JBPOIK010000079.1:0-70930 GCA_052034525.1 Planctomycetota bacterium
TGCTTTGGTCCGGGCGGGCATTCTACTGAGTTGTCGGCCGGTACTGCAAACGCTTCGCCGGGTTGGCTGATGAGCCGGAATCACCCCGGCGGCGGACGGAGCGGAGTGAAGACGGTTCGCGGACAAAGGCCTGCGGTGAATCAGGCCGGCAACAATTGCCGCTGGATCACCTCGGCGATTCGGGCGTACACGGAACTGGGAATGACGTCCGTTCGCAGGATGAGCGCCAGCTCCTGCACGTCTGCCTCGATGTTCTCCAGAATGCCGGCCAGGGTCTGGAGATCCACGCCGATGAAAGCGGTGGCCTCTGTGCACGTCACGGTCACGTCCTGCTCTTCAGGGAGTTCACAAAGCAGTCGAGCCACTCGGTCTGCCGTGTTCAGGATGCGGGCGATCCGCTGGGCCGGGCCCGTGGGCTGAACGGTAAGGGACTGCTGCAGGTTGACGGCGACACAGATGGTCTCCGGCAGGCCCCAGCTTGAGAGGACCATGGCGGATATCTCGGCATGGGTAACGCCGACGCACTCCCGCTCTTCCTCTTCGCTGATGAAACGTCCTTTGGGGCGGTACTCGCCGACAATCGGCTGATACTGCTCGTCCAGGGCGTTGGCCAGGATTGCGATGCCGATGTCGGCGAGCAAGCCGGCCACGAACGCCTCTTCTCGAAGGTCCGGGAACAGGGCATCGGCCAGTCGAGCGGAAAGCACCGACCCGACGAGCGAGCGTCGCCAGAAGTAGGTCTTGTCGAGTCGACCGGCCGGGTAGTCGTTCATCCGGTCCACGAGACAACGGCCCAGGACAAGCGATCGGGTCCGCTTGGGCCCCAGCAGGGTCAGGGCCTGCCGCAGGGACGTCACCTCGCGGGACAGGCCGAAGAGGGCGGAGTTGGCCAGGCGGAGGATTTCACTGACCGTACCGGCATCCGCCGACAGGACCTTCACCACGTCTTCATATCGGAAGTTGGGATCCTGAATGACCTCCAGAAAACGCGTCACCACCTGTGGGATCGAAGGCACGGCCGCGGATTTCCGGATGGATTCGATCACGTGTGCGTTCATATCAGTCTCGGGCTCCCTGGGGTGTACTTCTGCCGATCGACCCGCCGCCCCCCCTGGATCGGGGCCGCCGATGTCTTGGTCATCGGAGAGTTTTTCGACGTGCGTTAGGTCGTTTGATGCCCGGACGGCGGGCGCTAACTCTCGGGCGAATCCGTTCACCCGAGGCGGACGCCGGCGGATATCCGGACCCAGGTGTGCCGCGGGAGCGGAGGGCGGCAAGCCGGGTTGCGGAAGGCGCGCGAAGAGCGACGGGCACCGCCGCGTCGCTCTTTGGCGCAATACAGACCGGGTCGGTGGATCCGACCGTGTCAGTCTTCGGGGTACAGCTTTTTGCCCGTCTCCTTGTCCACGACGGTGATCGCGTCAGTCGGGCAGTTCTGGGCGGCCTCGAGGATCGCGTCGCGGCTGTCCGACCCGCCTTGCTTGACCACGGCCTTGTCTTCGTCGTCCATTTCGAAGGTTTCCGGAGCATCGTTGCAGCACGCACCGTCACCGATGCAGGCGTCGCGATCCACGGTCACTTTGAGCTTGTCGATATCTGCCATGCGAATATCTCCCAAATGGTCATCACGGTTCCGGACCAGCTCCACTTGAGCTGGCGCCCAATTCCATACAGAATCATAGCGCGTTTCGCAAGCCGGTCCGTCAACTCGAAAATTCCGCCGCGTTGGCCCGCCATGACGGCCGGCCATACAATGACGGACTGCTCGTGACGACCGTGTCGCCGATGCGCGGCGCCTGCCCGTCGGGCGGGCGCCCGGAGCGGGGTGGAGGCCGGATTGCAAACCCAACCCGCTTGGACGGGAGGACAACCGTGCTGCAGAGACTCTTTGAACTTCAGGCGGAGTTGAACCGTCAAATCGGATTCGACACAGCGGCGCTGCGGGAGCGGTTCGATCCGCTGACGGCGGGCCGGTGGCTGAACGATTACATTGCCGCGGCCGGCAGCGAGCTGGAGGAACTGCGTAACTGCACGTACTGGAAGCACTGGTGTGCGGAGGCCAGGCAGGGTCGGCGGTTCGAGCTGGCCGACGTGCAGAATGCGCGGGTCGAGGTCATTGACCTGCTGTTTTTCTGGATCAGCATGGCCCAGTGCGTCGGTCTGAACGCCGCTGACGTCGAGCAGCTCTACTGCAAAAAACTGCAGGTCAACCATCAGCGTCAGAAGAACAATTACTCCATGCAGGGCAAGGACGAATCGGACAACAAGGCGATCACGCTGGAATCCTGAAACGGCCCGCTGCCGGGCCACGGTGGCTGCCGCCGCGGCGGTTGCCGCGACGCGCAACGTGGGCCCGACGCCGTCCCGCCGGCGTGCGGGATCAGACCGGGGGCGATTCCCAAAAACCATTTCTGTGGGACGACGCGGCCCGCCGATGAATCACCGGGCGGGCCGGTTGTGTCTGCGCCCGGGCCAGAACGGAGCCACCCATGCGAATCGCTCTGGTGGGCATGGGGAGAATGGGACGCGCGATCGAAGTCGTGGCCGGCACTCGCGGCCACGAAATCGCCGTTCGTGTCGACCAGGGCGAGCCGCCGCTGGCCGAGACTCTCCAGGGCGTTGGCCCGGACGTGGCGTTCGAATTCACACAACCTTCCGCCGCCCGCCAGAACGTGGCGGCCCTGCTTCGGTTGCGCGTACCGGTCGTCTGCGGGACCACGGGCTGGGATCCGAAGGATCTGGAACCGCTGGCGCGGGAGACGGACACGCCCCTGCTGGCCGACGCCAACTTCTCGGTTGGGCTGGCCGTCCTGCGCCGGATCGTTCGGGAAGCGGCCGCAGCCCTGCGGGCCTTCCCGGAGTTCGAGCCGGGCCTGGTGGAACGGCACCACCGGGCCAAGAAGGACGCCCCGTCCGGCACGGCCCGGGCGCTAGCGGACGCGCTCGCCCGGGCATCGGGCCGGGAATCGGTCCCCGTCGTTTCGCTGCGCCACGGCGGCCAGCCGGGCGAGCACACCGTGGTGTTCGAAGGATCCGCCGAATCGCTGACCCTCACACACCAGGTCCGATCGCGGGAGGTTTTCGCGGTGGGGGCGGTGCGGGCGGCCGAGTGGCTGGTTGAGGCCCGGCCGGCGGGCCTGTTGGATTTCCACACGTTCCTGGAAAGGTCCGGCTCATGGAACAGCGTCTGACCGGAGTGTACACCGCGCTGGCGACCCCCTTCCACGGGGACGGACGCATCGACGAGCGATCCCTGCGCAAGCTGGTCGACCGTCAACTGGAAGCCGGCGTCGCCGGTCTGGTACCCTGCGGAACCACTGGCGAAGCCGCCGCCATGACCACGGAGGAATGGGAGCGGACGCTGGCCATTGTAGTGGAGCAGGCGGCCGGACGCGTGCCGGTCATTGCCGGCGCCGGCCACTGCCAGACGGCCCGGGCCGTCGATTTCTCGTGCCGAGCCGCCCGGATCGGGATCGATCTTCTGCTGCACGTCACGCCGTACTACGTGAAACCGACGCAGCAGGGGATGATCGACCACTACCGCGCCGTTGCTGACGCCACGAATCTGCCGATTATTCTGTACAACGTGCCCGGCCGCACGGGGGTTACACTGGCTCCGGAGACGGTCCTTCGCCTGGCAGAACGCCGGCCGTTTGTGGGCATCAAGCAGGCCGTGGCCGACCTGGACCAGACGTCGGCCATCCTGCGGTCGCGGCCGGCGCATTTCGCCGTGCTTTCCGGGGAGGATTCCCTGACCCTGCCCATGATCGCCCTGGGCGCTGACGGAGTCATCAGCGTGGTCGCCAACCAGGCGCCTGGAACGTTCGCATCCCTGGTGCGGGCGGCGCTGGCCGGTCGGCGGGACGAGGCGGCGGCGCTGCACGCGAAGCTGTTTCCGCTGATGAAGGCAAACTTCATCGAGTCCAATCCGATTCCCCTCAAGTTCGCCCTGGCCGAGATGGGCCTGATCGAGAACGCACTGCGCACGCCGCTGACCCCGTTGTCCGAATCCTGTCGCCCGATGGTTCGCACGGCCCTGCGACAGGCCTGCGCCGCGGAATCCGCGTGTGCGGCGCGGGCCGCGGAGGCCGCGGCCGTCTCGCGCCCCCCGATCTGCGCAGGAGCCTGAAAGCATGACCCTTCCCCCGCCGCGGACGCGTGACGAATGCATTGCCTTTCTGGACGCCCTCCAGACCGGAACGTTGCGGGCCGCGGAGCCGGACGGGACCGGGGGCTGGAAGGTCAATCGTGACGTCAAAGAGGGGATTCTGCAGACGTTCCGGCTCTCGAACGAGAAGGCGATGGTCGGGGGGGCCCTGGCCTGGTGCGACCGCGATCTGCTGTTTCCGCAACCGACGTGTCCGCCGGGCGTGCGGGTCGTGCCGGGCGGCACGGCGATCCGTCGCGGGGCGTACGTGGCGCCGGACGTGGTGATCATGCCGCCGGCCTATGTGAACGTCGGCGCGCACCTGGGCGGCGGCACGCTGATCGACAGCCACGCACTGGTCGGCTCGTGCGCGCAGGTCGGCCAGCGCGTGCACGTGTCGGCGGCCGCCCAGATCGGCGGCGTGCTGGAACCGGTCGGCGCGCTGCCGGTCATCGTGGAGGACGACGCGTTTCTCGGCGGCAATTGCGGCGTGTACGAAGGCGTGCGCATCGGGCGAGGAGCCGTGCTGGCGGCGGGCGTGGTGCTTGCGGCCTCCACGCCGGTGTATGACCTGGTGCACGCACGGATCATCCGCCCGGTCGAGGGCGTGCTGTCGATTCCGCCGGGCGCGGTGGTGGTCTCGGGCGCGCGAGCGGCGTCCGGCGCGTTCGCGGAGGCGCACCGACTCTGCGTCGCCGCCGCGATCATCGTGAAGTATCGCGATTCGAGCACGAACGCGCGCACGGCGCTCGAAAACGCGTTGCGCCCGCCCGCCACGGACGGCTGAAGAGAGCCGGTCGACACCGGCCCTGTCGAGCCCGTCCCCGCGCCGAAACACCCCACAAACGGCGATAACCGGGTGATTCCGCCCGCCGCCGACAGAAAAACTTTCGCGTGTGGTTACAGGAACCGCCGAAGGAGGTTGTCCGGTAAAAGGCCGGATGCTTCGCTTCGCGCAGGGGCGCCGGCGCTTATGGGAATTCGCGTTCGGTCCTGATATCCGAGTGCCGACAACCAGTCTCATCTTCCACTTCCCAAAAGACTTAAAGACCCGTTATCGGGGTGACGATTCGAGCGGTGGTCACGTCGGAGGATCCGCTCATGATGGAGCCTCTGCATCCGGGATGCGTGTCCAGAGTTCCGGACTCCGGGATACGGGCGTGACCCGGCAAGGGCGAGCCGAACGATCCTGCGATCGCGCGGTCCGCCGGACAACCCAGTCGGATGTAACGAGCCCGCCGCGTGCAGCCTGTTCCTGCCGCGGCACCGTCAGACCGATCCGCTCTGAAAGCGCGTGCGGCGTTGCGGCGCCGACGCGACGGCGGAGTTCCAGACGCGTTTGGAGGCACGAACCGTTATGACTCGCATCAACACGAACGTCCAGAACCTCATCGCCAAGAGGACTCTCGACACCAACAACCTGTCGCTGACCACGGCGCTGAACCGTTTGAGCACCGGTCTGCGGATCAACACCGGCAAGGACGATCCCGCCGGGCTGATCGTATCTGAGGGGCTGCGTGCCTCCAAAGTGGCCATCAACGGCGCGATCAACAACGCCCGACGGGCGGACCAGGTGGTGGGCATCGCCGAAGCCGGCCTGGGCGAGATCAACGTGCTGCTGCTGGAGCTGGAGAATCTGATCGACACCACCGCCAACGAGGCCGGGCTCAGCGATGCGGAGCGCGAGGCGAACCAGCTTCAGATCGACACCATTCTGTCGTCGATCAACCGGATCGCGGGCGTCACCGCCTTCAACGGCGAGAAGCTGCTGAACGGGAACTACGACTTCATCACGTCGGGCGTGAACGGCGACCATCTGACCGGGCTCCAGGTGAACGCGGCCAAGATTCCGCTGGGCACGAACCGCCAGGTGAGCATCACCATGCTCTCGTCGGCCACGGTGGCGCAGGTCATCGGTGCCGGCGCTGGAACGGTCGGCTCGCTCACCGCCGTCACCACACTGGAGATCCGCGGGCGCTACGGTACGGACGTCCTGAGCTTCGCCTCGGGCACCACGCTGTCCGACGTGGCCCTGGCCATCCAGGCGGCGAAGGATCTGACCGGCGTTACCGCGGTGACCAGCAGCAACCAGTTGCATCTGATCAGCACCGAAGTGGGAAGCAACGCCATGGTGGGCGTGCGCGTGCTGAACTCCGCCGGCAGCCCGGGGGATTTCACCGTGGTCGGCGGCGACATCGCGTACGGCGCGGATCCGGAGGTCACCATCAACGGCGCCCGCGCCACCACGCGCGGCCTGGAAGCCTCGGTCATCTCCGGCACCCTGTCGCTGGAAATCCAACTGCAGGAAGCCTTCGCCCGGATGACCACGGGGGATGCCAACACCACCTTCACGATCACCGGCGGCGGCGCCAAGTTCGCCATCTCGCCGGAGGTGGGGCTCATCGGGCAGGAGACCATCGGCATCGGGTCGGTGAACACCGGCGCGCTGGGCGATCATGTGCTCGGCCGTCTCAGCTCGCTGGGCCGCGGACAGGCCAACGACATTCACAGCGGCAACTACCACAACGCCCAGCGGATTCTGCGCAAAGCGCAGGAGCAGATCGCCAGCCTCCGCGGACGCATCGGCGCGTTTCAGAAGGACACGCTGGAAACGACGATCAACAGCCTGCTGATCGCCTTCGAGAACACCGCCGCCGCGGAAAGCGCCATCCGTGACGCCGACTTCGCAGTGGAGAGCAGCTCGATGACGCGGGCCCAGATTCTGGTCCAGTCGAACCTGGCCAGCCTGAAAATGGCGAACCAGCTCCCGCAGAACGCGCTGTCGCTGCTGTCCTGACGCCGCCACTTCCGTCGTCCGGACATTCGTGCCCGGATCCGCCCGTCGGTCGGACCTTGCCCGACCGGCGGGCGGATCCTTTTTGACGCCCGTTCGTCCGTTATCGGTCCGGGCCGCCGTCCCATAAGCCGCCGACGTTCCTATCGGACGGGAATTAAGTAAAGGCCGCGCATGGCCGGGACGAAATGCGCATTGCGGTTCGGAGTCCGCGACCGTCTCTGGCGAAGGGCGCACGGACGCGGTGGATGGCGAAGATGATCCGGACTCCGCTCGGCGTTCTGATCGTGCATGGCCGCACGATCGCGGGCAATCGATGCCAGGCGTGCCCGCTTTGTCAGGGAGGATGCCATGACTCGCATCAACACGAATGTCCCGGCCATCGTGGCCATGGGACGCTTCCGCACGAACACCGACGACCTGTACATCCGGCTGGAGCGGCTTTCGACCGGCCTGCGGATCAACCGCGGCAAGGACGATCCGGCGGGACTGATCGCCTCCGAAGGGCTGCGCAAGGAGATGCGGGGGCTGCAGGCGGCCATCAACAACACGCAGCGGGCGATCAACGTCATCTCAGTTGCGGAAGGCTCGCTGAACGAGGTGTCCGCCCTGCTGCTGGATCTCAAGGCCCTCGTTCTGGACATCGCCAACGAAGGCGCCGTGTCGGACGAAGAGGTCTACGCGGACCAGCTCGAGATCGACGCCATCCTCTCCAGCATCGATCGGATCGCCAACACCACCACATTTGCCGGCAAAAAACTGCTGAACGGAGCCATGGGCTATCAGATCAGCGGCATCAACACGGCGCAGATCGCCCACACCAGCGTCTACGCGGCACAGGTCACCGAGGGCGGAGCCAAGCAGGTGGTGCTGGAAGTGCAGTCGGCGGCGGAACTGGCGCACCTGGCCTTCGCGGCAGCGAGCACCAGCGCCACCACGGTGGAGGTCGCCGGCCGACTGGGCGTGGACATTCTCTCGTTCCAGTCCGGCGCCACCCAGGCCGACATCGCGCAGGCCATCAACGGGATCACCGATTCGACCGGCGTACGGGCGATCCTCTCCACGGACGGACAACTGCACCTGCTGAGCACGGAATTCGGAAGCGACGCGTTCATCAGCGTGCGCTCCGTCACCGGCACCTTCATGAACACGACCGCCGCAGGCACGACCACGCGCGACGTGGGGTTCGACCCGATCGTCATTGTGAACGGGCAGCTCGCCAACACCCGGGGGCTGCGCGTCGACACCCGGACGCAGGGACTCGAGGCCCGCTTCTACCTGACCTCCGGCTTCGCCACGGATACCAGCACGTCGACCTTCCATATCACCGGCGGCGGGGCCCTGTTTCAGATCACGCCGCAGGTGAACCTCCAGGGGCAGCTCCAGATCGGAATCGACTCCATCTCGACGGCCAACCTGGGCAACACGGTCACCCGGTTCCTCAGCGACATCCGCAGCGGCGGGGCCTTCGAAGTGGCCCGCGGCCATTACATGAAGGCCGAGGAGATCATCACCGAGGCCATCAACCAGATCGCCAGTCTCCGCGGACGGCTGGGGGCCGTCCAGAAACAGAAGATGGAGACGAACATCAACAGCCAGCAGATCGCCTACGAAAACGTGACCGCCAGCGAGTCGGCCATCCGCGACGCCGACTACGCGGTGGAGGTCTCGGCCCTGACGCGGGCCCAGATCCTCATCCAGGGCACGCAGCTCACCCTGAACGTCGCCCAGCAGGTGCCCCAGACCGCCCTGAGCCTGCTCGGCGGCTGACGACCCTCCGGGCTGGATCTCGCGGCGGCCCGGCCGTTCCGGCGCCGGATCTAAGGGTCGCCTGTCTATGTGCCGATAAAACGGTGATTTCCGCGGACGCCGCGCGCCCGACGCCCGGCGGTCCGGATCGCCAAGGAGCCTGCAGCCATGAGCGGCATCTCGTCCAGCGTCGGCCTGATTTCCGGACTGAACACGCAGAATCTCATCGACCAACTCATCCAGATCCAGTCCAAGCCGCTCCAACTGCTCAAACAGCGGGTGTCGGATCTGCAGACGCAGCGGACGGCCTATATGGACCTGTCCGCCCGCCTGCTGGCGGTGAAGAACATCGTCAGCCGCTTCGCCACCAGCGCCTTCTTCCAGACCTACAGAACTCAATCGAGCGACGAATCGATCATGACCGCCACGGCCGGCGCCGGTGCGCTGCCCGGCACCTATCAGTTCCGCGTCCACTCGCTGGTGAGCAACCATCAGCTCATCGGGCAGGGGTTCGCCGATCCCGACACCACGCCGGTGGGGGCCGGCCGGCTGACAATCGAGATCGGCCATGGACAGCTCAACCCGGCCACCGAGATCGACAGCCTGCGGGGCGGACAAGGCATCCGTCGCGGCGTCTTCACCATCACCGACGGCGCCGGCGGAACGGCCCGGATCAGTCTGCGGGCCGCGGTGCTGGTGGACGACATCATTGACGCCATCAACAGCCAGACGGACGCCGCCGTCCGGGCGTCGGTGTCCGGCGACCGCATCGTGATCGAAGATCTGTCCGGCGGGGCCGGACCGCTCCAGATCGCCGACCAGACCGGCGGATCTTCGGCCCGGGACCTGGGCCTGCTCGGCTCCAGCACGACCGGCCGGATCGAGAGCGCCGACCTGATCAACCTGGTGGACTCCACCCTGCTCTCGGTGCTCAACGACGGCAACGGCGTGCGCCGCAACAGCCTCTCCACCAGCGGCGATTTCCGCATCACCACCGGCGGAGGCGCGTCTTTCGTTGTGTCGCTTTCCGACTTCCTGCAGTCCACCACCCGGCTGGAGCAGCTCAACAGCGGCAACGGCGTGCGAATGGACGACGGTTCCGGCAACCCGCCGGGCATCATCCGCATCACGGACCGCAGCGGGCGGTCGGCCGAGGTGGACCTCTCCGGCGCCCGGACCATTCAGGACGTTCTGAACCGGATCAACGACGCCGACGTGGGCGTGCGGGCCATCTATGTCAGCTCGCACCTCCAGATCAGCGACACGACGGATACGCCGGCCGATGCGGCGACCCATTTCAAGATCGAGGACGTCAGCGGGTTCGCCGCCCGCGACCTGGGCATCGCCGCGGATGTCGACAAGGATTACATCAGCGGGTCGGACATCTTCCGCATCAACACCGTCGGAGACGTGATCCGGGCCATCCACTACGCTGCAGGCAACGACGACGGCTCCGGATGGCCGCTGGTCAGCGCGTCTGTGGACGACAACGGCCTGCGGCTGGAGGACAACAACATCGGCGGTGGCGGCATTACGGTCGAGGCTCTGGCTGACGCCGAGGGCGTGCTGTCCCGCGCGGCCGCGGATCTGGGCCTGGAAGGTGCGTTCACCGGGCAGACCGTCCGGTCACGCGACCTGATCGCCGGGTTGAACACCGTGCTGCTGAATTCGCTCAACGGCGGACGCGGTGTGAGCCTGGGCAGCATCGCCATCACCGACCGGCTGGGCAACCGCTCCACCTATGACCTGCGCGGGGCCCAGACCGTGCAGAACGTGCTGGACATCATCAACAGCACCGCCGGCGGAGCGAACGTCACCGCCCGTATCAACCCCGCCGGCAACGGCATCGAAATCGTCGACGAAACCGGTTCCGACATCGGAACGATCGTCGTCGAGGAAAGCGGAGGCACCACCGCGGCGGACCTGGGCCTGCTGGGCTCTGCCGCCGGACCCAGCCTCATCGGACGCAACACGCAGCTCCGCTACGTCTCCGAAGCCACGCGCCTGGAAGACATGAACCACGGCCAGGGCGTGCGAACGGGCCGATTCAAAATTACCAACAGCCGCGGCGCCGCCGTCACCGTCAACGTCACCCAGAATCAGAAGACGCTCGGCGACATCATCCGGCTGATCAACTCGTACTCCGACGTGATCCAGGTTACCGCGGCCATCAACCCCGACGGCGACGGCCTGCTCCTGACGGACGCGGCCGGCGGGACCCAGGCGCTCAAGGTCACCGACCAGGAAGGCGGCGCCGCTGCCGACCTCCGCATCGCCGGCGAAGCGGCCGCCGGACAGACCTTCATCGACGGCACGATGGAGATCACCGTCGAAATCGACGCCGACGATACCCTCAAAGACGTGGTCGCCAAACTCAACAACGCGGACCCGAACCTGGCGGCCTCCGTGGTGAATGACGGATCGCAGACCAGCCCCTACCGGCTGAGCATCTCCTCCCAGGTCTCCGGCAGACGCGGACACCTGGTTTTCGACGTGGGCAACAGCGGTCTGGTCGTGGACACTCTCGTACAGGCCCGCGACGCGGTCTTTTTCCTCGGAGACGGCCAGAGCAACAACCCCGTGGTAGTCTCCAGCCCGACGAACTCGGTGGCCAACGTCATCCCCGGCGTGACCCTGAATCTGCTGGGAGTCTCCGAGGAGCCGGTCAGCCTGAACGTCGCGCAGGACATCGACAAAATTGCCACCGACCTCAAGGGCTTCGTGACCAAGTACAACGACGTGCTGACCCGGATCGACGACTACACGGAGTTCGACGCCGACACGAAAGTCCGCGGCGTGCTGCTGGGCGACGTGACGGTCCGCCGCATCCAGGACCGGCTGAACCGTTCCGTCATGAGGGCGTATGCGTCCGGGTCGGCCGGCCTCAACCGTCTGGCGGACGTGGGCATCCAGTATCGCAACGGCCGGCTGGAGTTCAACGAGGACAAGTTCCGCCAGGTCTATCGCGACAACCCCCGGCTTGTCGAACAGCTCTTCACCGACAAGGAGAACGGCATCGGGGCGGCCATGAACGAGATCCTGGACGAACTGACCAAGTCGTCCGAAGGGCTGATCGACCGGGCCGCCGCCACGCTCCAGACCCGGGAGGACGATCTGAACAAGCGCATGACTTCCATGCAGGCCCTGCTCGACGGACAGCGCAGCCGGCTGGAACGCCAGTTCCAGGGCCTGGAATCCGCCCTGGCCAACCTCAGCGCCCAGCAGACCGCCCTGGCGGCCCTGTCGGCACGTCAGTCCTAGTCCCGGGTTATCAGCCCTGCCGCCGGGTTTTTTGGTCAATTCGACCCCGGCGGAATCCGATGTACGAACCGGAATGTCCGCCGGCACCCCCAATTCGTACCTTCGCAACGCGGTCATGACGGCCTCCCCGGAGCAGCTTCACCTGATGCTCTACGACGGGGCGATCCGGTTCAGCCTTCAGGCCCGGGATGCCATCGAGGCACGCGATTACGAAACGTCTTATAACAAGCTGTCCCGGGCCCAGGCGATCATCCTGGAAATGCAGAGCGGGTTGCGACCGGAGGTCAACCGCGAGCTGTGCGAGCGGATGGCCGCCATCTATTCGTTCATCTATCGCAAGCTGGTGGACGCCAGCGTACACCACAGCGTCAGCGACCTGGACGACGCCCTCAAAATTCTCCGCTATCAGCGGGAGACCTGGGTCATGCTGATCGACAAGGTCAATCAGACGCGGGCGGAACAGGGATCGGCGGGTGCGGACGAGGCGCCTGACGCGAAGCCGGGCCCCTCCCCTAAAACCCCGGCCGCCCCGGCAAAGCCCCAGCCGGTGGGGGAAGCGGCGTCCGCGGGCTCCACCTTCTCTGTTGAGGGATGATCGGGGCGGGAAGCGTGCCTGTGTCCCTGTCTTCCGCTTGACCGCAGCACCCGGGATCGCGACCATTGACCCGTCTTGGACGCCGCGATGGAGTACGTTCTGGCGTTCGGAGAAGGTTTGGAGGTCCGCGCATGAACCATCCCTTGCTGCTGTGGCTGCCGGCTTTGGCCGGGTGGCTGTTGATCGGTTCACCCGCTCTGCTCGTCGCACAGACGGCGGACACACCGGACGCCGCGCCGCCCGGCGCGACCGGCGCCGCGCCTTCCATCTCCCAGAGCCTTGACCAGGCCTCCGCCGAAATCACGGCTGCCGAGGAGGCCATCGAAAGCGGTCGCGGCGAGTGGCAGCCGCGTGCCCGGAAGGCAAAGGAGCTGGCGAGCTACGTCTTGTCCGTCGAGCCCTTGAATCCGCGAGCCCAGTTCGTTCTCGGACGGGTGCTGCTGCTGGAGGGTCGGGCCCGGGAGGCGATGGATTACATCACCAAATACACCCAGGATCCGCGGGAAGGTCAGTTTGACTGGCTCGGCTTCAAGCTGCTGGGCGACGTTCTGGCGGAGGGCAAGTATTACGAGCTGGCCGAATCGAAGTACCTCCAGGCCCTCCAACTCAACCGACAGGAACCGAGCATTTTCTTCGGGTTGGCCACGGTCCGAGCCAACCGCAAGATGTACAAGGAGGCCGCCGACAACGCCCGCCAGGGCATTACGCTGCAGTCGCCGCCGCGGGCCAAATACCACGCGCTGCTGGCCCGGATTCTCCTGGAAACCCTCAAGGACGCCACGACGGACCCGCAAACCAAGCTGAAAAACCTCGCGGAAGCACAGGCCGAAGCACGGCGCGCCGTGGAACTGATTCGTGAGCGTGTCCGCGAAAGCCCCGGTGAGGTGACCCGCCTGGGCCAGTTGAGCAACCTGCTGAGCCTGCAGCGGACCGTGGAAGAGACCCGTCTGAGCCTCTATCCGGAGCAGGCCGAGACGTACCTGGCCATCGCCCGGATCGTGCAGGACCAGGCCGACCTGGCCCGCCTGAACGCCTATCACCAGGCGATCAGCGTTCTGGAACGCGGCATCGAGCAGACGGGCGCGAACGCACCGCCGGAACTGCTCTACGAGGCCGCCCGCCTGATGTATGCCGTGGGACGAATCGAGGACGCCCGGACCACCCTGACAACACTGCTGGAAAAAGACCCCAGCCACGCGGAAGGCCGGGCCCTGCTGGAGCGCCTGGGCGAACCGCCGGCCCCGTAACGGAAACCCGGGCCGGCCGAATCCACGGCCCGATCATGAATCTGCCACAGAGCGAAGCGGGCTTGTAAGCCGAATTCTGTTCGACGGGACCGCACGAGTCGGCGCCCGCCGGGCGACCATTCATCTGGGCCGGTCGTCGCCGACCGGCTCGAGCACCCTACCCGCGGCTCGTATCGAGGCGGGCCGCCTCTGGCCGCTGCTTGGGCTTGCTGGCGGTGGGGTTTGCCCTGCCGCGACTGTCACCAGCCGCGCGGTGCGCTCTTACCGCACCTTTTCACCCTTACCCGAAGGCGGTGTGTTTTCTGTGGCACTTTCCCTCGGCTCGCGCCGGGTTGGTGTTACCAACCACCGTGCCCTGCCCAGTTCGGACTTTCCTCCCATCCGCGCGAGGCGGATGAGCGGCCGCCACCGCCCGCTTCGCTCATCGGGATTATAGGGCCAGGCCGGACACGGTCCACGTGCTGGTTACCGCGGGCCGGAACCGGTCGCCTCACGAAGCGGAGCCGGGAATGCCCGCGCCACCTTCCGCCGGGCGGTTCGACGCGGGCTGGGTGGTTGCGGGCGGAGGCGCAGGCTCCGGATAGGCCGAGCGATCGGCTTTGATGTCTGCGAGTGTCTCCTGGATCAGGGCCTGCTCCTGCCAGCCGGTGGCGAGTCGAACTCCGCGCTCCGCCGTCTGGATCGCCTCGTCTTTCTTGCCCAGGGCGTGCAGCAGACGGGCCAGGGTGTCAATCACGCCGATGTCTTTGCCCTCGGTCAGTTGATCGGCCTTGCGGGCGTATTCCAGGTCGGCCGGCGTGGGCTTGCCGGAGAGATATCCATTCCAGGCGAGAGCATTGTACGTATCGGGTTCGTCCAGCAGCTCGATCAGACGGGCAGCGACCTTGGCCGCGTCTTGCGTGCGGCCCAACCCCTCCAGTATCTGGTAATAGGACGGCACCGCAAAGAGCCCCATGAGGCGCTCCTCCGGAGGCGCCGCGTCCTTGGCGGGCACGCCCGCCAGAATCCGATCGACGGTGGCCATGATGTCCAGATCGGCCGCCACCTCCGCGTAGCGCCGGGCGCTCAGCAGTAACGGCAGGGCCGCCTCCGCAAGCGCCGCCCGGACGGCGGCCGGCGTCTGGGAATCCGCCCGTTTCTTCTCGTACAGAGCCAGGGTCTGCTGGGGCTCCTGAAAGATTTCATTGTAGAGGGCAAGGGTCATTATGGCGTCGACATCCGCGCCGCCGTCTTCCACCTTTTTGCGGAGCGCCTGGCGCCGGGACGCCAGTTCGTCCAGCAGCAACGGATACTGGTCGTAGAGCATCATCATCATTTCCGAAGCGACGACGGCCCGCATGGCGGAGAGGTTCGGGTGCCGGGCGAAGCCCTGTTCCAGGCACGCGATGTACTCGTCGAACGCCATCTTGTACTGGCCCTTGGTCGCGTAGGCGAACGCCAGCTCCTTGCGGATCAGCGGATTGGTGGGGTCTGTTTTGGCGATCTTTTCCTTGGCCCGGGCAATGGCGTCCTTGCCCTCGGCGATCCCGGCGGCCGCTTCCAGGAACTGCTCGACGGTTACGTAGGTAATCAGGCGGTCGATCTCCGTGCCGTCGGGCCTGAGGAAGATCAGCGTGGGAAACGACACCACCTTGAACTGTTCAAGAAGCTTGGGATTGTTGTTCTCGTTGACCTTCAGCGCAATGGTGTTCTTGCCAATCCACTCGATCACCTTGGGATCCTTGAAGGTCGTAGCGTCAAGCATGCGGCAAGGCTGGCACCAGTCGGCATAGAAATCGATGAAAACCAGCTTCTTCTCTTTGCCGGCCAGGGCCTTGGCGTCGTCCACGGAGAGGTCTCGGTACAGCTTATCCTGCCCCAGGCTCAGCCCGGCCGTACCCAGCCAGAACGCGGCTACCAACAGCGTGCGATGTCTCATGTTCGGGTCCTTCTCGAATACCTGCGGAACCGCCCGACGCCGTCAAAAACCAAAGCGCGGCCGACCACAGAGCGGAAAATGCTAGCACGGCCGCACTCCGAAAGCCACCGGACGGCCCCGCGAACCCTTCGAAACGGGCCGGGACAGCCCCGGCCGTGACACGGGAGGGAGCCGCCTTCCTCCCGCTTCCGCCGCCTTTGCCGGAGCGGGCGACCGGAGGCCTTCCGGTCTCTCGACGCGGAGCCGGCGGTTCTCTACAATACGGCCCTGCGGAACGTATGGCGGGGGCATCAGGCTGCCGCCCCAGGTCACGAATTACCCGTGTACGCACGGGCCTCCACCGCCCAGGTAGCGACCCCTCCAGACCCTGCTCCGACCGGACGGTCGTGGTCCGACCGGCGGCAGGCGGGTCGGATGGTCCAGCGGTACCGGCCCGGCGGGTTTCACGGTCCAACAGCGGAGACGAACGATCATGGCCCAGTATCGGATTGCATGGCTGCCCGGCGACGGCGTGGGCAAGGACGTGATGGAAGCGGCTCGCATCGTGCTCGACGCATTGAAGCTGGACGCAGAGTACATCCCCGGCGACATCGGCTGGGATTTCTGGTGCCGCGAGGGCAACGCTCTGCCGGAGCGGACGCTCGAAATGATGAAGAACACGCACTGCGCCCTGTTCGGAGCCATCACCTCCAAGCCCAAGGACGAGGCGGACCGCGACCTGGACCCGTCTCTGAAGGGCAAGGGGCACGTGTACTTCAGCCCGATCGTCAAGATGCGACAGGTGCTGAACCTGCACACGAATCTCCGGCCGTGCAAGGCGTACCCCGGCAATCCGCTGAATTATCGCGAGGGCGTGGACCTGGTCGTGTTCCGGGAGAACACCGAAGGCATGTACGGCGGGGTGGAGTTCCATCCGATTCCGCAGGCGGTGTACGACGCTCTCTGTGTCCACCCGAAGATGAAAGGATTCGCGAAGCACGGACTGGACAACCTGGCCATGTCCACCCGGATCATGTCGCGCGAGGGCTGCCGGTCCATCGTGACGCAGGCGTTCGAATTCGCCCGCAAACACAAGCGACGCTCCGTGACGCTGGTGGACAAACCGAACGTACTGCGGGAAACCGGCGGCCTGATCACCCGAGTCGCCCGTGAGGTCGCCAAGAGCTACCCGGAAATCCCGCTCTGGGAGACGAACATTGACGCCCAGTGCATGTGGCTCCTGAAGAACCCGCAGGATTACGACGTGCTGGTGGCGGAGAACATGTTCGGCGACATCATTTCCGACCTGGCCGCCGCCCTGGTGGGTGGCCTGGGTTTCGCCAGCGCCGCGAACATCGGCGATGCGTACGCCGTCTTCGAGCCGACCCACGGCTCCGCCCCGAAATACGCGGGGATGTACAAGGTGAACCCCATGGCCATGCTGCTCACCTGCAAGCTGATGTTCGACTGGCTGGGCGAAAACGAGCTGTCCGCCCGTCTGGAAGCCGCCATCGCCCGGGTGATCCGGGAGCACAAGGTCGGCACCTACGACGTGGGTCTGAAGAACACGACGCTGGAAGTCGCGGAAGAGGTGGCGAGGAACGTGTGAGGGGGAGGGATCGAGGAATTCAGGGACCCAGGGATCGAGGGAGCCAGGGGTCCCGGGATCAACGGGTCCAGGGATCGAGGGATCCAGGGGTCGAGGGATCTAGGGATCCAGGGATCGAGGGATCCAGGGATCGAGTGGTCGAGGGATCCAGGGATCGAGGAGGGGGGCGGGGGCGGCTGCTCGATTTCGGACTTCGTGATCGACCGGTCGGCAAATATGCACCGATGGGCCCCAGGGCGTGGCGTTCCATGGACCGCGGGAACCCGCTGATGTTTGGCCGGTCATCCGGGTCGGCTTCAGCCGACCGGCCAGTGCCCCCACCTTCAGGTGGGGGTGGGCGGCCATCCCATTACTCCAGTCTTCTTTCCTCTTGTGTCAGAGCCGGCATTCAGCCGGCTTTTTCCGCGTTCCCGCGAGTTGCGTTGGTAGGACAAAGCTGGCTGAAGCCGGTTCCCGGGAGAAGTGCGACAGGAAAGACTGGATGCGCGCAGGCTGCAGAGAATCTGGACGGCTGGCGTCCAGCTGGCGGTCTCCTCGCCCTTGGAGCTTCGGACGAAAAAATCATCAGATCCAGCGCGCCGACGTACGGCGGCTCTCCCGGCCGCCCGCGCGTGCGTCCCAACGTATCTACCAATCGTCACTTGCGAACAACGCACCGGCTCGGCCTGAGCCGGCCGGCTGCGTTGCCCGGGAGCGCGGCCGCTCATACAATTTCCGATCGTGATCCGGCTCACGCGCGAAATTCGCTTCTCGGTCGACCGGGATTGGGCCGGGCGCGTGGAGTTCAACCGGCCGATCACCAATTCGTGGGGCGGCTGGCCGAGCGCCGTAGGAGTTGTGCCCTACCTGGTCCTGCGGGCCACGGTGGCCGGCGATCCCGACCCGGCCACCGGGTACCTGTGCAACACGACCGTCCTCGACGATCTGGTGCGCCGCCACGCCATCCCGTACGTCGCGGCAGCGCTTCGCGAGCACGGCTGGCGGATGCCGGCCGAGCACCTGCTCGAGCACATCTGGCGGCACGTGGTTCGCGAGACGCCGGCCCGCGCGCCGCTGGTCGAGCTTGAGCTTGGTGTGACCCCCTGCCTGCGTTACGGCATCCGACGGGAGGCGCCCGACATGATTCTTCTCACCCAGCAGTTTGAATTCTCCGCGTCCCACCGGCTGCACTGTCCGGAACTCTCGGACGAACAGAACCGTCAGACGTTCGGCAAGTGCAACAATCCCCACGGCCACGGACACAACTATCTGCTGGAAGTCACCGTCGCCGGCACGCCGGACCCGCGAACGGGCGCCGTACTGCCGCTGCCGGCGTTTGAGCAGCTCGTCAAGGAGCGCGTCATCGACCGGCTGGATCACAAGCACCTGAACACGGACACGCAGGAGTTCCGCGAGGTGAACCCCAGCGTCGAAAACATCGCCCGAATCATCTGGAACCTGTTGCAGGACCGCGTGGCGCCCGCCCGCCTGCACCGCGTGCGCGTCTGGGAGACGGCCAAAACTAGTGCCGAATACGCCGGAGGCTGAGGAACCGTGCGCGCCACGAGTGCCGCCGCCCGGCCTCCCCGGCCGCTCGCCTCCAGCGCCGCCACCTCCCGGCCGCCAGATGCAATTCATCGCGCGCTTACGATACAACCGCGCGCTGGGTTGAACGTTGAGGGAGAACCTGCCGGCGCGGACCGGGGCCGCGCTTGCCTGCGGCGCGCCCAGGTTCGATCCGGCGAGCCGGCGGAGCGGGGCTCAAGCTCCCGGCCGGCTGCGAAGCACGCTGCACACCGCGCCCGCCAGCGCCACACACACGGTCACGGACAGACTGTTGCGCACCGCGTGGGCCACGCCCTCCGGAGTCTGTTCCCAATGGGGCAACGAGTGCGTGTAGATCGTGCCGGCCAGGGCAATGCCGGTGGCGAATCCGGTGGTTCGGGCGGTGGCCAGAATCGCCCCCGCCACCCCGCGACGTTCCAATGGGGCCGCTCCCATCAGCGCACTGTTGTTCGGTGCCGTAAAAAGCCCCGAACCCACGCCCACGAACGCCAGCACCATCACGAGAAACGCCGGCGGAAAACCCAGTTGGATCCGACTCAGCAACAACGCGCCCAGCGCCATGAACAGCATCCCGGCCGTCGCCGGAAGCCGCACCCCCACACGATCGGAAAGCCACCCGCTCGGCCCGGTCAGGATCATCATGCTGATCGGAATGGTCACCAGGAACGTCCCGGCCTTTTTCGCCGAAAAGCCGACCCCGGTCATCAGAAAGAACGGCAGCAGAAACGTGATCGAAGAGGACGCCATGTAATTCAGATAGGCGGCCAGCACCGAGCCCGAAAACAGCCGGTTGTGAAACAGACGCAGGTCCAGGGCCGGATGTTCCAGCCGGGCTTCGGTGACCACGAACGCGATTCCGGCTGTGACCCCGCCCAGCGCCAGTCCGATGATGAGCGGATGCTGCCATCCCAAATCGCCGCCTTTGCTGAGGACAAACAGGATCGTCACCAGTGTGATCCCCAGCAATACGACGCCTACCGGATCGAAGGGCTGACCGGTCGGCCGGGAATCGACGCGCAACGCCCGGTGCGCCACCCGCATGATCACCAGCCCGATGGGCACGTTCACGAAAAAGATCGCGGGCCAGCCCGCCAGATGGATGAGGAACCCACCCAGCACCGGTCCGATAGCGATGCCGAAATAGGTCATCGTCGCCTGCATGCCCAACGCCCGCCCGCGTTCGCTTCCCGGGAAGGCCGAAAGCAGAATCCCCGGGCTCAACGCCAGAATCATCGACGCTCCCAACGCCTGCACGGCACGCGCCGCGATCAGCAACCCGACGTGCCCGGACAATCCGCACCCCAGCGACGCGGCGACGAATATGCCCTGCCCCAGCAGGTATATGCGTCGTTGACCATAGATGTCGGCCAGCCGCCCGAACAGAAGCAGCGACGCGCTCGTGGTGATCAGATACGAAAGGGAAACCCACTCCACCGTGGTGACGCTGCAGCGGGTGGTTTCCTTGATCACCGGCAACGCGATGTTCACGATGCTCGAATCCAGCGCAGACATGAAGGATCCCAAACCCACCACCGCCAAGGTCTGCCATTTGTTCCCAACCATGCACCGCTCTCATTCCTGCGAAAGAAGCCCGACCGGATCCACCGGCTTTCCCAAAAAGGACGGCACGACAGGCGATCGGTTTCCCTTTCTCTGGCTGCCGCTCCATCGCTCGCGCTCCGTCGAAATCCCTGCTTCTACACCTCCTGGGCCGAACATTTCATCCTGCCGCGCTGATATTTTCTTGTTTTGCCTCCACTTTTCGACATTCGGCCGGTAGGTTTTGGTCAAAATCGGCAGGTTGGACAAACGGGGCAACCCGTTTTAGGCGACCCTTGGGCCCGGGCGCGGGTGATCATCTGATCTGGGCCGGCACGCGACCACTCGACAGGAGACACAAATTCAAGGCGGGGTCCGCCCAGAGCGTCGAAAATCCAGCCCCAGCGGGGAAAGGTGCACTCCAGCAGAAAGGAAGGGTGCCGTAGCACGCCTGATGGCGCACGCGAACCGCCGCCACGAAAGCAGACACCTTCCGCTTCGCGCCTTCAGTACAAATCGTATCCCAGGCCGGTCTCGTCGCGATCGTCGGTGTTGGCGATCAGATCGCCCGTGACGCTGTTGTAGACCCAGCCGATGGTGGCGAGGCTCTCATCGACGGTGGGCCCGGTGCCGGCCACGAACACGCCGTTCGCACCGCGGTTCGGCCCGACGGAGATGGCCGGAATGCCGGCGCGCAGGTAGGGACCATAGATGTAGATGTTCGGATCGGAGCCCACGTTGCCTTGGGCGTCCGTTCGCCTCGTGAGCTGGTCGACGAAGGTTTCCGGGCTGTTGTCCTGGGCGGGATAGGTGAAGTTGTGCTCCCGATGGTACAGGTCGATGGCGCTGCGGAGCGTCACCAGGCTGGTCAGAACGTCCGAGTCCGCCGCCCCGCGTGCGCCGCGACTGATCCGCGGCACGGCCACCGCGGCGATGACGCCGATCAGCACGACCACAATCAGGATTTCGAGCAGGGTGATCGCCGCTTGCCGTCGAAGGAACGCCATCATGCACCCGTATTCGCCGCCGTCCGGCGTCTTGGAATGAAGCAATACCCGCCGCCCGGATCGCAGCCTGCGGCCCGATGCTCATATCGTCCCGCAGTTTTGGGTCCTTTAGGCTGCGGTTCGGCAGATTGTGCGGCACTCGCCCCGATTCGGGAGCGCCGGCGGGCGCGTTGCCAAACCGGACACGACCGAATAAAACGCCGCCCGGCCCCGTCCGTGTGTGGCGATGCCATTGTGAAAGGAAGCGTATGCCCGCAGACCCCAGCGTACGGCCGGTTTTGGGCCGGTCTCACGCGATCATCGGCATGGTGCATGTCTCCGCGCTGCCCGGAACGCCCCGGGCGGCCGATTCGGTGGACGCGATCGTCCGGCAGTCTGTCCAGGAGGCTCGCCTGCTGGTCGATGGCGGTGTGGATGCCGTCATGATCGAGAACATGCACGACGTGCCCTACGTACTGGCCCCGATGGGCCCGGAAATCGTGGCGGCCATGACCGCCGTCGCCTGCGGGGTGCGGCAGGCCGTTTCGTGCCCCCTGGGAGTGCAGATTCTCGCCGGCGGCAACCGCGAGGCATTGTCCGTGGCCCTCGCCTCCGGCGCCGCGTTTGTCCGGGTCGAGGGGTTTGTGTACGCGCACGTGGCCGACGAGGGCCTGATGCCGGTGGCCCAGGCGGGCGATCTGCTGCGCTATCGCCGGGCGATCGGGGCGACCCAGGTGGCGATCTGGGCCGACATCAAGAAAAAACACGCCAGCCACGCCCTGACGGCCGACGTGGATCTGGCCGAAACGGCTACGACGGCGGAGTTTTTCGGTGCGGAGGCGCTGGTGGTCACCGGGGTGGCGACCGGTCGGCCCACGTCGCCCGATGACTTGCGGGCGGCCCGAGTGTCGTCGAGCCTGCCGGTGGTAGTGGGCAGCGGAACAACACCGGAGAACCTGGAGGCGCAGTGGCCGGTCGCGGATGCCTTCATTGTCGGATCCAGTATCAAACGCGACGGCCTGTGGTCCAACCCGCCCGATCCGACCCGGCTGCGGCGTTTCATGGACCGAGTGATTGCGTTGCGGAGCGGGTAACGCACGGATCAGCCGCCCACGCCGTGGAGCAGTTCCCGCAGGCTGTCAAACGGAAAGAAGGGTAACCGGCGGGGCGTCAGAAACACGACGCGCCAGCAGTCGCCGGTTTTCTCGAAATGCAGTTCCCAGCGTGACGGCCGGCTGCCGCCCAGGCCTTCCGCGGCGCCGTAGACGCGGGCCGAGGCGTTGAAGAGCACCTTCGCGAGCCGTCCATCCTCGATGCTGATCTCGAAGCCGCTGAGCCGGGCGCTTCGGACCTCGACAGCGGTCAGGCCGCGGCGGACATAGTCCAGAAACCCGTCCCGGTCCAGGCCCTCTGCGGCGAACCGGTCGGAGATGTGTCCGCCGATGCCGTCCACGTCGCCCTTCACGGCGGCGGCGGCCAGTTCATTACACAGGCCGATGAGCTTCTCCCGCTCTGTGACGACCAGATGCTGCATCAGCAGCAGCAGAGCGGCCACGACCAGTCCGCCCACGACCGCCCGCCGCGCGTTCGGCGTCTGCCGCGTCGCCCACCGCCGCAACAGGACGAACTCGCCGACCAGCAGCAGAGGCATGAGGTACAGCGGGCTTTCGAACAGGATCGTCTGAATCGTTGACAAAGCTGGCTCACCGGTTTGTGTCGTTATTCCTCGGGCGGCCGGAGCCGTCATCTCCGTTCCGAGGCACCGCCTTCCGGTCGCGAATCGCCACGCCGTGACGGCCGCATGCGGCCTTTCCACGGAGTCTCCCGGCCGCGCTTCGGACCTCGACCGTGTGCGTCCGGCCTCCTCCGGCCGTTCCTGAGCAAAACACGCACACTCCGTGTTTCCGAACGTTCTCCCAACGGAAATGACCCCGGAATCACTGGGAGAGTCCGGCGTTCATTTCAGGTTCTCCGGGTTCAGGGGCTGCAGATCGGGCGGAACAAACCGACCGTCCTTGCGGATGAGCTCGTTGTCGAACCAGATTTCGCCGCCGCCCCATTCAAGCGTCTGGATGCAGACCATGTCCCAATGCACGGCGGAACGGTTGCCGTTGTCCGCCTCATCTTCGTACGCGGAACCCGGGGTGAAGTGGAAGGAACCGGCGATTTTCTCGTCGAACAGGATGTCCAGCATTGGCCGGGTGATATAGGGATTGAATCCCAGGGCGAACTCGCCCACGTACGAGGAGCCCTCGTCCGTGTTCAGCACGGTGTTGAGATGCTCGGTATTGGAACTGCGCGCGTTGATCACCTTTCCGTCGCGGAACTCCAGCCGGATGTCCTCATGCACCACGCCCTGATAGAGCGTGCGGGCGTTGTAGCGGATGGTGCCGTTCACGGAATCGCGGACAGGGGCTGTGAAGACCTCGCCGTCCGGAATGTTCAGCTTGCCGGCACAACCGACAGCGGGAATGTTCCGGATGGAAAAATGCAGTTCGGTCTCCGGGCCCAGGATTTTCACGCGGTCGGTCGCATTCATTCGCGCCACCAGCGGCTCCATGGCCGCGGCCATTTTGCGGTAATCCAGAGTGCACACGTCGAAATAGAACCGCTCGAAGGCTTCCGTGCTCATCTGGGCCTGCTGGGCCATGGAAGGGCTCGGGTAGCGCAGCACGACCCAGCGGGTCTGCCGCACACGGATGTCGCCATGCACCGGCTTCCACCAGATGGATTGGTAAAGCTTCATTTTGTCGGCGGGCACGTCGCTCATTTCGGTGATGTTCAGGTTGCCGCGCAGGCCGATGTAGGCCTGGACCCCCTTCATCCGCAGGGCCTCGGTCTCGGCAATGAGCCTGAGCTGGGCCTCGCTGCCGTGAATCAGGAGATGCCGCAGCACCGTGTTGCTTTTGAGCGTCACCAGCGGATCGGCGCCGGCCTCTCGCGCCACGCGTACGATTTCGTTGGTGATCTCGTGTGGAACGTCGATCGCCTCGATCAGAATCTTCTCTCCCGGCTGGACCGCCGTGGAGTAGTTGATGAGCACGTCCGCCAGCCGGGTCATTCGGGGGTCAAGCATCGGTGTTCCTCCTTTGATTCATGCTCACTGCGGGCCCTGCCGCCCACCCCGCCGCACCAGAATACCCGAAAGCCGGCCGGAAAGGCAGCGGGGATCGCGGTGGCGGCCCACAGGAACGATCCTCATTCCACGGCCGGTTCCAATAGGGTGAGGGTCCGGGCGGTGGCGTCGAGGTCGGCCAGAACGCCGAGCGGAATGGTGGCGTTGTCGCGCACGTGCCCGATGGGGAACCGCGCGACCACGGGGTAGGGTGCGTCGCCGAAGTAGTCTGCAAACACCTCGTCCAGGGTGAGACTCTTCTCGGGCATCCCCGGGTTGCATTTGTGCCAGCGGCCGAGGATCACGCCGGCGACGCCGTCCAGCAATCCGGCATGTTTGAGCTGGCGCAGAAAGCGGTCAATGCGGTACGGCTCTTCGCCGACATCCTCGAGAAACAGGAGGCGCCCTTTCGTCTCGATCTGCCACGGCGTGCCCATCAGAGCACACACCAGGGAGAGATTTCCGCCGACCAGCCGTCCGCGCGCCCGCCCCGGGCGGAGCGTCTGCGGGCCGGGAGTGTCTGGCTCACAAAGAGCGAGGTCATACCGCAGGGTGCCGTCGGGCGGAGAGGGAACCAGGGCCTCGAAGCCGGGCACCGGATCGGTGGCGTCCGGCTCGGCGGATCGGGCGGCCAGGGCGGACAGGGTCTTGGCGTCGCACACGTTGCGCCACAGATGAACGGAGGCAAACGGCGTGAGGTTGCGGTCCTTGCTGCCCAGCCCCCACATCAGATTCGGACCGTGAAACGCGACCTGGCCGGTCTGTTTGTGGATGGCAAGGTGGAGTGCGGTGACGTCGCTGAACCCCAACAAGATTTTGGGGTTGCGCCGGATGACCTCATAATCCAGCAGATCCAGGATACGCGTGGTGCCGTAGCCGCCGGTGCCGCAGAAGACGGCTTTGACCTGGGGATCCATGTACGCCTCCATGATGGCGTGGGCTCGCTGGGCATCGGTGGAGGCCAGGTATCCACGGCGGGCATAGACGTCGCCGATGACACGGGTCCGAAACCCCATGACCTCCAGGCGGCGGACCGCCTGGCCGACCCGGTCGCGGTCCAGTGGGTGCCCGGGAGCAACGATCGCGATGGTGTCGCCCGTCCGTAGGGCCGGCGGTCGACGGGAGCGCTGTGTTTGCGCCTCCGGGGTTTTCGAATCCGCGATGGTGAGGGTTGCCAGGATCAGAGCGCTCAGGCCGGCCAACCCAGTCCACTTCCAGACGACCGCATCACGCATTGCTTGGGCCTCCTGTTGGCGGGGCTGGTCGAATGGTACCGGACCGCCCTCCGGCACAAAAGCGTGAGGTGGTTGCAATCTCGGTCGCCGGAGGTGACACTACTGCCGCCGGCTCCTATAATGCGAGCCGGTCGTCCACCGCGGGGTTCGGCGGAAGTCCGGTTGCGGTCGAACGAATACTGGAAGCGCCTGTAGCTCAAGTGGATAGAGTGGCTGGCTTCGAACCAGCAGGTTGGAGGTTCGAGTCCTCCCGGGCGCGGTGCGGGCCGAGTGCCTCATTTGGCCTCCGGCCGTTTTCCGCAGGTTGCCCCGCATTTGTCCCGGTAAGGGCGAACACTCCGGGTTGTCGGGGTCTAACGAGTAGTCTCGCGAGCAGGTCCAAATCGTGGCTGACGAATCCGAAGAAACGAGAATCAAGGAAGAAGAGGACGGCAAAGGCACCGTTTCAGGCAGTAGCGCGGCCCGCAAGAAGGAGCCACCGGCGTTTGCCTGGAAGCTGACGGGCTATGCTGACGGGCTGACCCTGACTCTGCTGAAGTGTGTCGAACGTAAGGACGCGGAAGCGCAACTGGTTCGGTTGGAGAAGGAAGGCTACTACACCGGCCTGTTGATCACGGCCCTGACAGATCCGGTGCCTCCGGGGCCGGCCGTGAAAAAGAAGTGGGAGCCGGCGCCGGCTCGAGTTTTCGTAGACGACAGCCGTATGCGTGCGGCCAGAACCCGCCCGGCTCCACCACGCACGGTAGAAAAGGCCGCCCCAGTCGCATCCAAGCCGCCGGCCAAACGACCGAAGCCGGTTGCCACCAAAAAAGCCCCCGCAGCTCAGCCGGCTACGAAGACGAAACCCGCCGTCGCCCGCAAGGCATCTTCCAAAGCCGCGCCGGCGGACAAGACGGCCAAAACAACCGCCAAGACCAGAAAGACCGCCGTGAAGTCCGCTGCCAAGACGCCCAAAACAAAAGAACCCAAGGCAATTCGCAAGAAAAAATGATGATGGATCGTTCACGGACCGCCACGTCCGGGACCGGCTCGATAATGCCGCTATCGTGGCTGCGTTCCGGCCGTCCCGTCCTCCGTTTGCCGTCCGTGCGCGGGAGCTTCAGGTGATTCACCCTCGCTCGACACGCGGGACAGGAAACCCACGCTGGAAGCGAAAAACGATTCCGTCATGGGGCGGATGGCCTGCGACTGCTCTTCCTGAAGGTCCTGCAGATTGGCCAGGCACATGGGGCAGCCCACTACGTCCAGGTGAAACTGCGTGTAGCTGCGCCACGGGTCGTCCAGGATGCCCAGCAGGTAGCTGCCCAGCGTACTGCGCTTCAGGCAGGTCAGGCGAAACTCACGCCACACGCGGGCGACCGTCACTTCGGTTTGTTCTTCGTCCATGTTGCGACGGTCGGTCTGCGCCGATTGTTCGACGAAGCTCCGCAGGCGTTGGATCGCCCGGAATTTGATGCCGGCCACCGTTTTCTGATCGATATCGAGCAGGTCGGCCGCCTCCAGGTTGCGTTTCCCCGCGAAAAACAGCAGCTCGATGACTTGCAAGTCATCGAACGCCCCGCGATCGCGGCACTCGTGAATGAATGCCTTCAGCCCGTCGCGCAACACGTATCGCTGCATCTGTTGAATCTCAGCCCGGACGGCGAGACTGCTGGGAGTCTCCGTCTGAACCGGAGCGATCCGGTCAAACACCACCTCCTCCAGATCGCCGGCCAGTGGGAGAATGAGCGGCAGCCTCCGACGGCGAAGCAGGTCGATCAGCTTGTACCGTAGAATCGTGAAAAGATACGTTTCCAGGCTTCGGGTCGGATCGTAGCGATCGAGTGATTGCAGGAAACCCACGAACGTATCCTGCACCGCGTCTTCCGCGTCGGCCAGGGTGGGCGTCTGGGCCCGGGCGAAAGCCTGGAGACGCCCTTCATAGCGGGCGATAAGCTGCCGCCAGGCGAGCTCGCTGCCACGGCGGATCTGCTCCACCAGAAATGTGTCCGCGCCATCCGGCGCCATTGCTCGGCCGTCTCCAAAATACAGACACCCGGCCCTTTTTCAGCAGCGCCGACCTCCTTCCGGTCGTCTGCCCTGACTGCGTGGCGCGTCGTGTCAGCGCGATGATACGACAACAGTCCCTGAATGGCTACGGGAAGGATTCCCGGAAATGGTTCGCGGGCACGGAACGGTGTGCTGGAGTCCTCGGTCCGCAATTCTCGGAGCGGCGAACGACGCATCGGGCAGCCAGCGGTCCAGCTTCTTCACGGCGAGGATCCTTCTGCGAACGTTGCCCGCGCACTACACCGTGGTAACCACTTGTGTTCCAAGCTGTTGCAGAATCGGACGGGGAGATGGCCTTCAGGGCCTGTTGCGCCCAGGCAACAGGCGGGCGCACGCCGTAGCGGTACGTCGCGCTGCAATCGGCCGGGCCGATGGGCATACCATTGCAACGGACGGCGTTTTACCGGGCGTGCGACAGGGAGAACGGCGAAAGAAGGCTCTGGCACAACCGTTGCCCTTGGTTCCAGCGAACGCCCGGAACCGGCAACGCCACCCGGACGTTTCTGGAGGTGTCATCAACCGATAACCGAAACCGCGACTTTGAGCGGTGCGGGAGGATGAGGGAAGGAAAGGGTGAATACATGAACGAAGAAACGTTCCAGAAAAAACTGGCGGAACTGGTTGCGGAGATCGGTACGCTGCCCACCGGGGAGCGGGAGAAACTGCAGGCCCTGGCAGATGAGACCAAAGAGCGGCACAAACAACTCAAGCAGACGGTCTCGAACCTCCAGGAGAGCATTGATTTCCTGCGGTTGTCCATCAAGTACATGCTGTTCGACCTCGAAGCCACGCGAAGGGAGAACAACTACCTCCGCAAAATGCTGGAAGACAGCACGGGGCGATCGGACGACAATTCGGCCGGATGAGGCCGTTCGCCAGGTCCTGTCGGGCTGGACCCCGATTCTGCTGGCGGAGCGACGGGAATTGATTCGAAGCTGACGCAGAGACCCACAGAATCGTCGCTGGGCCGTCGGCCCGGGTATCTCGACCCGGGTCGACGGCCTGTTTCGTTTGTCATGATCGACCAACACGTCCCGATCGAAACCGACGCATAATCGTAGCAAAATGCCGCATATTGCACTAACGTCTTGTAAAACGAAGGGTTAACACAGACCTCACCGTCGCCCAATGTATGGGACGCGCGCTCAAATGTCCAAAATTGTCTGAAATTGAGATGCCAACCTTATTGACTTAACGACCGATATGTCCAATATGTAAGAATGTGTAATGGGCGGAGTCGCGGCCAGGTGCCTGTCGAGCGACTCCTCCGCTGCGGGTTGCCGTGATCAGCGGGCACGGTATGCTAAGCGGGTCGAGAAAGTGCCGAAAGCTATGAGGAACGCAATCATGCTCAGAACACAGTTGAAGTGGTGTGAAGGGGCGCGGGCGCGGTCGGCCGGCTTCACGTTGATCGAACTGCTGGTGGTCGTCTCGATCATCGCGCTGCTGATTTCCATTCTGCTTCCATCGCTCAAGAAGGCCAGGGACCAGACGAAGGCGGCCGTCTGTTGCACGAACCTCGGCGGACTGGCCAAGGCATCCAACACGTACGCGGCCGATGACCCAACGGGCGTTGTGATGCCGTGTTGGGCGCACCTCGGCGACGTGGGGCCAGGGACAAGAAATAGAGGGCGGCAAGTAGCGGATACTAGTAAGTCAGATCTCAATGCAGCCTTTGGGTGGGGGGGCAAGGGCGGTCGAGGCGCTTACGGGGGGAGTCACATGCAGACGGGTTGGTCCTCGGGCTGGGGCGGGCAGAACTGGCGCGGCGCCGACAGCCGCCCGCTGAACTACATGATATACAAGAGCATTTCCAAGGTGGAACCGGGAAACACGGACGCGATCATCGCAGACCAGAATCTGGACTTCAATGCGTACCGGTGCCCGGCCGATACGGGATACACCGCGAAAAACTGGGACAACTACTGGGGTAGGGGAAAGGGTTTTGCGAGCAGCACACTGAGCGCTTACGATCATTTCGGTACCAGTTATGGGGGTTCGGCGTTTACCATTTACATCACGTCGGGTGGCGTCGCCGAGGGCCCCATGCTAACCCTCACGCCGTGGCTGCGTCCGCTGGCGCGGATCCGCAATGCGTCCAAAGTGATTCTGTACCAGGAGGCGAACGGCCTTTACGCGTGGACTCTGAAGGTGGACGACATGAAGGGGGGCAACAAGGTGTGTTCGGGGGCTGACTTCGACGATGAGCCCAATGCCATCGTGAAGGGTTGGCACGGAAAGGACTGGACGTTCACCGCGTGCTTCACCGACGGTCACGCGGCCCCGATCCGGATGCGCGGCTGCTACCAGCCGCCGCCGGACCTTGGTTCGCAGTATGCGAAACAGTACCAGGTGCCCGACCAGTTCCAGTTCTGGTGCCCGGTTCAGTTCTGGGGAAACGGCTGGCAACTGGACACGCTCCCGGCGCCGGGCATAAGCACCGGGATCCTAGCCCAGGACGTCTTATAGGTGGTGCAATGCGGCAGGCTCTGCTCCGCGTCGGCGTCCAGCCTTGGGTACAGCGGCATGAGGTCGGTTCGCGAGTGGTCGGCCAGGCTGCCAGAAAGGACAACTGAGCATGAGTGCGAAGCAAGCGGGCAAAGGGAAAGGCGGGGGAGGCGGCAACACCACCCTCTACATCGGCCTGGCGGCTGCGGCGGTGGTGGTGATCGCGGGAATCTGGTACATGAGCGGTGGAACACAGGAGGAGACGCCCATTGCTCCACCTCAGGACGTTCAGACAATGGGGGAGAATCCGGAGAGGGATTCTACGGCGGGCACGAGACGTCCGCCCCCCGAGCGGCGATCGCTGGACCGGGCATCCACCGAGCGGACTGATCCCTCTGCGCGACCACCGCGCGCGACGTCCGGTGACAGGGATTCAGGAGGCCCGTCCTCCCGTGGACCGGCCCCGACTCCCTCAAAGCCGCCGCCAAAGCCGGGCAGGTACAAGGGTTGACTTGTCTGCCGCACGGTGAAGTGTGGGGCGCGAACACGACACCCCTGTTGGCCGCAGACTGTGGCCGACAGGGGTGTCGTATCATGGAGCGCCGGCTCGCCGATCACCCGCGATTCCGTTTCGAACTGGGGCAATTCGCCGTCCGACACTCTCCCAGCCTGTGGCGATTCGAGCGGGGTCTCAGGCAGGTGTGCTCAAGAGCGGCCGCTTCGATCTCGACGACCAGAAAACCCTGTCTTTCGTGCGCCTTTCCTGGTAGAATAATGCTCCGTGAGCTGGGATGAGTCTCCCCTGTTGAGTTGCAGAAAAGGGGGTAGGAAGTCCATGTCTGCCCGTCTCCGTGCGCCAGTGTGGTGGCCGTGTCCATACGTGGCGGTTTTGGTCTGTGTGGTCGTCACACCGATCGCCCTGGCCACCCGACCGGTGGAGCCGCTGCCAGCGGGGCGCTATTCGTTTGATCACGGGTCACCAACGGTTATGGTGGGGTTTCTGGGAGCCGCAGACGTGCTTCGGCTCTCGCAGACGGAACCGGATTTTCCCACCGTTGACCTCAGCGCCGGCGCGGTCGGGCTGACACCGTTTGATGACATTGACGCGCTGTCCCTCAACATAACGGATGTGGAGCCGTATGACCCGTTGCTGCTGATCTTCTCCGTCGATCGCTTCACCACGGGAATCGCCGCGCCCGATCCGTCCTTGGTCGCGCAGGGTGTGCCGTTCAACGTGCAGGATCAGGCGGCCCGAGGGCACGCTGCCGCCGATCAGTTCATGAGCACGCGGGCATTCACCCTATCCGGTTTGCCTCCCCCGGCCGGGGGGCGGCCGGTGCCCAACAACACCCTGATCCGCAACAACTTTGATGAAGGAGGCACCGGACACGGGGCCCAGCCCCGACGGGCGGCGGACATCTGGTTGGTCGGCCATCCGCAGGATAACATCGATGCCATCACGGGTGAGATCATCCCGAGCGCGCGAAGCCAGCCACCACTGTACCTGTCGTTGACACCGCAATCCCCGACCGTCATCCAGACCGGGACCACCGGCGCTCACATCTTCTATCTGTCCGAGCCGAGCGGGGATTTGACCGTTTTTGCCTCTCCCTCCGCCCTGGGCCTGACTGCACAGGACGACATCGACGCGCTGGTGGTGTTCGATATGAACGAAAACGGCGTCTTCGACGGATCGGGGGCCTTGGCGGACCAGGTGCTGTTTTCACTGGCGCCCGATTCACCGTCGCTTATGACGATACCCAATGCCAGCGTGCAGGGCGCGGCGGCGGATATCTTCTCCGTCCGCGCGGGAGCACCGCCGAACATTACCGTGCTGGCCCGCGCATCCGACCTGGGGTTGGGAGCCGCTGGGGATAACGTGGATGCCCTGCATTTCGTCCGATCCGCCTCGCCGATGCAGAGCGCCCTGCAGCACGGTATCCGCCAGCGTGTGCCCTGCGATTATGACAACGACGGCGACGTCGATGACAAGGATCTGGCGGCCTGGGTATTGGAGTGCCAGACCGGGCCGGGCATCCCCGGTGCGCCCGTGTCATTGACTCCCGAATGCCTCCTGGCGTTTGACATGACTGAAGATGGGCAGATTGACCTGGCCGATTTCGCTGCGTTCCAGCGGCTTTTCACGGGAACCATTATTCCGTAAGCTGCGGCACCGTCGGCCAGGAATAGTGCGACGCTTCCCAGCGACGAGAGGGTTCTGACGGCATCAGGCGGCAGGGCCGATCTCGGCCAGGATCGTCCTGAGGGCGTGCGCCAGGCTCCGGTTGAGAGCTTCGGCCAGGGGCGTGCTCTGAACGGACACGGGTCGCCATCCGGCGCTCGTAGACAGAAGGGTGTGCAACTCGCGCAGTAGTGCTCCCAGCGCTACCCGCTGGCCCAGACCCAGATCCTCTTGCGTGCCCTCGCACGCCACTCCGATACGAATCACGTCCGAAGGCTGCCCGATGGCCTGCTGAGCCAGCCAGGATCCGGTGGTGTGCACGAGCCCGGTGCCCGTGATAACGAAATGGAACTGGTCGGTGGAACTGATGGCCGCCAATGCCATCGACCGAGTGCCTGTGGGCAGGGAACACGGAGCCACGTCAATCTGGTGCCAGTGACCGAGCCCAACCCGCAGATCGCGGATCACGGCGCGTTGGGCCTGCTCTGCGGCGAGTTCGGGCAGCAGAGCTTGTGCGGTCGATTGGGATGGCTCGATCAGGATCAACAGTCCGGCGGTGATCGTCATCGCGACGACCAGAGAAGCCAGAACCCGAAGCATGCGCGCACGCTGATCCATTGGTGCTTTAATCCGCCCTAAACCACAGCAAATCGGTGGGTTAACAGCCCCTTGTCACCCTTTATCTACAAAACATATCGGTTCGATGTCAAAAAACATTCACCTGGATTTTTCATCCTGCCGATAATACCCCATTTGCTTCTCGGACGCGCCAATCGACACTCTACATATGGTATGAGCATCTTCAAAGACTACTTCCCGCAATAGTCGATGATGCGGGCAATCTCGGGTCGAAGATTCTTGCGCTCCACGATACGATCGACGAATCCGTGGCTTCGCATGAACTCGGCCGTCTGAAATCCCGGGGGCAGCTCTGCTTTGATGGTGTTGGCGATGACTCTGGGGCCTGCGAAGCCGATCATGGCGCCGGGCTCGGCCAGAATGACGTCGCCAAGGCTGGCGAAACTGGCGGCCACACCCGCCGTGGTGGGGTCGGTGGCCACGATGATGTATAACCCGCCCGCATCGTCCAGGCGAGCCAGCGCGGCCGAGGTCTTGGACATCTGAACCAGCGAGACCATGCCTTCCTGCATCCGGGCGCCGCCGGAAGCCGTCACCATAATCATCGGGAGATTCTCCTCCGTGGCCCGTTCGATGGCCGCGGTCACTTTCTCCCCCACGACGGCTCCCATGGAGGCCATGATAAACGCGGGGTTCATGACCCCGAGAATCACCTTACGTCCGCGAATGTAGGCCCGCCCCACGACCACGGCCTCGCGCTCCCCGGTTGCCTTCTGCTGCGATTTGATCCGTTCCGGATAGGGGATGCGATCCGTGAAGCGGAGGGGATCGGTGGGTGTGAGGTCCTCAAGGAATTCCTCAAAGGTTCCCGGATCAACGAGCTGGGCGATGCGGGTCCGGGCGTCGATCCGACGGTGGAAGCCGCATTCGGGGCAAACGTGCAGATTCTGTTCCACTTCTTCGCGATAGAGCATGGCTCCACACGATTGACAACGTTCCCATACGCCCGCGGGGATGTCCGTCCGTTCATTCTGCATGGTCAAACCTCGATGTCCCATAAAACAAACCACGCACGCCGACCCCGTCGGTCCGGCCGACGTGCCGGGAGAGTGGATGCGGAACGCACCCGGCGTCTGACGGCTCAGTGTAGGCAAGCGCCCACCGATGGCCAAGGGCGGAAGCTGTGTATCGCGGTTCTGTCCGGGGCGCAAGCCGTCAGGACGGGCCCGCCGCCCGCCGCCCGGGCTCCACTTCGTACCAGACCGGTTCGAGGGAAGTCAGACCTCGCAATTCACCCAGGTTCCGGTTTTCCAGGGCGCAGCGGGCAAGAGCCAGGGCGAAAGGTCCCAGAACGACGCCCACCGTGTGGTTTCTGTGCTTGCGGGTGATGCGCGCAATCGCCTTGCGGATCCGGGCGGCGGCGTCTGCCAGGTTCTCTCCATCCGGAGGACAGACGCTGGCGGGGTGATCCGTCCACTGCCGGAACACGCGGGGGTACCGCTGGCGGACCTGCGGTTCGGTCAGGCCCTCCCAGAGCCCCACATCGAGCTCCTTCAAGTCGCGAACCTGCCGGAGCCGGACCTCCGCCCGCTCGGCAAACACGGCCGCTGTTTGAAGGGCGGGCGTCTCGGGGCTGCCATACACGGCCGCCAGCTCCCGGCTGGCCAGCACGTTAGCCCAGTGAAGCGCCCGCCGACGGCCCTGTGCATTGAGGGAGACGGGGGTGCGGGCGTTCAGCCGCCCCTCCCGACTCCAGTCCGTGTCGGCCCAGGGAATGAGAACGACCGTTGTCATGGCCGCCCCTCCGTCCTGGCCTCTAGGGCTCGCCGCCGGAGAGTCGCCACGGCGTCGGCGGGCGAGGGGGCGTGGAACACGGCCGAACCGGCCACAAGCGTATCGGCCCCCGCACGGACGGCCCGGACGACCGTGTCTGGGTCAATCCCGCCATCGATTTCCAGCCGCTGGTCGGGGCGCAGACGATCGCGCAGCTCCGTGACTTTCGCGAGCACCTCCGGCATGAAGGTCTGCCCTCCGAATCCCGGCCAGACGCTCATGACCAGCACCAGGTCCACGTGGGGCAGGATGGATTCAATGGCAGACGCGGGCGTTGCGGGGTTCAGGCACACGCCGACACCCGCGCCCAAGGCGCGGATGTGGTCTACGACCTTGCGGGGCTCGTCCGTAACCTCCGTGTGGAAGGTCAGCAGATCCGCCCCGGCTTTGACGAACGACTCCGCATAGCGGAGAGGTTCTTCGATCATCAGATGGGTGTCAAAAAACAGGCTCGTGCAGCCGCGGATCGCGCGAACCAAGGGCGGACCGAAGGTGATGTTCGGCACGAAATGTCCGTCCATCACGTCGAGGTGGAGCATGTCGGCCCCGGCCTGTTCCACCAGGGCAATCGCCTCCGCCAGCCGCCCGAAGTCGGCCGCCAGAATGGACGGCGCGATACGGATGCCCGGGCTCGACAAGGATCGGCTGATCCCTGCCTCGCCCCTTCTGCGCAAATCCTGTTCGGCAGACACGGTCCTGTGTTTCCGCAGCCTCTGTGATCCTGTCCTCTTGTACTTGTATCGGCTCGGGCTCGCCGGGTGCACGACAATTCATCCGGCGCGCTTACGCCTCGTCCAGGATGTCGATGGCCTTGAACGGCTTGCCCTCCAGGAACTCCAGGGAGGCGCCGCCGCCGGTGGAAATGTGGGTCATCTTCTCGGCGAGGCCCATCCGTTCGACCGCCGCGGCGCTGTCGCCGCCGCCGATGATGCTGACCGCCCCGCGCGCGGTGGCCTCCGCTACGGCCTTGGCGATGGCCAAGGTGCCGGTGTCGAACGGAGGCGTCTCAAACACGCCGACCGGCCCATTCCAGAAGATGGTTCTGGCGGTCAGCAGTTCACGGTGGTAGGTCTCAATGGCCTCCGGCCCGATGTCCACCCCCATCCAGTCATCGGGGATCGCTTCCCGACAGATCTGGCTCGAAGCGTTGGGCTCGATTTTCTGCACGGCCACGGAATCGATCGGCAGAACGAGCCTGTCCCCGGCCAGTTCGCGGAGGCGTCGGGCCTGATCCAGATGGTCGCGTTCCACGAGGCTGTGGCCGACGTGGATGCCGGCCGCCGCGCGGAACGTGTAGGTCATGGCGCCGCCGATGAGAATTTTGTCACAAAGACCGGTCAGTCGCTCGATGACGCCGATCTTGTCGGAGACCTTGGCTCCGCCGAGCACCACCACAAACGGGCGGGCGGGGCTGGCGACGGCGTCGCCCAGGAAGGTAAGCTCCTTTTTGATCAGAAAGCCGATGACGCGAGGCTTGCCCTTCATGAGCTGCGGGACGGCCAGCATGCTGGCGTTGTCGCGATGGCAGGTGCCGAAGGCATCATTGACGTAGGCATCACCCATCTCCGCGATCTGACGGGCGAACTCGTCTTTCTCCCGGCGAAGCGCGGGATCGTCCTTGGCTTTCTTATCTTTGATTTCTTCGGCGGCGTGAAACCGGAGGTTCTCGAGCAGACAACACTGGCCGTCCTGGAGCGCGTTCACCAGTTCGACGGCCCCGGCACCGATGCAGTCGGGAGCGATCGGAACGGTCTGACCGAGAAGCTCGCCCAGTCGCTTGGCCGCCGGCTTGAGAGAGTACTTCGGGTCCGCCTTGCCGTCCGGACGGCCGAGGTGACTCATGCAGACGGCTCGCCCGCCGCCGTCCAGAATTCGTCGGATGGTGGGCAAGGCGCCGCGGATGCGACGGTCGTCCGTGATGTTCCCTTCCTTGTCGAGCGGAACATTGAAATCCACACGTACGAGCACTCGCTTGCCCTTGACGTCAATGTCTGCAACCGTCTTCTTGGTCATGAGAACCTCCAGCTTCCTTCCTGTCCTGCACTTCCTCTGCCCGACCGGAGCCGGCCTCATTGTGCAGAAAGCACGGGCCGGCATCGCCGGGTCGTGAGGTCTGTGCGCTCCTCCCGGCCCCGCATCGCCGGACCGTGCCGCCGAACGGGTGAAGTGTTCAAAGGCGTCCGTGTGAGCGCCCGTGTCGTCCGACCGGTCTATAGTGCGGCCATCTTGAGAACCAGATCCGATGTCCGCACGGAATAGCCCCACTCATTGTCGTACCACGTGACTATCTTGAGCAACTTGCCGCCGTCCTTGGGCATGGTCATGGTGCTCAACCCGTCAAAGAGGGAGCTGAAATCGCTGTGAATGACGTCGGTGCTGACGATCGGATCCTCGGTATAACCCAGGATACCCTTCATCGGACCCTCGGAAGCCTCCCGGATGGCGGCGTTGACCTGGTCCCGTGTCACCGATTTCTCCAGGACGCAGGTCAGGTCCACCAGCGAGCCGGTGGGGACGGGAACCCGCAGGGCAAATCCGTTCAGCTTGCCGCTGAGAGCCGGAATCACCTTGCCGACCGCGGCTGCGGCGCCGGTGGTCGTGGGAATGATGTTCACAGCGCCTGCCCGGGCCCGGCGCAGGTCCTTGTGAATCTGATCGGCGATCTTCTGGTCATTCGTATAGGCGTGCACGGTGGCCATCAGGCCCTCAACGATGCCGAACTGGTCGTGGAGCACTTTGGCCACCGGAGCCAGGCAGTTCGTAGTGCAACTGGCGTTGGAAACGCAGGTGTGGGTCGCCTTGAGCAGGTTGTCGTTGACGCCCATGACGACGGTCAGGTCCGGCTCGTCCTTAGCGGGCGCACTGAGCACCACCTTGCGGGCACCGGCCTTGATATGGTCGCCGTAGCCGCCCTTCTCGGACTCCCGCTTGGTGAAGATGCCGGTCGATTCGATGGCGATGTCCACCTTCATCGACTTCCAGGGCAGGCTGGCCGGAGATCTCTCGCCCAGCACCGCAATACGCTGTCCGTCGGCGACAATCGCGTTGTCTTCCGCGAGGATCGTGCCGGGATAGGGGCCATGCACTGAATCGTATTTCAGCAGATGGGCCAGGCTCTTGGCGTCGGCCAGATCGTTGATGGCCGCCACCTCAAATTGTCCTTTTCGGGCCAGCATATCGCGCACGATTAGACGCCCGATCCGTCCAAAACCGTTAATTCCTACACGCACCGCCATCGCTCGTGACTCCGTGTCAACTCCCTGGAAACCCACAAAACTCGCCGATATGCCGCCTGCCGACCCACCGGCGGCTGGGTGGCTTCCCGCTCAGTGCCCCCCAATGCACCCAAGGTCGAGAGAATAGGGGCTCGGTTCTGGCCGGTCAAGGGCACCCCCTGAACCTCAACTATTTCAGCCCCACTGAATCTCGTTGTAAATCTGATGGCCAGACTCTACAGTGGTTCCTATAGCGGTCGCGTTGGGAGGTCGCCGCGAAACCGCTCGGGTGAGAGTGGTCTGGATGCTGCGGGGCTGGCTGCCTCCGGCGCGCCGGGTTTCGCGCAGACGAACTGCTGGTCATGTTGAGGATGGAGGAAACGAATCATGAAGCATGTGTTGGTGTGTCTGACAACCCTTCTGTTGGCGATGACAGCCGCCAAAGCGGACTTCAGCGAAGATTTTGACAGTTATGCGACGGGCCCCCTGTCGGTCGTATCAGGCGGGGTGTGGCACCCTTGGCTGAACATTGCGGTTGACGCGGAAGTGGCTCCCTTGGGCCTCAGCGCCCCCAATGCCATGAAAAACACCGGGATCGACGTGCCCGAGGTGGTCACGTATTTCACGAACGGCCTGGGCTTCGGAATGACGGCCACGTTCTCGTTCGACTTTCTCGTTCATGAGGAGGGCGACAAGGACAGCAAGGCCTGGGTCTTTGCGGGCGCGGGCAACCCTGACGATCACAGTTTCAACTACGATGCTGCTTTCGGGGGCTCCTTTGAGATCGACCAGGGGGATGATCCGGGGATCACCTCGATACGTTTCGCGGGCGTTCCGCTGAAGACCAACCTTGCCGTGGACCAGTGGCACCACGTGGAGTTGGTCGCTCTCCAGACGGTGGAACACCTGACGTCCAACGGGCCCGAGGAAATCGACGGCTACCTGGACGTGTATGTGAACTCCGAGAAGGTCCTGTCTCAGCAACCGTTCACCTTGAATGACGAACGCGGGTTCAACGCCCTGGACATTTATGCGGACGCGGGTGCTGATAACACCGATGATTATTTCCTGTTCGACAATATATCGGTGTCTTTTGCTCCGGCACCGCCGCCCAGAATCACGTCTTGGACCAGCGCACCGGACTACGCGGTCTGGCCGAATGCCTACCTCAGCGATCCCGGGCTGATGCTCACGGAGTACACCACGAGGGAGCCGGCCGGTCCGCCATACCTGGTCACCAGCAACGGTTTGACGGCGATCGTGTCGGACATCCCAGCCGGGGAGACTGGATATATGGCGTGGGTCATTCGCCCGATCTCGGCAGCCGGGGGCCGGCCGCTGGACCTGACGAACAGCACTCTCCATTTCACGCTGCGCTGGGACAGTCCGCCCAATCCCCCATCCGATCTTATGGGAGTCTGGGTGCGGGCCTACAACGGGACATGGGACGGAAGCGCGTGGACCAGTACCGGCCAGTCGGCCTGGTTCGTCCAGGTCCCGATTGACGGGAAGTGGCACGATTTCGAGAAGGATACGGCCCTGCCGGGATTCGTGGATGGCGCGCCCGACTTGACGCAGGTCTTCGCGTTCATGGTTCACTTTGTGTACTGGGAAACCGGGTACTCACCCGGCCGGATGGGTATCCGACACCTCGAGGCCCGCTACCCGTCCGTCATTGACCTGCCGATGGCAGCGACGGGCAACGCGGTGGGGGTCGAGCCGCGCGACGTAGCGGAGACGGTGTTGAAGATCACGTTCGACAAACCCATGGAAACGCTGAGCCCCGGCGCCGTGGAAATTGTCGGCGTTGCCAATACCACGCCGATCTACCCCGCACTGTCCACGGATCCGCAGGACGCCTCGGTCGTGTTGGCCAGAGTGCCCGGCGGCCTGCCGAACAACGATCGCTACACGGCCACAATCGTGGGCAGCCTGCTGGACATATTCGGGCATGACGCGCGGGACGGCCAGGACTACGATCTGGACGTGGAGTTCTACGTGCTGCATGGCGACGCGTTGGGCGGCGTGAACGTGGACCTGACGGACTACGGCAAATTCATGGAGTGCTTCGACGGACCTCTCAACCACGAATGCTTCCGCGCGGACATCGACATGAACGCGAAAGTGGATCTGGATGACTATCTGTTGTTCGGTCCTGCAATGACGGGCCCGCTGGGGCCGTGATCGCGGTCGGATGCGCAGAACACTGTCGAACCCTTGCCGGGCCGCCTTCTTGTGGGCGGCCCGGCTTTTCAAACGGACCGGGTCGTGCGCGGGGCCGCCCCGCTCAACTCCGGCGGCGTGGCAGTTTCATGGGTCGACCGGGAGCGGCGCGGGAGAGGTCGAACGGCGTGTGGCCACGAGTGATCAGGTCGGTCACGATCCGTGCGGTGATCGGGGCGAACACCAGTCCCGTTTTGAAGTGCCCGAACGCAGCGATCATGCCGTCTATGCCCGGGACCGGGCCGATGTACGGCCGCCAGTCGGGCGTGCAGGGGCGCAGCCCGGACCACAGCCCCACCACTCTCGCGTCGGCCAGGGCCGGTACCAGGCTCAAAGCCCCCTGAATCAGTGCCCCCACGCCGGCCGGGGTGTTGCGGATGGTGAACCCGGCATCATGCTCCACGGTCGACCCTACCAGCACGAGCCCGTCGCGGCGCCGCAGCACATAATGGTTCTTGCGGCGGATGATGTGCCGCAGCGGCGGATCCTCCATTTCGAGCAGAACGACCTGGCCACGCACCGGGCGGACGGGCATTTGAGTGGCGATCCGGGAATCCACCGTTCCAGCCCATGCCCCGGCCGCCACCACGACCCATCGAGCCGGAATGGACTGGTTTGCGGTGAGCACGCCGGTCACCGTGTTGCCGACCATTGACAGGCCGACTGCCGGCACTTGTTCACGCACCTGGACGCCCGTTTTTTTACAGGCTTCGCGCAGCGCTCTCAGCAACCGGGGATTCCGAACCTGCGCACTGATCCGGCAAAGAAGTGCGCCGTACACGGGGCGTTGCATGGCGGGTTCCAGGGCCGTCGCGTCGTTGGGGGACAGCATCTCCAGCACCGGGGAGCCGTCGGGCATGGCGCGGTCGGCCGCGGCCCTCACCTCGGACAGGCCCATGCGATAGCGCTGATCCACATCACAGAGTTCCAGCCGCCGGCAGCGTTCGTATTCGGGGTCGATTCCGGTCAGCGCGCGCAGTTCCTCGCAGAAGGCGGGATAAAGGTCGAGACTGGCCAGATGCAGCCGGGCCAACGCGTGCTTGAAGTTCGGATTGCCCGGAGAAAGCACGCCGACCGCTGACCACGACGCCTCGCGGCCGCAGTACCCGCGCTCCAGCAGGGTGACGGCCAGCCCGGCCTGCCTGAGCCGCCAGGCGCACGACAGCCCGATCACCCCGCCCCCCACCACAATCACGTCCGGGTCTCCGCTCATGCTGACGGGTAGTTTGCGCGCTGTGCCCGCCAAAGGCTACTTCCGCGCTCGGTACTGTCGCAGAAGAGCGAGAATACCCTGGATATTGGCGGGAACCGGCGCCTCGATCGTCAGGGACCGCTCGGTGATGGGGTGAATGAACTCGATCCGCAAGGCGTGGAGGGCCTGATGGGTGATGAGCGGCTCGGTCGAGCCCGCTCCAGCCAGATCCTTCTCGCTCAGCAGGTGCCCGCCGTAGAACGTGTCGCCCAGAATCGGGTGGCCGATCGCGGACATGTGAACGCGCAACTGGTGCGTTCGGCCGGTTTTGGGAAACATGTGAACCAGGGTGAACCCATGGAAGCGGTCCTGCACGCGATACTCCGTGATGGCCTCCTTGAACAGCGCCTGGCGCGAGGGCATGCCCGGAACCAGGTAGCGGTCCTTGATGGCTGGATGGGCGGCCAAAGGCTGATCGATCAGGTCGCCGTCCAGCGACGGACTGCCCTCGACGATGCCCAGATAGGTTTTGCGAGTGGTCCGGCGCTCGAACTGGAGGGAGAGCCGCCAGTGGGCCTCGTCCGTCTTGGCCACCAGCATCACGCCGGTGGTGTTCTTGTCGAGACGATGGACGATGCCGGGGCGGAAGGGCTCGTTGACCCGGCTGAGAGACGAAGAGTAGTGCGCCAGGGCATTGGCCAGGGTGCCCGTCTGGGTGCCCTTGGACGGATGGCAGATGATGCCGGTCTGCTTGTTGAGGGCCAGGAGGTGGTCGTCTTCGTAGATCACATCCAGGGGAATATCCTGCGGGATGATGTCCAGCGGCTCGGGGGGTGGGATGATGACCTCAATCAGATCGCCCGCGTCGGGCTTGTAGCTGGCCTTGGTGGGCAGGCCGTTGACGGTGACCGCTCCTTCCCGGATGAGCCGCTGCATGAGTGTCCGCGAAACGCGCGGAAACCGCGTCGAGATGTACTTGTCCAGCCGCGACGAAAGCCGTTTGCGGATGTGAAGCCGTTCGATGCGGACTTCCTCATCGTCGCCTTCGTTGGCGACGTCGGTTCCGGGCGGTTCGGAGAAAATGTCGTCCGTATCGAGCTGCATGATCGTCATCGCACCGCACGACGCGGGAGAACGGAGAATACCGGCCTGTCACACGTTTGTCGATCAATCGCAAGGCCCGCCGCCGACCGGTTGTCCGGATGGCGGAACTGTATGCGCCTCAGGTGCCAGGGAACCAAAGCAGACCGCGGCACGGCCGGACGAGGTCAGTGGGTGGGTGGCAGAACGGCGAAGCGGGCGGCCGCGGCGGGGCCGTCACCAGCGGTGCATCGAAGCTCGAACTGGCCGGGGGGCAGCGTCAAGCGAGTAAGCTGGTCCGCAGACAGAACCCGGCCGTTGAGGAACCAAGTGAGGTTGCCATCCCGGTTGGCACGAGGGCGGATAACGGTCTGCCCCGAGAGTGCGATGAACCGCGAGCCGTCGCGCGGGCTGAGGATACGCAGCGGGCCGCCCAACTCGGTCGGGCGGGGCAACGGGTTACGGACGGCCCAGAGACCGGGTGGATCGGGGGCAACGGCCGAGCGAATGGTTGGCAGGTCGAGAATAGCGCTCAGCAGCGGCTCGGCGGCCTGCGCCCCGACGTAGCCGGCATGGCCGGCGCCGGAGAACCGCCCGATCCACACCCCGACGACCACCTTGCGGTTGTGGCCGACCGCCCAAGCATCGCGCCGGCGGGAGCTGGTGCCGGTTTTCCACATGAACCAGGGAATCGTCTCCGCCGGCCAGGCCTCCATGCCATTGGGGCGACGACGCTGGGAGGAAAGGATGTCGTCCAGTGCAGCGCAGACGTCCGGCTCCAGAACGCGGGCGGTGGTCGTCGGATCGTCCAGGAAGAGTCGTGGAGTCTGCCGGACGCCGCCGCGCCCGATGGTCGCATATCCCGTGACCAGGTCCACAAGCGTTACTTCCACTGCCCCGGTGACGACGGCCAGCCCGCCACGGGCGAGCACGTTGTCAGGCAGGCGGATGCCGGCCGATTCAACAATGCCGGCACAGTGGGCGAGGCCGACGGCCTCCGCCGTCAGGATGGCCGGGACGTTCAGGGATCGTTGGAGCGCCTCCGCTGCCGGCAGGGGGCCGCAGAATGTGCGGTCAAAGTTCTCCGGCGACCAGCCGGCACGGTTGATCGGGATGTCATAGACGGTGGAATCCGGCGCGAGGCGCCGGGTCTGAAAGGCGGCGGCGTAGACAAACGGCTTGAGTGTCGAACCGGGGCTCCGCCGGGCGATGGCGCCGTTCACCTGCCCGTCGACGGGGTCGGCCGGGTCGGCCGAACCGACTAGAGCGAGGATGTCGCCCGTCGGGATATCCATGACCAGCACGGCCACGTCCGAGCCGGGCGGGAGGGCGGCCGCACGTTCACGTACGAGCCGTTCCACGTCGGCCTGGAGAGAGAGGCAGATCGTGGTTCGGCCGCCGTGCGGACGGCGTTGCAGCGCGAGCCAGGCGGCCTGGGGTGCGTGCATCTGCCGCGGCGCCGGTTGCAGAACGAGTGGTTCGGCGACGGCCTGTCGCCATTGTGCGGCCGTGATAACGCCTGTCTCGAGCATTCGGCAAAGAACGGTATCGCGGCGAGCGTGGGCGCGGTCGGGGTGGCGGTCCGGACGATAGCGGGCAGGGGACTGAGGCAGACCGGCCAGGAGCGCGGCTTCCGACAGGGTAAGTTCCGATGCCGGTCGGCCGAACCAGGCCAGCGATGCGGCCTGGACTCCGCGGTAGTTGCGACCGTACGGGGCGAGGTTGAGGTAGATCTCCAGGATATCATCCTTGGAACGTAATCGTTCCAGTTGCAGCGCGCGGAAGGATTCGACGATCTTGGCGCGGAAGGATCGAGGTCGGTCGTCCATCATGCGGCACACCTGCATGGTGAGCGTGCTGGCGCCGGACCGGATGCGGCCGGCGGCGACGTTCTGACCGATCGCCCGGATGACGGAGATCGGATCGACCCCCGGGTGAGAGTAGAAGCGTTCGTCCTCCGCGGCGATGGTGGCCTTGACCAGCCAGGGGGACATCCGATCGAGAGGGATGGAAAACCGCCATTGTTCGTCTTTGGCGACCAGCGTGAGCAGCACACGGTCGGAGCGGTCCGTGACACGCGGACTCACCGGCCAGTTGTTCAGGTGTTCAATCGGGAACGGGAAGGCAATCCAGGCGACGACAAACGTGAGCAGAGCGACGGTAGTGAGGATGGCGGCCCATCCTGCTGCCTTTCGAAGCCGACCGGAAGGCCGGCCTCCTCGCGCATGAAACCACTGTCGCAGCCGCTCGATGGGTCTCATCGGCTCACCACAAGATTTCCCGCTCCGTGGACCGAGGCAAACCCGGGGTCATACATGCACGACGCCTCGATCGGCGGCACGACGAAGGAGCCGGCGGACACCGCACGCAGGCTGTAACGGAAGGTGCGGGCTTCGCGGCCGACGGAGGTGAACACAAGCACGCGGTCGTCGAGGAATTCCACCCGGTCCGGCACGTCCCCGGGTTCGTCCCATGGCGCCGCGCGAACGGAGGTGACCAGACGCGGGTTTTCCACTTCCAGCCCGCCAGGCAGAGCGTCCACAATGCAGACGTTCTCCAGCAACTGGTAATCGTCCAGACCTGGTGCCGCCACTTCCACCTCCACGAGAATCAGGTCACCCGTCCGCACGGCGGTCGGATCGATGGGGGTCCCGTCGCCCTTAAGCCACCGGCGACGGACGGTGAGCTGGCGGTCGTACGGTCGTACGGCGGCCTCGGCCGCCAGCCCGGTGAAGCTGACGGAAACATGAATCTGGCCGGTTCCCTCGGCGGCAATCTCGATGGGGCATCCTCCGCGTTCCGCGGTGAGCGAAACAGGCTCGTTGCTGGAAAAAGGTGCCGACACGTTGGGGCCGGTGATGGTGCCGTGGAAGTCGGCTGGTTCGGCGGCGAGAGCCTGGTAGCGGGCCAGGGCGGCCAGCGCGCCGGCCGTCTGCAGCGTGTTGCCCCAGTGGCCGTCCTTCCGAGCGGCCTCCAATCGCCGCACGAGCGGCACGATCCACGGATGGTTCGGGTCCAGATCGAGCAGCACGAGCAGCAGCGTGGCTTCCTGGTGGACTTGCGACGTGATTCGATCGCCCGTCGTGGCAACGACAGATTGCTCGAGCGTGTCGTCGGCGAGCACCTGTTCGGCCCGGTCCCGCTGGCCGGCGGCCAACCAGGCGGCAGCCAGATGCGCCCGGCCGGCGATGTCGAGTTGGATGGTCGGTTCACTGAGGCGGGCCATCCAACCCCGCTGGGGACGATCCCAACCGGCCAGCACGTGGCAGATCATGGCCCGCAGATTGGCGTTTCCGCCGTCGTCGTCGATGTCGTTCAGAACGGACTCAAGGTATTTGCAGAGATCATTCATCAGTTGAGATTCGACGGCATAACCCTGACGCGATGCGCAGAGCAGGAACTCGCCGACGTATGTGGACACCCACGCTTCCGCGCGGACGTCGCCGGGCCAGCAGCCGAAACCGCCGGACCGGGTCTGCATGGACCAGAGTCGGAAGATGCCGGCTTGGATCAGGTCGCGTACGGCATCCCCGGCCTGGGCCGACGGGCTGGATGTCGGGAACAGCTCCGGCGCGTACAGCAGGGCCAACAGACGGCTGGTCGTCTGTTCCAGGCAGCCGTACGGATAGTCAAGCAGGAGCTGAAGGGCCGGACGAAGCTGAACGGCGGGCCGGGCCCCGACGGTGACGGCCGTTCGAACGGTCTCGGCTCGGAGTGTCTCCGGCGGGTCGAGCATCACGGGATCGCCGGGTGTGATGGTCAGAAGCCGGCTTACCGTAACCAGCGGGACGGCGGGGCGGACAGTCACGTCCGCCCGAGCGATGGCGGCCAGCGCTTCCCCATCGGCCGCCGTGGCGGTCGCCTGGACCCGGGCCTCCGCGATGCCCAGCGTGTCGGTCGTGGCCGTGAACCAGACCGTGCTGGAGCCACCGGGCGGAACGGCCACTGCTGGCCGCTGCGGCTCCGCCACGGTGAGAACACCCGGCGGGGCCAGGACATGCACATCCACGCTCAGCGGGTTCTCAGACGTATTGAAAAGCTTGACCGGCACGTCGAACGTGTCGTTTGGTGCGGCGAATCGCGGCCAGGCGGCTTCCACCACAAGTGGCGCCGTGACGGTCAGCGCGTGTTCGGCGTGGCCGTAGAGGTCGGCATCCGCCGCCACGCCCATGATCCGCATCTGCCCCGTGAGGTCCGGCAGCATGAGGTCCGCGTGGGCGGTCCCGTCCGCCTCCAGCGGCACCACGGTTCGCCAGATTACGGCCGGATCTCGGTGTCGAACGCCCACGGGATTCCGCCGCATCGCCTCTTCCCCGAAGTCGTCTCCGCCGATGCGGGTCATGTCGGCGGGGCGGAGGTAGTCCGGCATGAGGTTGGCGAACAGATCGGCCGACCACACTCCTGCCACGCGCGGCGCCAGGAACCAGGAAAGCGGGTCCGGCGTCTTGTATGCGGTGGTCAGCAGAATGCCCTCGTCAACGGCCCACAGATGAAGGCAGCCCGGCCGCTGAAGATCAGCCGGCGCCGACGTGCGAGCGATCACCTGGACAGACTGCCCCGGTCGGGCCGTGGCGGGCGCCTCGATGGTGATCGGCAGGTTGTGAGCCGTGTGATCCGCAATCAGGCGCACGGTACCCATGGCGCGGTGTGGGAGCCACTGCGGCTGGTCCGGATTCAGCGGGCGCACGATGGTGGCGGTGACGAACCCGCCGCCGCGGATGGTCTGAGGGACGGCAAGCGCGACCTCGATGCCGTTGCTGGTCATCTCCACTACCTGGGTGTCCAGCACGCGATCCGTTTCCAGTGCCAGCCACAACGTGCCGGGGAAGGGACTCCGCACAAGGACGCGCGCCTGCGACCCGGGCACGTACCGGTCATGATCGAGGATGACTTCTGCTCGCTCAGGCTGATCCAGAGCCACGGTGACCGCCGCGGTCCCGTCGCGAACGGCGTGAAACTCCAATCGGGTCAGGCTGCCGGACTCCACGTCCGTCGCCTCGAACCGGTATTGGCCGGGGGTCGGGCAGCGAACCGTGATGACGCCCTCGGGCGTCTGACTGGCCGCCAAAGCACCGGTGGCGACTTCCGTAACATCCTCGACAGATTTGAACACCCACCGCCCGTTAACCCACTCGAGTACGGATTCATATTCCACCCGTTGCAGGACGTATTTCAGGCCGCCGGGCTGGGCCGGTTCGTCGGTACACGACACCTGTGTCCATGTGATGGGCACCTCTTGATCGACGGGTACGAGGTGTCCGGCCGGCAGTCGCAGTCCGACGTGTCTACCGGCTGCATCGACGCGGAAACCCGTGCCCGTAGAGACGGACCGCCCGCCGGGTTCGGAAACCGTGACAGCAACGGCGGCCTCCCACAGACCGGCCGGTACATCCGGCGGCAGGGGCAGCTCGAGCGTCGCGTGCCCCTGCTCGTCCAGCGGGGCCTCGGTATCCGGGATGGCCGCGCGAGCACCGGCCAGCGGATCTGTGAACGTGTGGTCGGGGAACCGTCTGGACTGGAACGAGATGCGCCGAAAGGTTCCGCTGACGACGGCCGGGAGCTTCGCCGCAGGCTGGCCAAACAGGTACCGGGCCTTCGTCTCAACCGCCGGCGCCTGATCGGGAGCGAACAGGGGCGCCGTGGGATTGGCCGTCACTTCCAGGCGCACCGGGACGAAGGTCTCAATCAACGCGCTGGTTTCGCCGAGCACTTCCGCCGCGCCCGGCAGGCTGACGGAGAACCGATACTCGCCAAGCTGCCCGTCGGGCAGGCTCGGGTACTCCGCGTGGAAAAACCCCTGTCGGTCCGGCTGTGACGCGATCGCCATCTCCTGAACGGCGCGTCCGTCGGGACGGGTTACCTTCAGGGTCAGGGGGAAGGCCGGTGGAACCTGACCGACATCGTCCCGGATGATCCCCGTAAGATGGACCGGGTCGCCGGGCCGGTAGACGCCACGCTCGGTATAGAGCATCACGTCGTAGGTGCGCGGATACGGGCGACCGGAATGATCCACGTCATCGAACACCCACGGTTCCCGCTCCGGAACCACGTAATTCAGGTCGTCGCCCAGCCGGGCGGTGACCAGCCAGGGATTGCCATCCGGGTGGTTATCCGGCACGACCAGCCGGGCAATTCCATCCGGGCCGGTGGTGCCGGAACCGAGCAACTGGTTGTTGAACGACCAGGCGCACACCTCGGCCCCGGCCACTGACCGGGCCGTGCGCAGCGAGGTCACCCAGGCGGTCAGCCCGTCTCGTTCCTGCTTGACGGTCAGGCCCAAGTCGGAAATGCAGACAATCGCGGTGTCGTCCACCCAGGTCTGGTCCGTAGCGCTGGCCTGCACGTAGTAGACGCCGGGGTGATCCGGCAGCACCTGCTGAAGGCTGACGGCGGTGACGGTGGGGATGTTGCGGGGCAGATCGAGCGGAAAGATTTGCTCGTCCAGCTCGCGGGCGGTCGCTCGCGGCCTTTCACCCCGAACGTGTGCGACCAGGTTGTTCTCGTGCACGCGCCGCGTCCGGATCGCCACGCCGGCCACGTTCACGGCCCGCAATTCCACCTCACGATGCCCGTAGGGTGTCAGGATTCCCCGGCTGACAGGAAAACGCAGCCCGGGCCAGCGGTCGGGAATCTCGAAGGTCACCGTCTGGGGCGACCCCACGGTGGACCCGTCAACGGCCACGGCCTCGGCGCCCACGATGGCCGTGTATGTCCGGCCCGATTCAAACGGCCCCTCGATCCACAGGGATCCCCAGGATCCCCGGCGCACTCGCAAACCGGGGACGGGCGGATCGGTTTGGACGGTGGGCAGCGGTTTGTCGTGGTGCAGGGCGAATGAAAAATGCAAGTCAATCGCTACGTCGTCCTCGAGGCAGGGGTGGTTGACTTCCGCCGAGAGCAGAACGAACCGCGGGCTGACATCGAGCTGCCGTGTTTCGTTCTGGCCGAGCGGTCGGTTGCCGCCGTGCCCGGTGAGGGCGGCCGCCAACGTCAGGTATACCCGAGCGGCATCGCTCCGCGGGCACCGGATGATCATGCGTTCCGCCGGTTCACGCGTCAGGCAGACCGCGTCCAGAATCTCGCCGGACGCGCGCTGGGATCCTGGAGTCGCCTCCTCGCACAATGACGTCCGGATCCGAAGGTGGGCGAGCAGGTCGCTCGGGTTGACCGGCTGGTTGAAGACGAGTTCCAGCGTCAGATCAGAACGATCCACGGCCAGAAGCTGGTGATGGATCAATTGGAGGGGGCGCGTGGCAAACTCAAACGAAGACGTGCCAACGAGCACACGCCCGGTCTGCGTTTCCGCGTCCGCCGCAGGCTTGACCACGTATACCCGACCCGGCGCCAGTGGCCTGTCCAGGCGATACTCCAGTCGGTCCGGCTTGGCCCAGACCCATTGGCCGTCCGGCGGCGGATCCACGAGGAAGGGCGAGCGGGCTGCCGGTTTGCCGACCAGAGACGTAGGCACCAGCGGCTCATCAAAAACGAGGGTGAGCCGGTCGGTCTCGTCGATGTTCTGCGTCGGGAGAGCGGCGAGCACGCGGAGCTTGGGCCGGTCCGTGCGGGTGGCCGCCCGGTAGATGAGCCCCAGTCCAACGGCGTTCAATACGAGCAGGGCGGCAGCCAGAAACGCAAAACGAGTGCGGGAAAGCATAGGTTCGACTCCATGAACCAACAGTGCATCCGTGCGGGGTGAGGTCGCATTTACTTATAGCAGATCGCTGCGCATGAATACAAGAGCGAACCAGGGCGCACGATAAGAAATCAAGCGGCAAAGCCGCGGCTCTCGGATCCAATGAGAAATCGACTGTGCGAACACTGTTGAATCACGGTGAACAACACGGGGGTAGGTCGGGGATACGAGTGGCCGGGCACGCGGGAGCTGAATTGGAGCTGGGGCATTTGACGCGAGGAACCGCCCCCTCCCTCCTTTCCCTCAGGGCGTGAACGGTCACGTGCCCGGTGAGTCCTGACGCCGGGTGCACCGGATGCCCTTTGTCCGTCAGACCAAGGAAGCGGGCAAGCCGCATGGCCGGGCCGTGGCGGCGGCGGGACAGCGTCACGATTTGCGCTTGACGATCGGGAGGCCCGCAATAAGACGTCTTGTTTTGTGACCATCAAGACGTCACGGCGGCGCATGCGGCGCGCACGATCGCGTCCGGCACGTCGTCACGCAGCACCGTAGCGCCCAGGCCCCGCGGCAGCGTGAATCGGACCTTGCCGCCGGCCACCTTTTTGTCGCGCGACATGTAGCCCAGCAACTCGTCCTCGTTCAGCGGGATGTCCAGTCGCACGGGCAGGCCGTACGCTTCCAGACACCGCACCACGTGCCCCGCATCCGCCTGCGAAAGCAGCCCCATCTCCACCGCGATGCGGCACTCGGCGACCATGCCCAGCGCCACGCATTCGCCGTGTCGCAGGGCGTATCCTCGCGCGGCCTCGATCGCATGGCCCACGGTGTGCCCGAAGTTCAATGACGCCCGCAGCGCTGTCTGTTCCCGCTCATCGCGCGAGACCACGTCCGCCTTGATCCGAACGTTCCGCTGTACCAGCTCCGTCAGCACGTCGGGCTCGCGGGCCAGCACACGCTTGCATTCCGTGATGTGCCATCGCAGAAACGGCTCGTCGGTGATCACCGCGTGCTTGATGGATTCGGCCAGGCCGGCCACCAGATCCCGCGGCGAGAGCGTGCGCAGGCACTCCGGATCGATCTGCACCAGCGCGGGCTGATGAAACGCTCCGACGAGGTTTTTGCCCGCCCGATGGTTAACGGCCGTTTTGCCACCGATGGCGGCGTCTACGTCCGCCTCAACCGTCGTCGGGCAGATAGCGAATGCCACGCCACGCATCCACGTCGCGGCCGCGAAGCCCGTCAGATCGCTCACCATGCCGCCGCCCAGCGCCACCAGCGCGCCGTCCCGGGCCAGCCGCATTTCTCCCAAACGGTCGTAGATTCGGTCGGCCGAGGCGAGCGATTTCGTCGCATCGCCCGGCGGCAGGATCAGAGCGGCGACCTCCAGCCCCGCATCGCGCAGGCTCGCCAGCGCGGCCTCTGCGAACAGCCCAGCCACAGTCTCATCGCTGACCAGCAGAACCTTCGTCGGATGGACCAGTTCAGCCAGCGCCGGACCCAGTTCTCGGAGGGCGCCCGGGTGAACCGTCACGCGAGTCCGGCTGGCGGCGAAAGAAATATCGAAAGTGCTCACGTCGCGGTCCTTCGTTCGGGGGCCATGATACCGGCAGGTGAGCCTCGTCGGAAACCCGGCCGCCCGGCGGGGTTGTGTCGCTTGCCCGCTTTGTGTCGCGTTACCACAACATATAGAGCGACAGGTTTCTACCGGCCGCCATCCCTGCGATCTCTGGCAAATTCGACGCGGTTGAGGTAAACTGGTGGGCTGTGTGACTCGTATAAGAGTGCAATGGAAGACCGGTAATGTCCGCCTGCCACACGTGAAAAGGAGTGCCTGACGTAAGTCGCGAGTCACTAAGGATTTATAGCGGCTTCCCTGGTGGTATCTCACAGATGTGAGGTTCTTCCTCAGAACGCTAAGTTCAATCCTGGCAAAGAGTAGTAACGGTTTCTTCATTGACGCTGCTGCTTATCGGAGTTAAAATCCTGCCCATGGCACGGTCAACTGCTGTTAAGACGAAACCCAAGTCGTCGTCCAAACCAGCTCGAAAACCCGCTTGCGTGACTAAGACCGCCCCACGTCGGGCAACGGCGCGCAAGCCGAGCGGAGTATCGGTGCGGACCTACAAGGCGGCACTGAACTACCTCAGCTCACTGGTGAACTACGAGCAGGGTGGCCGGTTGGGGTACAATTCCACGAATTTCAATCTTTCCCGTATGACCCGGCTTCTTGCCGCGCTGGACAATCCTCAGCGCGAGTTCAAGACGGTCCACGTTGCGGGGACGAAGGGCAAAGGCAGCACGGCGGCGATGGTGGCCGCCATGCTCCAAGGCAACCGGCTGAAAGTCGGGTTGTATACCTCGCCGCACATTCTGACCGTTCGCGAGCGCATCGCGATCAACGGAGACATGGTTTCCGAATCCAAGTTCACCAAGCTGGTGGATGCCATCTGCCGGGTGAAGTCGCACGGAGACACCTTCACGTACTTCGAGGTTCTGACGGCCATGGCTTTTCTGCACTTCGCGGCGGAAAAGGTGGACGTGGCCGTGATTGAGACCGGCCTGGGCGGTCGGCTGGATTCGACGAACGTCATCCGGCCGGAGGTGTGCGCCATCACGTCGATCAGCATGGATCATTCGGGTCAGCTCGGAAGCACGCTGGCGGCCATCGCCGAGGAGAAGGCCGGCATCATGAAGCAGGGCGTCCCGGTGATCAGCGCGCCGCAGCGGGCAGAGGCGCGGCAGGCGCTGGCGGCGGCTTCGGAGAAGATGGGCGCTCCGTTGCGGTTCACGGGCGAGGACATCGAGTTCAGCTACCGATTCGAGGCGTCGCGGGGGCTGGGTCCGCACACCCGGCTGTGCCTGACCACCCCGACCAGCCGGTTCGAGCATGTGCATGTGCCGCTGCTGGGCGAGCACCAGGCGATCAATTGCAGCGTGGCACTGGCCGTGGTGGACGTACTCAAGCAGCGCGGCCTGAAGATTGACGACCAGCTTGCCATTGACGGCCTGGCGTCCGTGCGGTTGAGCGGACGGATGGAGATCATCTGCGAGAACCCGCGCATTCTGGTAGACGGCGCCCACAACGCGGCCAGTGTGCATGCGCTGATGCGCGGAATCGGGCAGAACGTGCCGTACGACTCGATGATCGTGATTTTCGGCTGCCAGCGGGACAAGGACGTGGCGGGCATGCTGCGTCATATTCAACTGGGGGCCGACAAAGTCATCTTTACCACGACGGGCTCGCCGCGCACCATGGATCCGCACGACCTGGCCTCCGCCTACGTGGACCAGTGCGGAAAAATGGCCCAGGTGGCGGAAGACCTGGAAGAGGCGATCCGCATCGCGGGCAGCGCTTTGACGCGTGAGGATCTGATCTGCATTACCGGATCCTTCTACCTGGTGGGCCGGGCCAAGCGGCTCTACGCCCAGAAGGCGGGCCAGACAGTGGGGCAGTAAGCCCGCGGCCCGCCGACACCCCCACAAACACAACCACACGCCAGCGCGCGGATCGAGAACAGTCCGGGCGCTCGGCGATGTCCTGACTGGGGTTCGCGTACCAGGACGTTCCGCCTCCGGCCATCGGGGCATGGAAGCGCCTGCGCCGCTTCTGTTTCAATTCGCGGGCCGGCATGTTGCGAATCAATCGTGCCCCCGGGCGTTTCCTCTGCGTAAGGAGCACGGTCCGGTAGGAGTTGTTCGCACCGCACGCCCGCGTGTTCGATTTGATCCAACTGCATCTTCCGACCTAGGACTATTGTCCCAACAGAATCTGCGCATTGCGGGCCGCCACGTCTTGAAGTGATGTCATCGTGTGGCATTAGAATTATGACTTCTATTTTTGTTCTCGATTCAGCCGATAGAAATGTGTCCCGGCGCAGAAGAGAGCTGAAGGAATGTCGCCCTGTCATCTGGTGACATTGCATCGCACAGAACGGGCGGCCGCGCGGACGTCGGGAGAAACCTGCGCCGCCGAACGCCTGGCTCATTCGAAGAGAACGCTCCGCTTTGTTCCGGCATTCGATCTTGTGACGTTGCAGGTCGGGCAGAGCGAGCCGCGCGCATCAGAAGAGGTCTGAACCATGTCCAACACGGTTACGATCAGTCCGCTGACCCGCATCGAGGGCCATCTGGCCATCCACACCGAGACCGAGCCGCACATCAGCGGTTCCGGCGTGCAGGTGACTCAGGCCCATTGCGAGGGGGAGATGTTTCGCGGGCTGGAGGTGATTCTGGTGGGTAGAGACCCGCTGGACGCCCAGCAGATCACGCAGCGGACCTGCGGCGTCTGCCCGATCTCTCACGGTATGGCCTCGGTGCGGGCCCAGGAGGGGGCATACGGGATTCGGCCGGTGCGGAACGGACGGCTGCTGCAGAACCTGATCGCGGCGGCCAACTATTTTCACTCGCACATCCTTCACTTCTATCAGCTCGCCGCGCTGGACTTCGTCGATGTGACGGCCGTGCTGAATTACACGGGGTCCGACCGCACTCTGCTCAAACTCAAGGCGTGGGCGCAGTCGACCCTGGATCGCAAGGATGTCTTTCCGGTGGCGCCGTTCCTGCCGCGCTACGAGGGTGACTACGTTTCCTCCACGGAGATCAACTGCGCGCTGCTTGCCCATTATGCGGATGCCTTGAAGACGCGCCGGATTTGTGACGAAATGGGGGCGGTGTTCGGCGCGCGGTTGCCGCACTCCACCGCCCTGCTGCCGGGGGGATGCACGCAGAAGCCCACGCTCGAGCGGATCCTGGCCTACCGGTCCCGGCTGGACGAGGTGCTCGCGTTCGTGGAGGACGTGTACCTGCCGGACCTGCTGGAGGTGGGTCGTCAGTTCCCGCAATATTTCGAGATCGGACGCGGATGGGGGAATCTCCTGGCGTACGGCTCGTTCGAAATGGACGACAGCGGACGGAAGTTTTTCCCGTCGGGAACGCTCATCGACGGCAAGTGGGAGGCGTTCGATCCGCGTCACATCAGCGAAGACGTCAGCGCGGCCTGGTACGAGGACGACGCGGCCCGTCATCCGTTCGAGGGCCAGACGCTTCCCAAGCCGGGCAAGCCGCGGGCGTATTCCTGGATCAAGGCGCCGCGCTATCGAGGACTGCCGCTGGAAGTCGGTCCGCTCGCCCGGATGCTCGTGCACTACCACGCGGGGACCGGCGGCTGGGCGCGCGAGCTCGTGGACTCGATCTGCCAGAAGCTCGGCGTCACGCCGGACAAACTGGTGTCCGTGATGGGTCGACACGTGACCCGGGGGCTGGAGACGCTGGCCCTGGTGCGGCAGTGTTTCCGCTGGCTGGACGAGATTGCCGTGGATCAGCCGGCCGTCACCGAGTTTGAGTTTCCCAAAAACGGCAAGGGGGCGGGCCTGGTGGAGGCCCCGCGCGGCGCGCTGGGCCACTGGCTGACCATCGAAGATTACAAGGTGAAAGCATATCAGAGCGTGGTGCCGACGACGTGGAATTGCTCGCCTCGGGACTCGAAGGGGCAGTCCGGCCCGGTGGAGAAGGCGCTGGAGGGCACGCGGGTGGCCGACGCATCCCAGCCGATCGAGCTGGGCCGCATCGTACGCTCGTTCGATCCATGCCTGGCGTGCGCGGTTCATTGACCGCGTCCGGGGCCGACGGGGCGGGGTCGCCCGTGGAGATGACAGTGATGGCAGAGATTTCGCGAAGGGAATTCCTCGGGATGGGCGCCGCGCTGGCGGCCGGCGCCGGACTGGGCCCCAGCGCGGCGCGGGCCCTGGCCAACGGGCTGGAGCGGGTGTTCAGCGGCCAGAAACGGGTGGTATGGCTGCAAGGCATGTCCTGCACCGGGTGCAGCGTGTCGCTGCTGAACTCCGACGAACCGGGGCCGGTGGAACTGATCACGCAGGTAATATCCGTCGTGTTCCATCCGACCCTTTCGGCGGCGCAGGGCGATCTGGTCACCCAAACGCTGGATCGGCTCAGCGAGGCGGGAGACTTTTACCTGGTGCTCGAAGGGGCGGTGTGCCCGCAGATGCCCCAGGCGTGTACGATCGCCGGCAAGCCGCTGACCGAGCTGCTGCCGCCCTTGCTGCGGCGGGCGCAATTCGTGCTGACGGCCGGTTCCTGCGCGGCGTTCGGCGGTATCCCGGGTGCGGAAGGGAACCTCACCGGCGCGATAGGGCTGAAGGAATTCATGATCGGCCAGGGGATTTCCGTGGAACGCAAGCTGGTGAACTGCCCGGGCTGCCCGGTCCATCCGCACACGCTGGTCACCACGTTGGCGTATCTGGCGGGCGTGGGGTATCCGGCCGTCGATCCGGCCACGCTGACGCCGGACATGATCTGCTCCGCGTCCGTTCACGACGACTGCCCGCGATTCCATCACTGGCAGAAGGGGCACTTCGCGGAGCACTTCGGGGATGAAGGGTGCCTGTTCAAGCTGGGGTGCCTGGGGCCGTTGAGCCATTCGAACTGCTCGCACCGTCAGTGGAACGGGGGAATCAACTGGTGCATACGAGCCGGGGCGCCGTGCATTGCGTGTACGAGCGAGGATTTTGCGAAGCGCAAATCGTTCCCATTCTATCGCCATGGTGAGAAGTATCACACGGTGGCGTATGGTGATGAAGACCGAAAGGGGACTGCGACATGATGCTGAAAGAAGCCAGCCTGGCCCGACGGATGTACGTGCCGACGATCGGACTGTTTGTCGTGTCGATGGCGGTGCTGCTCGGCATTCAGCACACGTTGTACGTGCGCGGTTTTGAGGACACACTGGGAAGAATCGAAGGTTCATCCCTGGACGTGCAGCGCGAGTCGTCGAAGGGGATGGCCCAGGGCATCTGGGCCGCCACCGACCGCTGGCTGCAGACCGGCGAGCACACCCAGTTCGTGGATTTTGCGCACCGGCAGAGAGAACAATCGTCCATCGGAGTGATTGCTTTCGTCGGTCTGTCCGGGACGGCCGAGCTGGCCTCGCCCGTACAACACGTAGGCACGCCGCTGGCCGAGGGTGTCTGGGACCAGGCAGCCGAGACTTCGGACTTGATCCTGCGGGAGGATGCGAAGGCGATTAACCTGTATCAGCCGCTGCACGTCACGCCGGACATGCGGCGGCTTCGGCCGGACATGGAGGTAGGTACGCTGTACGGCCTGCTGCATCTGGAGTTTCCCAAGGACGAGTTGAACAAGATGCTGGCAGATGCCCGCTCCGTGTTTGAGGGCCGGGTCAGACAATCCCTGACGCTGACCTGCGCGACGGGCGTCGCCGCCCTGGTGGTGATGGCGGTCAGCCTGTTCCCATTGGTCGTCCTCCCGCTGGTGCGTTCTCTGCAGGGAGTCATCGGAAACCTGGGTGAGGGCTCGAAGGAACTGGTGGAGATTTCCCGGCAGATCGGCGGAGCGAGTCAGCGACTGGCGACCTCGGCCTCGGAGCAGGCGTCGTCCCTGGAGGAGACCAGCAGTGCCATGGAGCAGATGTCGGCCATGACGCGGACGAATGCGGCGAACGCCCGCGAAGCCGACACGTTGAGCGCGCAGGCCCAGGAGAACGCCGCCGCGGGCGACCAGACGATGGTCCGGCTGACGCAGGCCATGACCAGCATCAACGAGTCGTCAGCCCAGATCGCCAAAATCATCAAAGTCATCGAGGAAATCGCCTTCCAGACGAATTTGCTGGCCCTGAACGCCGCCGTGGAGGCGGCCCGGGCGGGCGAGCACGGCAAAGGCTTCGCAGTGGTGGCCGACGAGGTACGGAACCTGGCCAGTCGGGCGGCCGAAGCGGCCCGGAACACGCGAACGCTGGTGGAGGATTCGGTGGGGCGGGCGCGGGACGGCGTTGAGGCCGTCCGTGAGGCGGGAGTCGCCTTCGGGGCGATTGTGGCCAGTACGCAACGGGTATCGGAACTGGTGGGAGAAATCGCCCGGGCATCCGAGCAACAGGCGCAGGGGGTCGACCAAGTCAACAGCGCTGTGTCACAGATGTCGCAGATGACCCAGGAGTCGGCTTCCGAAGCGAGTCACTCCTCCTCCGTGGCCGAGCAACTCGGCCTGCAGGCGGAGTCGGTGAAAGACATGGTGGGCGCGCTGGTGGGCATTGTGAAAGGCGCTGGAGCCGCACGGGAAGAACAGGAACTCTGAAATCGCATCGCCAGGGGACTCTCGCTTGACGAGAGGGGGCGGCGCCCCTGCCGGCAGCAAGCGGCCCCCCCCCAAGCGCGAGCCGATGGGATCGAGGAATCAAGGGATCGAGGGATCAAGGGATCCGGGGAAGGTGGCCCCCCACGCGCGAGCCGATGGCCCTGCGGAAGACTGGCACAGACGATGCACCACATTTGCACCAAATCAGGCGCAATTCACAGGACGTCGGCGAACGTCGGCGAACAACGGACATCGGCGGCCAGAGAAAATAGGACGCCCACAACCCCTTGAGTAAGGGACAGATACGAACGTCGGCGGACGTCGACGAACACCGGCGGGCGACTGCGCCGCCAGGGACTCGAACCCCGGACCCGCTGATTAAGAGTCAGCTGCTCTACCAACTGAGCTAGCGGCGCAAAGACAGACCCGTATTGAATCGCGAAAAACAGGGGCTGTCAACGTGGGCAGACTCCGACGAGACCGAGTCCGCCTCGGCGAAATCACCGCTGCCGGTGCACCATGAAATGCGCCAATCCCGCCAGCGAGTCGCGTGCCGGGCCGGGCGGTAACGCACGCAAGTGCTCGATAGCCTGTCCCAGAAACCCGCTCGCCCGCTCCATCGCGTATTGCAGGCTCCCGCACTCGTTCAGCCAGTCTCGCACCTCCGCCGCGGGTGCCCGCGAGCCATTGCCCAGCACCGCCGCCAGCCGACGCGCAACCGCCGGCTCCCCTTGACGCAGACAGTGAATGGCAGGCAACGTCGGCTTGCCCAGATCCAGGTCCCGACCCAGGGTCTTGCCCATTTCGGCCTCCGTGCCGGTGATGTCCAGCACGTCGTCAACGATCTGGAACGCCACCCCCACCAGTCGGCCGAACGCGCTCATGGCCCGGACCGCATCCGGCGAAGCATCCGCAAAATGAGCGCCCAATTCGCCGCAGACGGCGGTCAACGCGGCGGTCTTCCGGTCGATGATGTCAAAATACTCGGCCTCCGTCAGCTCGCAGTTGCCCCGATGGTGGCTCTGCATCAACTCGCCTTCGCAGACCGTCGTGGTGGTGGCTCCGATGCGGCAGGCCGCGTGCCGCCCCGCAACCGAGCTGCACAGGTGATAGGCCTGGGATACCAGGTAATCCCCCAGGAGCACGGCCGTCTCGTTGCCGTGCAACGCGCTGACGGTGGGACGCCGGCGGCGAAGGTCCGCGTGGTCCAGCACGTCGTCGTGCAGAAGCGTGGCCACATGGATCATCTCCACGACAGTCGCCACGACGATGTGGGTTTCGGTGATGTCCCCGACCGCCCGGCCCGTCAGAAGCAACAGGGCCGGCCGGAGCATCTTGCCGCGATACCCGTGGACGTAGGTGCTCAGCTCGTTGACAAACGGGAAGTCGCTGAACAGCGTGTCCTCAAAAAGCCGGCGGACCCGTGCCAGATCATCCAGGATCGGCGCATAATACTCCGCCAGCCCGCGTCCGTTTGCATCGCCGCCGGCGGCCGGTGAGTTTTCCTGAGTCCAATCGGAGAACGTCAATGCCATGGTATCCATTCTAGAGCGGTCCGAATCCGCCGCCCACAATGTTTCAAAACTTTTGAAAACAAGTGAAATTTACCGTGCCGAGATCCGGACGCCCGGCGGCACCACCGACCTTCTGAACGAGAGGCCGGACAATTCGCCGGCCGAACCGGCCGACCCCGGAGAGAGGCCGATGAAGGGCTCTCGACCCAGCGCATTTGTGGGAACCTGTCGGAGCGGGAAGGAACCCTCACGCCCCAACCAGGGGAGGGCCACGCCGGGGGTCAGCCGCACAGCATGCTGGGGGGGGCGGCCAGAAACCGCAAAGCCACACCACAGTACATGGCCATCGCCGTCGGCAGCGCGGCATCGTTGAAATCATAAGCCGAGTTGTGGATTGTCGGCCAGTCGGGGGCGGTCTGTGGACGAACGCCGACACGAAAGAACACACCGGGCACCCGCTGACAATAGTACGCGAAGTCCTCGCCGCCCATGCTCGGAGCGTGGGTATCGCAGACACAATCGGGGCCCAGCAGTTCACGGCCGACTTCATGCACCACCCTGGCGCACCGGGCGTCGTTGATTACAGGCGGATACGCATCCACCAGATCGAATTGTACGTCGACATCGAACATCTCGGCCACGGCGCGCGCTGTCTGCTGAACCTGCGTCCAGGCAGACTCCAGGGCCGCGGCGTCCAAAGCTCGAATGGTTCCCTTCGCAACACAGACCTCCGGCAGCACGTTAAACGTCTGCCCGCCGGAGACTTGGCACACAGAGATCACCAGGGGGGTGAGCGGGTCGATCCTTCGCGTGCGGATCGCCTGAATGGCCGTAACGATCTGGCACGCCGCGGCGATCACGTCGCCCCCTCGGTGCGGATAGGCCGCGTGCGTTCCCTGGCCGCGCAGCGTCAGCTCGAAGGTTCGCGTGCCCGCCATGACCGGGCCGGCCGCCACGGCGACATGCCCCAGCTCCAGGTCCGACCAGCCGTGAAGGCCGAAAATGGCGTCAACCTTGGGGTGGTCCAAGACGCCTTCCTCGATCAGGCGTGCGGCGCCGCCGCCGGCCTCTTCCGCCGGCTGGAAGATGAACTTCACAGCGCCGGGGAGCTGGTCGGCCAGGCGGGACAGCACAATCGCGGCTCCCACCAGGGCGGCCGTGTGGCCGTCGTGCCCACAGGCGTGCATTTTGCCGGGCACCGTGGAGGCGTATGGCAGGCCGGTGGTCTCCTGAATGGGCAGCGCGTCCATGTCCGCGCGAAGGGCCACGCACGGGCCCGGTCGACCGGCATTGAGCAGGGCCACGACGCCGGTGCCCGCGATCCCGCTGCGCAGCTTGAGATCCGGGATCGCTCCCAGGTGTTCCAGCACCCGTCCGGCGGTGCGGCGTTCCTCGAACGCCAACTCGGGGTGCGCATGCAGGTCTTGGCGCAGGGCTACTACCGTACCAAGAACGTCGTCGATCTGCTCCCGCAGATGCAGCAAAGTGGAGTTCATCCGTGTCTCCCTGGGCCGGCCATCCGTGCCTGGTTCTACCGTGTGCGACGGACCGGTCACCCATCCGGTAGAAATGGTACGTCCGCGATGGGATGGAAGAAAGCGACCGAAGGCAGGTTTGCGGAAGCCGACAGGCCCGAACACCGCAAGTCGGGCCGCAGTTTGACCTTCCAGACGGCCGCGGCAGGTGACGTGGAATCGTGGCGCGCCGGGCTGCAAAGGAGGGACCGTACGGTCCCCAAATGGGGTGAATACCGGGCTCGCAGACTGGTCCGGCATTTGTCAGGACATTCGGCGTGTGGTATACTTTATACGGTAGCAGGCTCCCCAGCGCACCACTCTCCCCTTATTGAGCGAAGGACGGTATGTACTTGTCCCTGTACCCGGGACGCGCGGAAAGGCCTTGTATGGTCCGATAAAAAGCGGGCGCGAAAAACGCACCATTTGGGCAAAGGAACGTAGTAGATCGTAGATTGAAGCCGGGATGACGGGTCGAAATCGCTTTGGTCCGTAGGCCTCAGAGGCTGAAGGAGTTGTGACATGGCAGCCAAATCAGCCGAGCAAACCAAGCCATATGGCACGGTGGCGTACACACCCCAGGCAGTTCTGCCGGGCAAGGCGGTGCTTGCCGCTTTGAGCCCGCAGGATGTGGAACTGCTGGAGCGGCTGCTCTCGGAGCCCATCGAGTACGTGGATCATCCGCGTTTGCGCAGTCGGAACGCCGACCTGGAGTTGTTTGGAGCCAAAACGCAACTGGCCGGTGCGACGGCCACCGAATTTGTGTCGCCCGAGCCGGTGGTGGACCCATCGCTGCCGGACTCCAAAGTGCCGACATTGGACACGGAGCAGGAGCAGACGCTGTTCTTGCGGATGAACCTGGCCCGGGCCCGGATCATGGAAATCCTGAAGCAGTACCAGAACAAACGGCTGACCGCCGCGGCCGTCCGGCAGTTGCTGGGCTGGGCCAAGCGGATGCTGGACGCCCGGGCGGAAATCGCCCGGCGGAACATTCCGCTGGTGCTCGCCATGGCCAAGCGGACGCGCCTGACCGGCATCGACTACAACGAGTTGATCAGCGAAGGCAACATGGCCCTGCTGCGCAGCGTGGAAAAATTCAACTGCGGGCTTGGGTTCAAGTTCAGCACGTATTCGTGCCGGTCCATCCTCAAGGCGTTTTCCCGGGTGGCCATGCGGGCCAGCCGGCATCGCGGGCGGTTTCCCGTGGAGTTCGACCCGGCCATCGAGAAAAGCGACTTCATCGAGCGCAAGCGGGAGGAGCACGAGAACAACTGTATTGACGAGCTGCGGTCGATTCTCATGAAAAACCTGGCCGAGCTGAACGACGTGGAGCGGACAGTGATTGACGAACGGTTCGCTCTATCGGCGACGGACCCGGCCAACGCCCATCCCAAGACGCTGGAGCAGGTGGGCCTGATGATCGGCGTGACAAAGGAGCGGGTCCGGCAGATTCAGAACCGGGCCTTGCAGAAGATCCGGCAGGTGCTGGAAGAAAGCTACCTGGCGGCCTGAGAAGGCGCCTGAGCCACCACGCAAGCTCAAGGGGGCACGAACAAAACAAGGAACAGCCGAAGCGGCCTTCGCGTGTATCGCGGCGGCCGCTTTTGCGTGGTGCGCCAGGCATGGCGTGTGACGGCGGGGAGTAAGTTTTCTGCGGGGGCGCGTACGCTGAATTACGTCTGGCCGCAGGACTGGCCGGGCATTTCCGCGTAGCGCTCGGCCAGATCGCCGGTGGACATCTGGTTCAGGGCGGCGAGTTCGGCTCCGATGTCGTTCACCATGCGGCTCCTTTCATTCAGGCTTTCCGAGACGCGGCGGGTTGCGGAGCCACACGGAGCCCCGTTTCCACCGAAATATCAAGGAGCTTTCGAGACGCTTCCGAGACAGTCTGGTGGCGGCCTGAATCGGCCGTTTTGGCCAGGCGGACGCGGCGCAGAACGCCACGCGCGAGAATACTGGCGACCTCGAGCCGGCGCTCTTCGGCTGTCATGCTTTCGGGATCGGTAGTCGAGATCATGGCAAGCTCTCCGGGAAAGTGTTCATGCTCCTGCCCTCTCTGGTTACCTATGCCGTCCGCCGCCGCCGCGCCCACTTTCATTAACCACTTGATGAGGGTTATGGTTGGTCGCGTCAGAGTCACGACTATGCCGTTGGTCAGGGAATGGAGGCTTCAGACATGGCGTTTGACATTATCGAAGTCTTATCGGTTCTTGCAGCCCGCCGGCCCGTCTTCCATTCAGAAGCGGACTTCCAGCATGCACTGGCGTGGATCATCCACGAGCAAAACCTGGGCGTTGAGGTCAGGCTCGAATACAGGCCTGGCAAGCTGAAGCAGAGGACATACGTCGACATTTGGCTGGAACATGCTGATGCGACCTACGCGATTGAGTTGAAATACAAGACACGACGTCTACGGGTGACCGTGGGCCAGGAGCCGTTTGATCTGCTGGATCAGAGCGCCCAAGACCTTGGGAGATACGATTTCTGCCGGGACATCGGACGGATTGAGGCGATGGCGAGCGCCTACCCCGGCCTGACCGGGTTCGCCCTGATCTTGACGAACGACCCAACGTATTGGCGAAAGAGCGGTCGCGATGGCAACGTTGACTGCGCGTTCCGCGTGCATGAGGGGGCGAAGCTCAGCAGCACGCTCGCTTGGGCTGGTCATGCGTCAGCCGGAACCACGAAGGGCAGGATCGCTCCCATCTGTCTGCGGGGCGAGTATGTGCTGAACTGGATGCACTACTCGAAGTGCGGCGATGGGGGGAACAACGAGTTCCGAGTGGCCGTTGTGAGCATCGACCCGGTTGCGCTCGCCCCAGCGGAGACAACCACCTGATAACCCGAGCCTACGGTTCTCTCCGGCGTGGAGAGGCTCTGGGCCAAACCCGGCCAATCAGGTGGCCACCAAGAATGGTGCGGTTATCTCTGGTGGCGAATCCGAGATCCTGGCCATAGACGGTGTGGATCGTAACCCCTTTGTGGACAGAACGTAAAAAGCGAAGACGCCGACGCCTGGGGGCATCGGCGCGTTCTGTGAACCACGGGGCCGGCGTGTTCTGCAACGGCCCGGGAAATAGCGGGGGCACGCCACGCGGTTCGCCCACGACACCGGAAACACCGCGTTTCCCGCGAAGAAACAGCCTCGGCGACCGGCGGCCGGCTGATCCTGCCGTTCCGGTGGGACACACACGGCATCACAGACGAAGGTGAGGCGCTGGTGGTCGCCGCCGGCGGCGGACGGGAGGGCGCGAAGTGAGGCGACTCGCCGCACGGGCCGAGACCCTCTGCCGAGCGGTGGCGCCGGACCTGGCCGGCCGACCGGTGTACGTCGTGCTGGCCGCGGATCTGCCGGCGGAACTGCGTTGGCCGGACCGACTGGAGGGCCTCACGACGCGGTACCTGGACCTGATTCTGCGGCCGACGCTGGAGCCGCTCGGCCGATGGCGGGGCCGTGGGCCGGCGATGGTGGTCAATCCCCAAGCGATCGCGGCCGACCTGGCCGAGCTGGGCCGGCCCGCCCGCCGCCGCTGCTTTGCACGGACCTTCCTGGGCGACGTGCTGCACGAGCTGGCGCACATCCTCGATGCCGGACTGATCGGCGGACCCGAACCGCCCGCGAGCTTGGTCACCTTCGCCGCCCTGGCCCTCAAAGCGGAACTGGACGGCGTGACCGCACCGACGAACGGCCCGAGTGCAACGATACCCTGGCGCCGTCACGAAGCCCCATTCATCCGCATCGTGCTGCACCTTGCCCACCGCGCCCGGGCGTGCGGCGCGTGGCTGTTCGCCGAGGACCTGTTCGACGCCGTCGAGTACGGCCTGTCGCCCACGCGGCGCTACGCTGCGGCGCTCGGCGACGAGCCCGGACGGCTGGCCGGCTGCGCGTTCGCCAACATCCAGGCGACGCCGCAGCCGGCGGCATTCGCGGAATTGTGGCAGGCCGACGTGCCGCGCTGGAAGTCGAAGACGGCAGCAACAGAAGAGCTTTCGAGGACGCTCGCGGCGTGCGAGCGTCGCATCCTCATCCCTCAGGGCGGTGCAGGAGGCGCCGCAAGGAGACAAGGAAGTCTATGTTGACCGAACTGCTGAGCGAACTGGAGACACGGAAGAAGGGCCGGGAGGCCGACTTCTGGGCGACGGTCCGGAAGCTGGCGGCCGGCGAGAGGGTCGCGCCCGCCGCGGTCGAGCGGCTGCTGGCCGATTGCGGCCGGACGCCGGCGGACCTGAAGGCAGCCGTGGAGCGGATGCAACAGCGACAGCAGTGGTTCGCGGTGGTCGCCGGCGTGGGTGCCCTGGAACAGGAGCGGACCGAGCTCCGCGAGCGAATGCTCGCCGAGGACCGCAAGCTGGAGGAGGCCGAGCAGGCCCACACCGACGCGACGCTGCCGCTGCACGCGCGGCTGGAGCAGATCCAAAGGGCGCTGTGGGAGGCCCGCGACGCCCGCCAGCGGCTCATGGACACGTGCCCGTACGCGGACCTGACGGCCGAGCTGGCGGAGGTGCTGCGGCGGATTGCCGCACTGCGGACCCGCTTGTACGAGCTGCGTCACACGGCTGGCGAGTGCGAGTCGGCGGCCAAGGCCGACCTGGAGCAGGTCGAATGCGAAGGCGGGCGGCGGGCGGACTACTGGCGGGCCCAGGCGGCAGAACACCGCCGGCGAGCAGAGGCGGCCCGGGCCGAACTGCCCGAGATCGAGCGCCAGCTCGCGAAGCTGGAACGCGAGGAGGTCGAGCTGCGGGAGCGAATGGTCCAGCCGTGACGACCGGCCGGCCGACAGCCGTCGCATGGAGCGCCGGATGCTGCCCACGGACGCCGGCGGGATTCGACCGCGCAAGCTCGCCGCGGTAGGTCCCGCCGGCGTGGGCGCCCGCGGCAAGTCCGGCCGGTCCGCCGGGCGGGGCATCTGAAGCCAGCGCGCTGGTCAACCCCGTCTGTTCAGGGGTACGACCCTATCTGTCGGACCCATCGGGAATAATGGCAGAACCGGCGTCCATGTTCGGGGCGCCGGCCGCCTGCGACGCGGCAACAGGACAGCGTTTGACAGCAGCCTCCAACAACTATCAAATTACAGGCGTCTCTTGGCGGTGGCCGGGGGCATGTCCTCCAGCGCCCGAGCGGCGGCAGGCGGCAGATGAACAGACGCATCGACAGCGTGCTGACCATCGACGAGCTTTCAGCGTATCTGAAGATCGCGAAGTCCACGCTCTACAAGCTCGCCCAGGAAGGCAAGCTTCCCGGCCAGAAGGTCGGCCGGCATTGGCGGTTCCACAGAACCGTGATTGACCGCTGGCTTGGCGACAAGAAGGCAAAGTGATGATGGTACAGGCGACGACCGCGACCGCAAGTCCGGTAGCCACGTGTGGGTAGGACGCGATGCCAAGACAGGTCATCATCGAAAACCCAGTCATCAACTCGCCATTCGACGAGCCGCAGCGACATTTCCGCTTCGATGACGAGGGCATCACCGGTATCATAGTGGAACAGCGGCGTGAGAGCGGTTGCTTCGTACCGATCGCCCCACCCCCCAGAAAGGGCAGCGGCGCGAAGCAACCGTCGTTTGACACGGAATGGACGGCCGACCGGATCGAGCCAAACCGGATGGTCAATGCGATCCGCCAGAAGGTGAAGCTCTGGCGCGAAGGCCGCTACATCGACGACACAACGTCAGTCACGGCCCGACTGCTCCAGCACTGGACGAATCCCGAGCGCTCGCGCCGGCTGTTCTTCTGCCAGATCGAGGCCCTGGAGACGCTCATCTACATCGCGGAGGTCGCCAAGAAGTACGGCGAAAACTGGATCGAGAACGACATTCGCCGCGCGAACGAGGACGCGAACCCCGGCCTGTTCCGTATCGCGTGCAAGATGGCCACGGGCAGCGGCAAGACCGTGGTCATGGCCATGCTGATCGCGTGGCAAACGCTCAACAAGATCGCCAACCCGCAGGATGCCCGCTTTACCGATAGCTTCCTGATCGTCACGCCGGGCATCACTATCCGCGACCGCCTGCGCGTGCTTCTACCCAGCGACCCGGGCAATTACTACCGCGCGCTGGACATCGTACCGGTCGACCTGATGGACCAGCTCGGCCACGCCAAGATCGTCATCACCAACTTTCACGCCTGCAAGCGCCGCGAGAAGGTCAAGGCCGGTAAGCTAACCAAAGACATCCTCAACGGCAGCAACGCCGCCGGCAGTTCAGCGTTCACCGAGTCCGAAGGCGAGATGGTCCGCCGCGTTTGCCGCGGCCTGGGACACAAGCGCAACGTCATCGTCATCAATGACGAGGCCCACCACTGCTACCGCCATCGTGCCGGCGGCGTCGAAGAGCAGCTTACCGGCGACGACCGGAAGGAAGCCGAGAAGCGCGACGAAGCCGCCCGCATATGGATCAGCGGCCTGGAGGCTGTTCAGCGGAAGCTCGGCATCAAGGTGGTCTACGACCTGTCGGCCACGCCGTTCTTCCTGCGCGGAAGCGGTTATCCCGAAGGCACGCTCTTTCCGTGGGTCGTCTCGGACTTCTCGCTGATCGACGCCATCGAATGCGGCATCGTGAAGGTGCCCCGCGTTCCGGTGGCCGACAACGCGATGATCAGCGACCAGCCCACCTACCGCAACATCTGGTATCGCATCCGCGACGACCTGCCGAAAAAGGGCCGCGGCACGGCGGCGGTGTTCGGCGATCCGAGGCTCCCCGTCGTCCTGGAAGGCGCCCTCCAGAGCCTCTATGCGAACTATGAGAAGTGCTTCGACCGCTGGAAACGGAACGCCGAAGTCCACGCCGCCGGACTGACGCCGCCGGTCTTCATTGTCGTCTGCAACAACACCAACGTCTCGAAGATGGTCTTCGACTACATCGCGGGCTGGGAGAAGCGGCTTTCCAACGAGACAGCCGTGGCCGTCTCCGGCCGTCTGGCCCTGTTCAGCAACGTGGACGGGAGGCGCTTCATCAACCGGCCCAACACGATCCTCGTGGACAGCGAGCAACTCGAATCCGGCGAGGCGATGAGCGACGAGTTCAAGAAAATCGCCTCCGCCGAGATTGCCGAATTCAAAGCCGAATACCGACAGCGCTTCCCCGACCGCGACGTGGAGAAGCTCACCGACGAAGATCTGCTCCGCGAGGTGATGAACACCATCGGCAAGCCGGGCAAGCTCGGCGAGCATGTCCGCTGCGTGGTGTCCGTCTCCATGCTCACCGAGGGTTGGGATGCGAACACCGTGACCCACATCCTCGGCGTACGGGCCTTCGGCACGCAGCTTCTTTGCGAGCAGGTCGTCGGTCGCGGCCTGCGCCGGATGAGCTACAGCGCCGTCCCGCACACGATCGAATTGCCCGGCCAGCGCGGCACCCGCACCTTCGACGCCTTCCCCGTCGAATACGCCGAGGTCTACGGCGTGCCGTTCTCGTTCCTTCCATGCAGCGGCTCGACGATCGACCCGAAACCCGGGCCGATTCCCACGCGCGTCCGCGCGCTCGAAGAGCGCATCGCCTGTGAGATCGCCTTTCCGCGCATCGACGGCTACCGCTACGAACTGCCGGCCGAGCGCCTGACGGCGGAGTTCTCCGCCGACTCGAAGATGGCGCTGACCACCGCCGACGTGCCCACCAAGGTCGAGTGCGATCCTATCGTGGGCGAAAGAGCCATCCATACGCTGGACGATCTGAAACGCCGCCGCGAGCAGGAAGTCGTTTTCGTCATCGCCCGCCGCGTCCTGGAGCAGTACTTCCGTGACGACGACGGCAACCCGAAGGTGTGGGTCTTCCCGGACCTCGTGGCCATCACCCGCCGCTGGCTGTCCGAGTGCCTCACGCTCAAGGACAACACCTTCCCCCAGCTTCTGCTGCTGGTCGAGAACAGCCACCAGGCCGCCGACCGCATCTACCAGGCCGTCCTCGCGGCCGATGGGGGGCAGAAGCGCCTGCTGCCCATCCCCAAACCTTACGACACCGTCGGCAGCACGCGCCACGTGGACTTCGACACGACGCGCCCGGTCTACCGCACCGACCCGCGCAAGTGCCATGTCTCCCACGTCGTGGCCGACACGGAGAGCTGGGAGCAGAAGATGGCCCAGGCACTGGAGGAAATGCCGGAAGTTCTCTGCTACGTCAAGAACCACAACCTCGGCTTCCTGATCCCCTACACCATCGGCGGCGACCAGCGAAACTACATGCCCGACTTCCTGGTCCGGGTCGATGACGGCCGCGGCCCAACGGACCCACTGAATTTGATTATCGAGGTCAGCGGCGAGCGCGACGCCGACAAAGCCGCCAAGGTCGCCACGGCCCGCAATCTGTGGGTTCCCGCGGTGAACAACGCAGCGACCTGGGGCCGGTGGGACTTCCTCGAAATCGCCGACCCATGGGACGCGCAGAACACGATCCGTTCTTTTCTTGCGGGCGGGAAGACAACGCCATGATGACACTGAAGCAGTTTTCCGCCGAGCCGCAGACCATCCCCACCGCGACAAGCTGGTACTTGGCGGACCTGGGGGTGGCTCAGGGCCGTCAAGAACTCTTCACGCGCCAATCGCCCCAGAAACTCAAGGCACTCCGAGAGCACGCCCTGATCGAAAGCGCGGTGTCATCCAATCGGATCGAAGGCGTCACCGTGGATCAGGCGCGCGTTGGCACCATCCTGTTTGGCCGGCCGACCCTGAAAGACCGCGGCGAAGAGGAAGTCCGCGGCTATCGCGACGCCCTGCGGCTCATCCACGAGGGCGCGGCCGAACTACCCGTCACCGCCGCGACCTTGCGCCGGTTGCACAAGCTCTGCCGCGGGGACATCTGGGACGCCGGACGGCTCAAGGAGAAGGACGTTGACATCATCGAGAGACAGGCCGACGGCCGTGAGCGGGTCCGCTTCAAACCCGTCCCGGCGGGCCAGCCGACGCGCCAAGCCCTCAGCGAGATGGTCGCGCTCTACCGCCAGGGCCTGCGCGAGCGCTGGCTGCACCCGCTGATTCTGCTGGCCGGCCTGAACCTGGATTTCCTCTGCATTCATCCGTTCCGCGACGGCAACGGCCGCGTCTCTCGGCTGCTGCTGCTCTTGACCTGCTACCAGCATGGGTACGAGGTCGGTCGCTACATCAGTTTGGAGCGCATCATCGAGCAGAACAAGGAGCGGTACTACGAAACGCTGGAACAGAGTTCCCGCCAGTGGCACGCCGGCAAGCACAATCCCTGGCACTACGTCAACTACGTGTTGTTCATTCTCAAGACCGCGTACGGCGAGTTCGAGGAACGCGTGGGACAAGTCGGCAGCCCGCGCGGCGCGAAGTCCCAACTGGTGCGCCGCGCCGTGGCCGCCCAGGCCCGGCCGTTCCGCATCGCGGACCTTCAGCGCGAGTGCCCCGGCGTCAGTACGGACATGATCCGGCACGTGCTCAAGGCGCTGCGTCGGGCGGGTCAGGTGGAATGCCTGGGCCGCGGCCAGGGCGCCCAGTGGCGCCGGACGGGGAAATAGGTAATACCTCCTGAATTGGGTAACGAATTGGGCAACATGGCCACGGCGAGCGCGAACCCGACCGGCACCAACACTCTTCGGCATCCTGCCGCCAGCCACGCCGTCGCGGCGGCTGGTAGGGCCTCGTCGAACTCGCCAATCCGCGGGAGGCGACGCGCGTGCTTAGCGCGACATT